>VGEV01000101.1 GCA_016869175.1 Alphaproteobacteria bacterium
TCAGCCTTCCAGGTTGCGGCGCAACAGCTCGATGTCCTCGGCCAGCGAGGAGTCGATCTGGCGCAATTCCTCGATCCGCTTGACCGCGTGAATGACCGTGGTGTGGTCGCGGCCGCCAAAGCGGCGGCCGATCTCGGGCAGCGATCGCGTGGTCAGTTGCTTGGCCAGATACATCGCCACCTGCCGGGGGCGGGCGACATTGCGGGCGCGCCGGGCCGACTGCATGTCGATCAGCCGGATGTTGTAGTGGCTCGCCACCCGTTTCTGGATCTCGTCGATGGTGACCCGCCGGTCGCTGGCCCGCAACAGATCCTGCAAGACCTGCTGCGCCAGTTCGATGCTGGCGGTACGGCTGGCGAAGGTGGTCAGGTGCGCGACCAGCCGGTTGAGCGCGCCTTCCAGCTCGCGCACGTTCGAGGCGATGCGCTGGGCCATGAACTCCACCACCTTGAGCGGCACCTCCGGCGCGCCCGGCATCTCGTTCAGCTTGGCCTGCAGGATGCTGAGCCGAAGCTCGTAGTCGGTCTGGTGGATGTCGGCCACCAGCCCGCCGCCCAGCCGCGAGCGAATGCGCTCCTCGATGTCCTCCAAGTCGCTGGGCGAGCGGTCGGCCGAGATCACGATCTGGCTGTTCTGGTCCATCAGCGCGTTGAAGGTGTGGAAGAACTCCTCCTGGGTGGAGTTCTTGCCGCTGATGAACTGCACATCGTCCACCATCAGCACGTCGACCGAGCGGAGCTGCTCCTTGAAGCTCATCTGGTCCTTGTCGCGGATCGCGCGCACAAACTGGAACATGAAGCGTTCGGCCGACAGATAGACCACGCGGCGCTCGGGATCGTGTTCGCGGATATGCCAGGCGATGGCCTGCATCAGATGCGTCTTGCCCAGGCCGACACCGCCGTGCAGGAACAGCGGATTGAATTTCAGGCGCGCCTGCTCCGCCACGCGCCGGGCCGCGGCATAGGCCAGCTCGTTGGAACGGCCGACCACGAAACTGTCGAACCGCAGACGGGGATCGAGCGGCGAGCCGATGTCGCGTTCCAGTTCCTGGCCGGCGCGTTCCGCCGGGCGGCCCGGCATCGGCCGCTCGCCGCCATTGACCGCGCGCGGCTCGTCCGCGGCCGGCGGCCGCTCGGCCTGCGGTCCGCGCACCGCCACCTCGATATGCCGGACGGCCTCGTCCTCCGCCTGCCATAACAGGCGCAGGCGCTCGCCGTAGCGGCCGACCACCATGTCGCGCAGGAACTGCGTCGGCGCGTACAAGGTCACCTTGCCTTCGCGCACCTCGCCGCAGACCAGCCGTTGGAACCAGCTTTGAAAGGCGGCGTCGCCCAGTTCGACACGCAGCCGCGCCGCCACGCGCCGCCATTGTGCCTCAGCATCCCGCGCCATGGCCCGATCCGCCTAGCGGCGTTCTGGGCCGTAATCGATCGCGCTCTCGAAGGTGGCCGCTCCGACGCGGCCGAACCGCGGCCGGCAGTCGGCCGCGCCCGTCGCATTCGCGCCCAGGCCGCCGGCGATCCTCCGCGATAGCTTGGCCGTGCGCGCGAATAACGACATGATCTCCCCCCCTCGGATTACATATTCTTGCATTTGCTGGGCGGAATGCCCTGCTTCCCTGCGATCTCGCCTGTATCAAGCCCCCAAACGGCCCCCGCAGTTCTCCCGCCCTGCCCGATAGAACTCGCCAGTTCTGCGACAAGCCGCCGCATGTTCAACAGACAGGCGGCAAGACTTGTTCCTTATTTGTGCTTTTGCTTTACTTTTCCACCTTGGCGACCCATGTATTGGGGTTGTTACCGTAAAGAGGTAAGGTTAACGCGGCAACGGCACGAAGCCAGAACAGCGAAAAAATCCCTTACCCGCCGGTCGCCAGTTTGCGGATGCGCTGGGCCAGACGCGACACCCGGCGCGAGGCGGCGTTCTTGTGCATGATGCTCTTCTGTGCGCCGCGCATCACCTCCGGCTCGGCTGCCTTCAGCGCCGCCCGCGCGGCAACCGCATCGCCGCTGGCGATCGCCTCCTCGACCTTGCGCAGGAAACCGCGCATGCGGCTCTTCCGGTCGCGGTTGACGGCCGTGCGGCGCGCCGTCTGGCGCACGCGCTTTTCGGCAGAGCGGGTGTTGGGCATGGCGGTCGCTTCGGTTTCTCGTGCGGATGAAGTGCGGGCTTATACGGCCAGACGGCGCGCCGGGTCAACGGTGCTTGAACTGCGGTTCGCGCTTCTCGACGAACGCCGTCATGCCCTCTGCCTTGTCCTCCAGCGCGAAGGTGGAATGGAACAGCCGCCGTTCGAAGCGCACGCCTTCGGCCAGTGTCGTCTCATAGGCGCGATTGACGCATTCCTTGGCGATCATTGTGGCCGGTCGCGACAGTTTGGCGATCTCGGTGGCGACCTTGATCGCCTCGTCGAGCAGCTTGTCGTTCGCCAGCACGCGGCTGACTAGGCCCGCTCGCTCGGCTTCGGCAGCGTCCATCATGCGGCCGGTCAGCACCATCTCCATGGCCTTGGACTTGCCGACGAAACGGGTGAGCCGCTGCGTCCCGCCGGCGCCCGGAATGACGCCCAGCTTGATCTCCGGCTGGCCGAAGCGGGCATTCTCGGCCGCCAGGATGAAGTCGCACATCATCGCCAGCTCGCAGCCCCCGCCCAGCGCATAGCCGGCCACCGCCGCGATGATCGGCTTGCGGAACACGGTCACCCGTTCCCAGCCTTGCGTGATGAAGTCGGCGAGATAGACATCCATGTAGCTTTTGGGCGCCATCTCCTTGATGTCGGCCCCGGCGGCGAAGGCCTTCTCGCTGCCGGTCAGCACGACGCAGCCGATGCCGTCATCCGCCGCGAAGGCATCGAGCGCCTGGCCGACATCGGCCACCAGGCCGGCGTTGAGCGCGTTCAGTGCCTTGGGTCGGTTGAGCGTGATCAGACCGACCGGACCCTTGGTCTCGACCAGGATGTTCGCATAAGCCATGTGTCTGCCCCCGCGCCCCCGTCGCGCGCCAGGCGGACGGGGCGCGTCTGTTTAGGGGAGCCGACGACGCCGATCAACCGCGCCGCTCAGCGCTGGCAATAGGCGCAGTAGAAGGTCGAACGTCCGGCCTGCACCAGCCGGCGGATCGGCCGGCCGCAACCGCCGCACGGCTCCCCCGCGCGGTCATAGACGCGGAAGGCGTGCTGGAAATAGCCGAGCTCGCCCGAGGCCTGCACATAGTCGCGCAAGGACGAGCCGCCGGCCGCCACCGCTTCCTCCAGCACGGCGCGGATGGCGCCGACCAGGCGCTCGGCCCGCCGGCCGGCGCAGCTCGCGGCCAGCCGCCTGGGTGAGAGGCCCGCGCGATAGAGCGCCTCGCAGACATAGATGTTGCCGAGCCCGGCGACCAGCTTCTGGTCGAGCAGCGCCGCCTTGATCGGCGTGTGCCGGCCGGCCAGCCGGGCCGACAGCAGCGCGCCGTCGAAATCCGCCGCCAGCGGCTCGGGCCCCAGCGCCGCCAGCAGCCGATGGCGGTGCAACTCGTCGGCGCGCACCAGATCCATCATGCCGAAGCGGCGATGGTCCTGATAGCGCACGACGTCGCCCTGTTCGATGACGATGCGGATGTGTTCGTGCGGTGCCGGCGGACCCAGATTGGAGCGGTCGAGGAACAGCCGGCCGGACATGCCGAGATGGGTCAACCACACCCAGCCGTCGTCGAGATGGGCCAGCAGATACTTGGCGCGGCGGTCCAGGCTGACCACGCGCCGGCCGGTCAGGCGCGCGGCGAAGCCGGTCGGCAGCGGCCAGCGCAGATCCAGGCGATGGGTCTCCACCCGGACGATCCGGCGCCCGACCAGCAGGCCCAGCAGGCCGCGGCGCACGGTTTCCACTTCCGGTAGTTCTGGCATGCGCCGACGCTAGCCGATGGCGCGTGCCGCCGCTATGGTCGGCCATGCGCCAGGAACCGGCGGACGACACCGACTTCGGCTTCGCCCGGGTGACGCGGGCCGAAAAGGCGCGGCGCGTGCGCCAGGTGTTCGACAGCGTGGCGCGGCGCTACGACGTGATGAACGACCTGATGTCGGGCGGCCTGCACCGGTTGTGGAAGGGCGCGCTGATCGATTGGCTCAGGCCCAGGCCCGGCATGCGGATACTGGACTGCGCCTGCGGCACCGGCGATGTGGCGCTGCGCCTGGCGCCGCTGGTGGGTAGGGCCGGCTCTGTCGTGGCACTGGACATCAACGCCAGCATGCTCGCCCGCGGGACCGCCCGGCCGCATGGCGGCCGCGTCGACTGGCTGGTCGGCGACGCGCAGCGTTTGCCGTTCGCCGACCGCAGCTTCGATGCCTATACCATCGCGTTCGGCATCCGCAATTGCAGCGACCTCGATGCCGTGCTGGCGGAGGCGCTGCGCGTGCTGCGGCCGGGTGGGCGCTTCCTATGCCTGGAATTCAGCCGGCTCGAACTGCCGCATCTGGCGGCGCTCTACGATCGCTATTCCTTGCGTTTCGTGCCCTGGCTGGGGCAGCAGGTGGCGAAGGACGGCGCGGCCTATCGCTATCTCGTGGAGAGCATCCGGCGGTTCCCCGGGCGGCAGGCGTTCGCCGCCCGCATCGCCGCGGCCGGCCTGGCGCAGGTCGCCCACCGCGATCTCGCCGGCGGCATCGCGGCGTTGCATTCGGCCTGGCGCATATGACCGGGCGGGTTTGAGCGGCCCGACGGACCGCCCTATGATCGCCCCGTCATGGCCGCCGCGACCGACCTGCTGCAAGGCAAGCGCATCCTGCTGATCGTCTCCGGCGGCATCGCCGCCTGCAAGACGCCGGACCTGGTGCGCCGCCTGCGCGAGGCGGGCGCCGCGGTGCGCGCGGTGCTGACGCGGGCGGGCGCCGAGTTCGTCACGCCGCTCACCCTGGCGGCGTTGAGCGAGGACAAGGTCCATGGCGAACTGTTCTCGCTGACCGAGGAAAGCGAGATGGGCCATATCCGCTTGTCGCGCGAGGCCGACCTGGTGGTGGTGGCGCCGGCCACCGCCGACCTGCTGGCCAAGATGGCGGCCGGGCTGGCGGACGACCTCGCCTCCACGTTGTTGCTGGCGACCGACAAGCCGGTACTGGTGGCGCCGGCCATGAACGTGCGCATGTGGCAGCACGCGGCGACGCAGCGCAACCTGGCGCGCCTTGCCGCCGACGGCATCGCGGCGGTCGGTCCGGACGAGGGGCCGATGGCCTGCGGCGAGTTCGGTCCCGGCCGCATGGCCGAGCCGGCGGAGATCCTGGCGGCCATCGCCGCGCGATTGACGGCTCCGGCGGCCGGGCGCCTGGCCGGCCGGCGCGCCATCGTCACCTCCGGGCCGACCCTGGAGGCGATCGATCCCGTGCGCTATATCGCCAACCGTTCCTCCGGCAAGCAGGGCCACGCCATCGCCGCGGCGTTGGCCCGGCTGGGGGCGGAGACGGTGCTGGTCTGCGGACCGACCGTGCTGCCGGACCCGGCCGGGGTGCGTACGGTGCGCATCGAAAGCGCGCGGGACATGCTGCGGGCGGTGGAGGCGGCGCTGCCGGCCGATGTCGCGGTTTGCGCCGCCGCGGTTGCCGACTGGCGGGTGGCGGACGCGGCCGAGGGCAAGTTGAAGAAGGATGGCAGCGGGCAGCCACCGGCGCTGAGGCTGGTGGAGAATCCCGATATCCTGGCGACGCTCGCCCGGCATAACCGGCAACGGCCGCGCCTGGTGGTGGGCTTCGCCGCGGAGACCGAACGGGTGGTCGAGCACGCCAAGGCCAAGCGTCTGCGCAAGGGCTGCGACTGGATCGTGGCCAACGACGTGTCGCCCGGTACCGGCGTCTTGGGCGGCGAGTGCAACACCGTGCATTTGGTCGGCGAGGCGGGCGTGGAGGATTGGCCGGCGATGAGCAAGACGGCGGTGGCCGAGCGGCTGGCGCTGGCCATTGCCGAGCGGCTGGAACGGGCCGGCGCATGAACAGTGGCGGGGCTGCGCCCGTGGCGATCCGCCGCCTGCCGCACGGCCGCGACCTGGCACTGCCGGCCTATGCCACGCCAGGCAGCGCCGGTCTCGACTTGAGCGCCGCCATCGAGCAGGACATCCTGCTGGCGCCGGGCGAGCGCCGGCTGGTCGCCACGGGCTTCGCGCTGGCCCTGCCGGCGGGTTTCGAGGCGCAGGTCCGGCCGCGCTCCGGCCTGGCGCTGGAACACGGGCTGACCGTGTTGAACGCGCCCGGCACGATCGATTGCGACTATCGCGGCGAGGTGGCCGTGCTGCTGGTCAACCTGGGCGACAAGCCGGTCCGCCTGAGCCGCGGCCAGCGCATCGCGCAGTTGGTGCTGGCGCGGGTCGAACGCGCGAGACTGGAACTTTCCGACGAGTTGCCGGGAACCGCACGCGGCGGCGCCGGCTTCGGCTCCAGCGGTCGCTAGGGCCATGTTGAGCCTGCCGCGCAAGACCGTGCTGGCGCTGGAAGCGGTGCTGGACATCGCCTATGGCGTGCGGGCCGAGCCGGTGCAGGCCAAGCGGCTGACCGGCCGGCAGGGATTGGGCAACCGCTACCTTGAGAGCGCCATGCAGAAGCTGGTGCGCCAGGGCATCCTGAAGGGCGTGCGCGGTCCGCGCGGCGGCTATCGGCTGGCGCGCGAACGCCGCCGGATCAGCGTCGGCGACATCGTGCGGGCGTTGGCCGAGCACGAGGCGGAAGCGACGACCGCAATGGCATCACCGCTCGGCCAAGCGGTGGTGGAACCGCTCAACCGGGCGATCCACGACGCCGCGATGCGCCAACTGGACGCCCTGTCGCTCGAGGAACTGTGCGAGCAGGCGCGCGCCGCCGGGGTTAGCGGCGAGCGCGAGGATGGCGGCGATTTCGTGATCTAGAGAAGGAGCACATCATGGACGACTTGGCTCGCAAGACCGCCGCCCAGCGCAGCACCAAGGGACGTGGCCGGATCTACGAGTCGATCGTCGACACGATCGGCGACACGCCGCTGGTCCGGTTGCGCCGCCTTGCCGCCGATGCGGGTGTCGCGGCCGAGCTGTGCGCCAAGCTGGAATTCTTCAATCCGCTGAGTTCGGTCAAGGATCGCATCGGGGTATCGATGATCGAGGCGATGGAGGCCGCGGGCGCCATCGACAGGGATACCGTGCTGGTCGAGCCGACCAGCGGCAATACCGGCATCGCGCTGGCCTTCGTGGCGGCGGCCAAGGGCTATCGCCTGATCCTGACCATGCCGGACAGCATGTCGGTCGAACGCCGGCGCATGCTTGCCTTTCTTGGTGCCGAGCTGGAGCTGACGCCGGCCGCCAAGGGCATGCGCGGCGCCATCGAGCGGGCGGAGGAACTGGTCAAGACGTTGCCCAAGGCGGTGATCCCGCAGCAGTTCAAGAACCCGGCCAATCCCGCCATCCACCGTGTCACCACGGCCGAGGAGATCTGGAACGACACCACCGGTCGGGTCGACATCGTGGTCTCCGGCATCGGCACCGGCGGCACCATCACCGGCGTCGGCGAGGTGCTGAAGGCGCGCAAGCCGTCGGTGCGCATGGTGGCGATCGAGCCCGAGGACAGCCCGGTGCTGTCCGGCGGCAAGCCCGGCCCGCACAAGATCCAGGGCATCGGCGCGGGCTTCGTGCCCGATGTCCTCAATCGCGCGGTGATCGACGAGATCATCACCGTCGGCAACGAGACGGCGTTTCAGACCGCGCGCCGGGCGGCGAAGCTGGAAGGTCTGCCCTGCGGCATCTCCTCCGGCGCGGCGTTGGCCGCGGCACTGGAAGTGGCCGGCCGGCCGGCCTCGGCCAGCAAGCTGATCGTCGCCATCGTGCCGTCCTTCGCCGAGCGCTATCTCTCCACCGCCTTGTTCGAGGGCCTCTGAGCGGGCGGCCGCGAGCGCATGTCGTTGAGCAAGAATCCGCGAGCGCGCCCTTGGAACTGACCGACGCGCAGGTCGAGCGCTATGCCCGCCACATCATCCTGAAAGAGGTGGGCGGCATCGGCCAGGCACGCCTGTTGCGCTCGGGCGTTCTGGTGGTGGGGGCGGGCGGCCTCGGCTCGCCGCTCGTCATGTATCTGGCGGCGGCCGGCGTCGGCCGCATCGGCGTGATCGACAACGACAAGGTCAGCCTGTCCAACCTGCAGCGCCAGATCGCCCATTTCACCGACCGCGTTGGCCGCCTGAAGGTGGAGAGCGCGGCCCTCACCATGGCGGCGCTCAACCCCGACGTGGTGGTGCGGCCGATCGCGGAGCGGCTGTCGGCGGCCAACGTGTCGGCCCTGGTGGCCGAACACGACCTGGTGGCCGACGGCTCGGACAATTTCGAGACGCGCTTCCTGTTGAACGATGCCTGCTTCCTTGCCCGCCGGCCGCTGGTCTCGGCCGCCGTGCTGCGGTTCGACGGCCAGCTTTCCACCTTCAAGCCGCATGCCGGGCCGGAACATCCCTGCTATCGCTGCATCTTTCCCGAGCCGCCGCCGGCCGGCCTCATACCAAGCTGCGCCGAGGGCGGCGTGCTGGGCGCGCTGGCCGGCGTCATGGGCACGCTGCAGGCGACCGAGGTGCTGAAGGAATTGCTCGGCGTCGGCAACAGCCTGTCGGGCCGGCTGCTGATCTACGACGGATTGTCGGCCGAGTTCCGCAAGGTGCGCGTCCGCCGCGATCCCGCTTGCCCGCTCTGCGGCGAGAACCCCAGTATTCGCGACCTTTCGCGCCATGCCGCCTGAGCCGCTGCGGCCGCTGGCGCTGATCGTCACCGCGCGCGAGTTCGAGCGCTTGCATTATGCCTGTGCCATCGCGGCGGCGGGGGGAGCGATCGGCCGCAAGGTCACGCTGTTCTTCAGCAACGGCGCGCTGGCGGCATTGACAGGGCCGTTGGCCGATGGCCGGCCGGGCTGGCAGGTGCTGGCCGGTGCCGCGGCCCTGGATCAGCGCCACCGCCGTCTGGGCCTTGCCGATTTCGAAACGCTGCTGGCGGCCTTGCGCGAGCTTGGCGCCGGCTTCCTGGTCTGCGAAGCGGGCCTTCGCGCCATGGGCCTGACGATCGCCGATCTGCGTGCCGATCTAGGCCTTGCGAGCGGCGGTCTCGCCAGCCTGCTCATGGACGCGGCCGAGGCACAGCTCGTCTACGTGTGAATCGCCGGCGCGGCCGGGCGGCCCGGCAAGAAACGGTTCTCCGGCCGCGGCAGGCCCAGATGCTGGCGCAAGGTGGTGCCTTCGTACTCGCGCCGGAACAGGCCGCGGCGCTGCAATTCCGGCACCACCCGGTCGCAGAAGTCGTCAAGACCGCCCGGCAAGTAGGGGAACATGACATTGAAGCCGTCGCAGGCATCGCTGGCGAGCCATTGCTCCATCTCGTCGGCGATGCTGTTCGGCGTGCCGACGAAGGCCAGCCCGCCGTAGCCCCCCAGCCGTTGCGCCAGTTGGCGGACCGTCAACCGTTCGCGCTCGGCCAACGCCAGCACGCGCTGGCGGCCGCTCTGGCTCTGGTTGCTCTCGGGGATTGCCGGCAACGGGCGATCGGGATCGAAGCCCGAGGCATCGTGCCCCAGCGCGATCGACAGCGAGGCGATGGCACTCTGGTAATGCACCAGGCTGTCGAGCTTGGCGCGCTTGGCGTGCGCTTCCACGATGGTCTCGCCCACCACGACGAAGGCGCCGGGCAGGATCTTGAGCTGCGCGGGCGATCGGCCGAACGTCGCCATGCGCGCCTTGACATCGGCATAAAAGGCCCGGCCGGCTTGCAGCGCGCTGCCGGCCGCGAAGATCACTTCCGCCGTCTCGGCGGCGAGCTGGCGGCCGGCCTCGGAGGCGCCTGCCTGCACGATCACCGGCCAGCCCTGGACCGGCCGGGCGATGTTGAGCGGCCCGCGCACCTTAAGGAACTCGCCGCGATGCTCCAGCACATGCAGCCGTTCGGGATCGAAGAAGAGCCCGCTTGCCTGGTCGCGCACGAAGGCGTCGTCGGCGAAACTGTCCCACAGCCCGGTCACCACGGCATGGAACTCGCGCGCCCGGCGATAGCGCCGGTCGTGTTCCATATGCTCCTCAAGGCCGAAATTCAGCGCCGCGTCGGGATTGGAGGTGGTGACGATGTTCCAGCCGGCCCGCCCGCCGCTGAGATGGTCGAGCGAGGCGAAGCGCCGGGCGATGTGATAGGGCGCATCGAAGGTGGTGGAGGCGGTGGCGATCAGGCCGATGCGCTGCGTCACCATGGCCAGGGCCGACAGCAACGTGAACGGCTCGAACGACGTCACCGTATGGCTGCGCTTCAGCGCCTCCGTCGGCATGTTCAGCACGGCTAGGTGGTCGGCCATGAAAAAGGCGTCGAAGCGCGCCGCTTCCAGCTTTTGGATGGCGCGCTTGAGCTCCGGCAGGTTGAAATTCGTGTCGGCCTCGGCGCCGGGATAGCGCCAGGCCCCGGTATGGATGCTGACCGGGCGCATGAAGGCGCCCAGATGCAGGTGGCGGCTCACGCGGTGATCGGGGTCGTGCCGCAGCGCGGATTGAGGCGCCCGCCATCGGCGATCGCCATGATGACGACCAGCTCGTTCGGCCTGGGCGCATCGGCCACGGCCAGCGTCCAGGTGTCGAAATGGTCGAACGACCAGGGCTCGTCCTTGTGCCCCAGTGGCAGGTCGACGGGCGTGCCCGCCGGCGCCAGCTTGACGTTGGAGGGGATGACCGCCTTGCCGCCGCCCACCGCCGCGCGCATCGGCTTGCCCAGCTTGGGATGCACCAGCGCGCCGCCATGCTCGAAATCGCCGTTCACGCCGACGATCGCGGCCTTGCCATAGCTGACGGCGGGCGCGCCCAGCAGTCGTGCCAGTTCCGGCATCAGGCGGTCGCCCAGGGTGCGGCCGAAGTCGAACAGCTCGGCCAAGTCCTGCACGAAGCGGCCGGCGCAGGGATTGTCGATGACCGCGATGCCCGCCACCCGGCGCACTGGGCGCGCCGGCCCCTGGCCGGCCTCGCTGAAGGTCGTCTCGGCGACGTGCAAGAGCTTGCGGACAGTCAGCATGCGTGCTCCTTCGCGCTCAGCTCGACAGCGCCGTCTCGTCGATCACCCGGTCGGGCGGGCGGTGCCCGTCGAAGAAAGTGCGGATGTTGACGATGACCTTCTCGCCCATCTCGACGCGGCTTTCCAGCGTGGCGCTGGACAGGTGCGGCAGCAGCACCACGTTCTCCAGTTGCAGCAGGCGGGGATCGACCGCTGGCTCGCGCTCGAACACGTCGAGGCCGGCGCCGGCCAGCCGGCCCTGCTGCAACAGCTCCGCCAGCGCTGCCTCGTCGACGATCTCGCCGCGCGCGGTGTTGACCAGATAGGCCTCGGGCTTCAGCAGCTTCAGCCGTTCGGCCGAGAGCAGGCGGTGGGTCTGGCCGGTGTGCGGGCAGTTGATCGACACGATGTCCATATGCGCCAGCATCTGGTCCAGGCTCGCCCAGTAGGTCGCCTCCAGCGCCCGTTCCAGATCTTCGGCCACCCGTTGCCGGCTGTGGTAGTGGACGGCCAGGCCGAAGGCGCGCGCGCGGCGGGCCACGGCCAGGCCGATGCGGCCCATGCCGATGATGCCCAGACGCTTGCCGGCCACCCGTCGCCCCAGCATCCAGGTGGGCGACCAGCCGGGCCAGCGACCGGCGCGCAGCACCCGCTCGCCCTCCGACAGCCGGCGCGGCACCGCCAGGATCAGCGCCATGGTCATGTCGGCGGTGTCGTCGGTCAGCACGCCCGGGGTGTTGGTGACGGCGATATTGCGCTGGCGCGCCGTCTTCAGATCGATATGGTCGACGCCGTTGCCGTAGCTGGCGATCAGCCGCAGGTTCTCGCCCGCCGCCTCCAGCACGGCGGCGTCGATGCGGTCGGTCACCGTCGGCAGCAGCACATCCGCCACCCCGGCCGCCTCGGCCAGTTCGCGTTGGCTCATCGGCCGGTCGTCCATGTTGAGCCGGGTGTCGAACAGTTCCATCAACCGGGTCTCGACGGCGTCCGGCAGCCTGCGGGTGACGATGACGGACGGCTTGCGCTTGGCCATGCGGGTTTCCCTGTGGGGCGCGCTTGGCTCTAGCACAACTTGCCCGGCCCGCGCCAACCGTGGCCTGGTTGCCAAGCGGGCCGGGCGACCCAACAATGCCGCCCACTGGGAGAGGCGGGGCAGGCGATGACGAGCCGCTATGACGAGGTGTACCGGCGCTGGCAGCGGGCGCCCTTGGAACACTGGGCCGAGGCGGCGGAAGCCGTCACCTGGTTCAAGCGCTGGGACCGGCTGCTGGACGACAGCCGGGCGCCCTTCTATCGCTGGTTCGTCGGCGCCGAGGTCAATAGCTGCTACAACGCGCTCGATCGGCATGTGGAGGCCGGTCACGGCGCGCAAGCGGCACTGATCTACGACAGCCCGGTCACCAGGACCGTCCGCAAGCTGAGTTATGCCGAGCTGCAAAAGGAAGTGGCGACGGCCGCCGGCATGCTCAAGGCGCTGGGCGTCGAGAAGGGCGACCGCGTCATTCTCTACATGCCGATGGTGCCGGAGACCGCCGTGGCGATGCTGGCCTGCGCCCGCATCGGCGCCATCCACTCGGTGGTGTTCGGCGGTTTCGCCCCTCGCGAACTGGCCACCCGCATCGACGACGCCAAGCCGAAGCTGATGATCGCCGCCTCCTGCGGCATCGAGCCCGGCCGCGTCATCGCCTACAAGCCGCTGTTGGATGGCGCCATCGAGCTGGCCCGGCACAAGCCGCAAGCTTGCATCCTGCTGCAACGGCCGATGGAGGAGGCCGAACTCATCAAGGGCCGCGACCACGACTGGCACGAACTGATGGCCAAGGCCAGGCCCGCGGACGTCGTGCCGGTCGCCGCCACCGACCCGCTCTACGTGCTCTACACCTCCGGCACCACCGGCAAACCGAAGGGTGTGGTGCGCGACAATGGCGGCCACCTGGTAGCGCTCAGTTGGTCGATGCCGAACATCTATGGCGTCGCCCCCGGCGAGTGCTGGTGGGCGGCCTCGGATGTCGGCTGGGTGGTCGGCCATTCCTATATCGTCTACGGGCCGCTGTTCCACCGCACGCAGTCGATCCTGTTCGAGGGCAAGCCGGTTGGCACGCCCGATGCCGGCGTCTATTGGCGGGTCATCGCCGAACATGGCTGCGTTGCCATGTTCACCGCGCCCACCGCCTTCCGCGCCATCAAGCGCGAGGACCCGAACGGCGTGCTGGTGCAAAACCACGACCTGGCGCGCTTCCGCACGCTGTTCCTGGCCGGCGAGCGGGCCGACCCCGACACCGTGAAATGGGCCGAGGACAAGCTGAAGCGCCCGGTCATCGACCACTGGTGGCAGACCGAAAGCGGCTGGCCCATGGCGGCCAATTGCGTCGGCCTGGGACAATTGCCGGTGAAATACGGCTCGCCCACCAAGGCGGTGCCCGGCTACGACATCCGCGTGGTTGACGAGGCCTGCCGGGAACTGGCAAGCGGCCGCACCGGTGCCATCGTGGTCAAGCTGCCGCTGCCGCCGGGCTCGCTGCCGACCTTGTGGCAGAACGACCAGGGCTTCCTCGACAGCTACATGACCGATTCCCCGGGCTTCTACAAGACCGCCGATGCCGGCTATCAGGACGCCGACGGCTATCTCTACGTGATGAGCCGCACAGACGACATCATCAACGTGGCCGGCCATCGGCTGTCCACCGGCGCCATGGAGGAGGTGTTGTCCGGCCATCCGGACGTGGCCGAATGCGCGGTGATCGGCGTCGCCGATCCATTGAAGGGCCAAGTGCCGCTCGGCTTCGCGGTGCTCAAGGCCGGCGTCAACCGGCCGCCCGGGGAGATCGTCGGCGAATTGGTGGCACGCGTGCGGCAGGAGATCGGCCCGGTTGCCGCCTTTCGCACCTGCACCCTCGTTGCCCGTCTGCCGAAGACCCGCTCGGGCAAGATCCTGCGTGGCACCATGCGCCGCATCGCCGACGCCCAAGACTATGCCATGCCCGCCACCATCGACGATCCCGCCATCCTGCCTGAGATCGAGAGCGCGCTGCGCGCGGTCGGCTACGCCCGGAAGTAGCCGGGACGAACGCAAAGCGAGCCGTCTGCCGGCCACGGGGCCGCCGCCGGCGCTTTTACCCTAAATGGGGGAAGCCAGAAGGAGATCAGGCTGTTCTGATGGTCGCCAGCGGGCGCGTGGAGCGCCCAGCGGCGGGAGGACACGATGGCGGTCATCATTGGCACGAACGACGTCGATTTTGTAGCACCCCCAGGGTTTCCGGACGTTCCGGGCTTCAAGAAGTCGACCAACTCGGCCGA
>VGEV01000102.1 GCA_016869175.1 Alphaproteobacteria bacterium
CTGAGGCTGGTCGCCGAATTGCGGCCGCAGCCACCTCCAGCGCCGGCGTAAACAGGCCGGCCGCATGAGTTCCAGCGAAAACCACAGCAGAGGTGCGTCTTGGCGAGAACAATATCGTAGCTTCCGCAACCCGACGCGCCGATTTTACCCGCATCCGGGCCATCTGGCCGCCCGCGGCGGGGCTCGGGCTTGCCAATGCGCACTCTAGGCGTCAATCTTGCCCCCTAAAAGCCGGTCATCCGGTGGATGCCGGTTGATGACCGTCGTGGTCGGCGCCTTCTCCGGTTACGTCCTGTCCGGCATCCGGCAGGTGGTGGGCTATGCCTTTGCCGGCCTTGCCGGTTGGCGGCGGGCGCAGGAACTGGTCCTGGCCGACCGGCATACGGCCTGGGGCCTGTTCTACGGCTTTCTGGGCAGCGGTCTTGGCCTCTGCCTGGGTCTGGTCCGCCGACGCTGGTGGGCAGCTTTGGCGGCACAGGCGCTCTGGTTCGCCACCCTGCCGACCATCGGCCTCTTGCTTTATGCCGGGCTGGGCAGCGCCGGCCGCTGCCTGGTCGGTGTCAAGCTGCTGTCCGGGGCAGGCTGCGGCCTGTTGCTGCTCGTCGCGACGCTGGTGCCGGTGCTAGTCTGGCTGCGGGCATTGGTGCATATCCAGCGGGCGCGGCGGCGCTGGTGAAGGAGGCGGCCGTGGCCATCGAACTGCCGGAAAAGATAACGCTCCGGGTTCAGGCGGAGTGCCATGGCCCGACCCTGACGACGGTGCGGGCGAGGCAACACACGCTGACCATCGACGAACCGGTGGCGCGCGGCGGCACCGACCGCGGGCCGCTGCCGCTGGAGACGCTGCTGGCCTCGTTCGCGGCCTGCAGCAATGTCATCGCCAACTGGATTGCGCGGGATCTCGGCATCGGCTTGACCGATTTGCGGATCGAGGTCAACGCCGTGCTCGATACGCGCGGCATCCGCGGCCGCGACAACCTGCCGGTGCCGTTTCCGGAAGTGCGGTTGGCCGTTCGCGGCCGAAGCGCCGCCAGCCCGGAGCAGCTGGGCGAATTGCAGGCGCAACTTCGCTGGCGTTGTCCGGTGTCGGCGCTGCTGCGCGCAACCGGGACCCGGGTGATCGAGGACTGGCGGATCGAGCCGTGACGCTGGATCCCGGCCGGCCCGGGTTCTACGCCTTTCCCCTGTTCCTGCTGCTGATCCTGGCGGAAGCGCTGTGGTATGCGCGCGCTCGCCATCGCCCCTATCCATGGCGGGCCGGCGCTACCTCGCTCGCGGTGGCGGCCGGCTACAAGCTGGTCGGGCTGGTCACGCCGCTGGCGCTGGCGCCGATCTTCGCCTGCGCCTGGCAGAACCGCCTGGCGACCGTGCCGCTGGCCGACTGGTCAGCGGCGCTTCTGCTCTTCCTCGGCGTCGAGTTTGCCTATTACTGGTTCCACCGCGCCTCGCATCGCTGCCGCTGGCTATGGGCGACGCACGCGGTGCACCACACGCCGAAGGAATTGACGCTCTCCGCCGCCTACCGGCTGGGCTGGACCAGCCTGCTGTCCGGCGGCTGGCTGTTCTATCTGCCGCTCGTCCTCCTCGGCTTTCACCCGGACGGCGTGTTTCTGGCGCTGGGGCTCAACCTCGTCTACCAGTTCCTGCTGCATACCGAGGCGGTAGGCCGGCTGGGGCCGCTCGAATGGCTGCTCAACACGCCCTCGCACCATCGCGTGCACCATGCCTGCAACGACGGCTACATCGACCGCAATTACGGCGGGGTGCTGATCGTATTCGACCGGCTGTTCGGCACCTTCGCGGCGGAACGCGACGAGCAGCCCTGCCGCTACGGTCTGGCCAGCGGCTTCGACTGCGCCAACCCGTTCCGGCTGGTCGTGCACGAATGGCTGAACCTGGCGCGCGACCTGGGCCGCGGCCGGGGCCTGTCGGCGGCGCTCGCCACCGCCCTGGGGCCGCCGCGGAAGACGGCGGATTTGCCGGCCGGGCGACGCTTGTTCGGCGTTACGGATTTGCCGTTCCCGCGATGCAGTTCCGCCGATACGGGCGGCCCACCCGGCGAGGAACGGCAAATCCACCGCCAGACGACCATCACGGGGTTGCGAATGTCCCCTTGATTGCGAAGTTCGCATGGCAGTGGCCGCATGGACGTGCGAACGTCGCCGGCGGGACACGGCGGCTGCCGGCGCGCCACTGCCGCCGGGCGCTGCCGGCCAACCGCGAAGGGGGAAGGGGATGGGCAGGATCCTGTTCGCCAACGTTCGAGTGCTGGACGGGAACGGCGGCGCGCCGTTCGAAGGCGAGGTGCTGGTCGAGGGCAACCGTATCAAGCAGGTGGCGCGCGACCGCGCGCGGGCCGAGCGCGGCAACGCCGAACTGATCGACGGCCAGGGCCAGACCCTGATGCCGGGCCTGGTCGAAGCCCATGCGCATCCCTCGTTCGCCAATACCGCTTCGCTCGAGGCGCTGGGCGAGATCCCGCCCGAAGAGCACACGCTGCTGGCGATGAAGCATGTCCGGCTGCTGCTCGACCATGGCTTCACCAGCTTGTGCTGCGCGGCGGCGGCCAAGCCGCGGCTGGACGTGGTGATCCGCAATGCCATCCGGGCGGGCGACATCCCGGGGCCGCGCATGCTGGCGGCCAGCCCGGAACTGACGGTCACCGGCGGCCTGGGGGATGTCCGCCTGAAACACCTGCACCGCGACACCTTCGCCATCGTCTGCGACGGGCCGGAGGAGTTTCGCCGGGTGGCGCGGGAAATGTGCCGCGAGGGGGTCGACATCCTGAAGATCAATCCCTCGGGCGACAATTTCGTGCCCTTTGCCTTGGCCCAGCATACGGTGATGAACGAGTGGGAGATCGCCGCGGTCTGCGAGGTTGCCCGCTCGCGCGGCAAGCGGGTGGCGACGCATGCGCGCTCGGCCGAGTCTGTCAAGCTGTCGCTGCGCCAGGGCTGCGAGATCATCTACCACGCCACGCTCTGCGATGGCGAGGCGCTCGACATGCTGGAAGCCGCCAAGGACCGCATCTTCGTAGCGCCGACCCTGGGGGTGACGCACGCCACCCTCTACGAGGCCGGGCCGTGGGGCGTCAGCGAGGAAATGGCCACCCGTTTCGGCCTCAAGCACGAACTGGAGATGGCCGTTGCCAATCTGAAGGAGATGCGCCGGCGCGGTATCCGCATCCTGCCGGGCGGCGATTACGGGTTCGCCTGGAACCCGATTGGCCGCAATGCGCGGGATCTTGAGCATTTCGTGCGCTATCTTGACATGACGCCGATGCAGGCGATCGAGGCGGCAACCCGGCTGGGCGGCCAGCTCATGCAGCAGGGCGAGGAACTGGGCCAGGTGAAGGCCGGCTATCTTGCCGACCTGCTGCTGGTCGACGGCCAGCCCGAGCGCGATGTGACGATCCTGCAGGACAAGGACCGCTTGACCGCCATCCTCAAGGATGGGCAATTCCACAAGCGGCCGGTTCCCGCTCGCGCCGCGGTGCGCGCGGCGGAATAGCGGCGCAGGCTGGGCGAAGCGGGCGCGGGCCTGGCTCGCGGTCCGGGGGTGTGCGGCCGGGGCGAGGGAGAAGGAGGGCGGGAATGCAGGCGGAGGTGATCGCGCTGCTCGGCTTCGGCGAGGGCGGCTCGGGGATCGGCCGGGGCTTGGCGGCGAAGGACGGCTGGCGCGGCCGCGCGCCCGCCGGCAGCAACCGCCCGCGTCGGCTGCTGGCGGTCGATGTCGCGCTCGACCAGGACGCTCGCGGTCGGGCGCTGGGCCAGCGGGCGCGCGAACTCGACATCCAGATTGCCGCCGGCTATGGCGAGGCGCTCCGCCAGGCGGACGTGGTGTTCTCGGTGGTGCCGGGCGAGTCGGCGCTGGACGCCGCCCGTGCCGCGGCGCCGTTCCTCAAGCCCGGAGCCCTCTATCTCGACCTTTGCACCATCAGCGGGCCGATGGCCGAGCGCGATCGTAAGGCGCTGGCGCCGGCCGGCGTGCGCTATGTCGATATCGCGGTGATGGGCAGTTTTCTCAATTTCGGCCACCGCGCACCGATGCTGCTGGCGGGCGAGGATGTCGAGGCGGCGGCGGCCTGGATGCGCGAGCAGGGCTTCGATGTCAAGGTGCTGGGAACGAAACCGGGCAGCGCCTCGGCGGTCAAGTTGCTGCGCAGCGTGCTGATGAAGGGGATCGAGGCCTTGGGGGTCGAATGCCTGGTGGCGGCGGAGCGCCAGGGCCTGGTCAAGGAGGTGCTGGACAACATCGGCGACGTCGACAAGATGGGCTTCGCCGGCTTCGTCGAGATGCTGGTCAACACCCACGTCGTGCATGCCAAGCGGCGGTGGGAGGAGATGGAACTGGTGGCGAAGGGCCTGGCGGAATGCGGCGTGCGGCCGCTGATGACCCAGGCGATCATCGCCAGCCATGCGCGCACGGTCGATGCCAGGCTGGCACCCGCCGATGGCAAGGTGCCACCCCTGGCGCAGTCGCTGGCGATCCTTGGCGAGAAGGCGGTCGGGCGGCTGTAGCGGCGGCCGATTGGGGTGCCGCGGCGCTCGCTCAAACGGACGCGCGGCGCAGCATGGCCTCGATCTTGGTTTCCAACTGGGCCGGCGAGAACGGCTTGGCGAGGAACGCGGTAACGCCGCTGTCGCGCGCCGCCTTGACCGCGTCGGCCGTGTCGCGACCGGTGATCATGAGGAAAGGCATCCTGGGATAGACAGTGCGCTCCTGGCGCAGCAGATCGAGGCCGTTCACCTTCGGCATGTGCAGATCGGAGATCACCGCGTCGATGAAGCCCTCGCATTCGTCAAGGAAAGCGAGCGCCACTTGGCCATCGCCGGCGCTGAAGATCTGCGTGATGCCCATGTCGCGCAGCAGGGACTGCACCAGTTTCATGGCTCCGGGCTGATCCTCGACGATCAGGATGCGGGCCTTTTCAAGTTCGTCGGCGCGCAGGCTTTGGATTTGGGGGCGCATGACTGTCGCTCCGTCAGCTACCGGTCGGCGTGAGCACTTGCTGCACGGTCTTCCTCAGCTCCACATCGGTGAACGGCTTGCGCAAGACGGCGCCGGCGGGGCGCGGCTCGCCGTTCGGCAAGCAGGTGGCGTCGCCTGTCATGTAGACGACCTTGAGGCTCGGCTGCCCTTGGCGCAGGGTTGAGGCCGCCTCCTCGCCGCTCATGCGCGGCATCGCCAGATCGGTCAGCAGCAGATCGATCGTTCCGGAATAGGCCTGGGCCAGGCCGACCGCGTGCCGGCCATCGGCGGCCTCGATCACCGAGAAGCCGAAGGCGCGCAGATCGCTGGCCAGCGGGCGACGCACCGCGGCCTCGTCCTCGGCCAGTAGGATGGTCGCCGTGGTCGCAGGCAGCGGCAATTCGCTCTCGGGCGTGGCCGCGGTCGCCGCGTCGGTCGCCGCCGGTGCCTCGGCCGGCGCCAACGGGAAATACAGCGTGAACGCGCTGCCTTCGCCTGGGGTGCTGGCGACGTCGATCGTGCCGCCAGACTGCTCGACGATGCCATAGACGGCGGCGAGGCCGAGGCCGGTTCCCTTGCCCTGCTCCTTGGTGGTGTAGAACGGCTCGAACAGGTGCTTGCGCACCGTCTCGTCCATGCCGCTGCCACTGTCGCTCACCGTCAACCGGCAATAGTCGCCGCCGCCCTGGCCGAGATGGCTGGCGGCAAAGCCGGGCGGCAGCCGCACATCCTCGGTGACAATGCCCAGACGGCCGCCAGGGCCCATGGCATCGCGCGCGTTGACCGCCAGGTTCAGCAAGATCTGGGTGAGCTGGCCACGGTCGACTCTGACCAGGCCGCGCGAACCGCTGGCGTCGATCGTCAGCTCGGTCGTTTCGCCCGGCAATGGCCCCAGCAAGCGGGCCAGGCCCGGCAGCACGTCGGCCAGCCGCAGCAGTTCCGGTGTCGTGGCCTGCTTGCGCGCGAACACCAGCATCTGCTGCGTCAGTTCCGCCGCGCGGTCGGCGGCGTGCACCACCTCGCTCAGGCTCTCCGCCACCAGCGCCCTGTCGTCGATGCGCCGTTCCGCGCGCCTCGCAAAACCGCCGATCACGGTCAACAGGTTGTTGAACTCGTGCGCCACGCCGCCCGTCAGGTGGCCGATCGCCTCCATCTTCTGCGCCTGACGAAGCTGGATTTCCTTGCTGATCAGTTGGCTGACGTCGGTGAAGGTATCGACGAATCCGCCCTCCGGCATCGGGTTGCGCCGATGCTGGACGATGCGCCCGTTCGGCATGTTCCACTGGCTGGGCGGCGCGCCTTCAGGCAAGTCCGAGGGCGCGCGGTCAGGGAAATCGCCGCGCCCCGCGTGAAACTGGCTGACGTCCGCCCACGGCCGGCCGATCCTGAGGAAGCCGGGCGGGAACTCCAGCAATTGCTGGGACGACGGGTTCCAGACGCGCAGCCGCTGCCCGGCGTCGTAGACCGCCACGCCCTTGCCCAGGTTGTCCAGGATGGCGTTCAGCAAGGCCGTCTCGCGCGCCAGCGCCTGCCGGTTCAGCACCAGTTCAGTGATGTTGCGGCCGGTGCCGCGATAGCCTTGAAAGGTGCCTTCTTCGTCAAAGAACGGCCGGCCGCTGACGGCGACATGGAGGTCTTCGCCCGTCGGCGTGCGCAACGGCAGCGTCACGTCGTGATAGGGCTGCAACGCCTTGCGCGCGGCCATGATCGGCGCGACGCACAGTTCCGCTTCCGGATGGTGGCGCAGCGCCTGGCCGGAGCAGAGGCCGACAAACGCCTTGGCTTCGATGTTGGCCGAACGCTCCAGGCTGTCGGAGATGTGCGTGATCCGACCTTCGCGGTCGGTCTCCCAGGTCCAGTCGGAACTGACCTCGGCGAAGTCGCGGAACCGGGCCTCGTTCTCCTTCAACAGGCGCGTCAGGGCGATGAGCTGGTTGTTGGCTTGGTGGAGTTCGGACTGCGATCGCAGATGAGCGGTGATGTCGGTGCCGCTGCCGATGTCCCCGGCCAGCCGGCCCTGCGCGTCGTATTTGGGCTGGCCGCTGAGCAACAGCATGACCCTGCGGCCGTCGCGATGCAGTGTGGGAAACAACAGGTCGCGGAACGCGACCCCTTGGCGGATCAGTTCGTTCACTTTGGCGCCGGCCTCCCGTCAGGTATCGTCCAGCGCATTCAATTCGGCACGGGTAAGGCCGAGCCGCTCCGCCGGGCGATGGCCGAGCACCTCGGAAACGTTGTCGGAAACGTAGGTCAATCGGGCGTCGGCATCGCATTCCCAGCGCCAGTCCGAACTGGTCTCCACGAACGCCCGGAAGCGTTCCAGCTCAGCGCGCAGGCGTGCCACTTCGCCGTCGCGGATCGTCGCACCACCTCCTTGACAAGGAGGGCGCTCTTTCGATTTTTCTACCGTCATCCTTCGTTCCTTGCGCGATGTCCGAGGACACGGACGATGCAGACCGATGGATGGTTCGCGATCCTCAAGTAATACTATTAACAATGCGTGTAATCGCCGCGAGATCAACGCGCATACACTTGGTTCGTTCACGGATCTGCCAGAAACAATAATTGAGAGTTGTTATTCTATTTATATAATTACTTTGATTGCATAAGAGTAGCGGTCGAACGCCTAATCGGCGTATCCCGGCAGCAAGCCGGTCCAGCCGCCGCAGCAAGGCTGGCCATTCGCGCTGGGAGAAGGGCATGCCCAGCTTCCAGTATTGCGCGATCATCGGCTCCGCCACGGCTTCGCCGATCGTCACCGGCTTGCCGCCGCAGGCCAGGGCATCGACCTGGATGCGGCAGCATTGTTCCAGGTAGTAGAGCCGCGAGAAGCATTCCGCCACCGTTTCGCCCACCACCAGCAATCCATGATTGCGCAGGAACACCGCCTTGTGCTGACCCAGGCAATCGGCCAGGCGCCGCTGCTCGTCGGCCTTGAAGTAATTGCCCTCATAGGCGTGGTAGCCGACCTGGCGATAGTAGAACAGCGACATCTGGCTCAGGGGCATGAGACCCTGCTCCAGGCAACTGACCGCGATGGCGGCGCGGGTATGGGTGTGCATGACGCTGCCGATCGAGGGTTTGAACCGATAAATCGGCTCGTGGATCTTGTAGCCGAAATAATTCAGCTCGTAGTCGCTCGTCCCCACCATTTCGCCGGTCTTGCTGACGCGGATCAGGCTGGAGGCTGTGATTTCCTCGAACAGCAGGCCATAGGGGTTGAGCAGCATGTCGCCGCCGCCCGGCAGGCGCGCCGAGAAGTGCGTGTAGATGAGGTCGTCCATCTGGAAGTGGTGCGCCAGGCGATAGGCGGCGGCCAGATCGATGCGCAAGGCTCGCTCGGCGTCGCTGGCGCTTGCGGCAATGGCAGTCGGCGTGGTGACGGGCTTGTTCATATCGGGTCGCTCCAAGGCCGCAGCATAGCATGCGCCGCGGCAGCGTTGCCGCACCGGCAAGACTGTCATGCCGAATTCAGGGGTCTTACTTCCCACTTTAACAGGCAAGACTAATGTGCTTCGACTGCCCGTGGGAGGCGGCCGATGATGATCGAGACGCTTGCCAGCGGCTACGCACTGCTCGAAGGCCCGGTTTGGGATCCGGTCCGCGGCCTGATCGTCGCCGACGCCGAGCAGGGCGGAGTGCGCTGCTTCGATGCCGCGGGCCGGGTTGAGACGCTCTGGCCGCATCGCACGGGCATCGGCGGCATCGTCCGTCATGTGACGGGCGGCATCGTGGTCTCGGGCCGCAATGTTGCGCATCGCTCCCGGGCCGATGCGCCGAGCGCCGTGCTGCTCGATAGCGATCCCGAGCGCGGCGTCATCGGCTTCAACGACATCACCACCGACGCCAGGGGGCGCATCTATGCCGGCTCGCTCGGCTATCGGCCGCGATTGGAACCTGGCCGCCCGCGGCCCGGCCGGCTGCACCTGCTCGACCTGGACGGCACCGCCCGCGTGGTGGCCGAAGGCATCGGCCTCAGCAACGGACTGGGATTTTCGGCGGACGGCAGCCAGTTCTTCCAGGCCGACACCCAGCACAACGTCGTCTATGTGTACGACGTCGGCGCCGATGGCAGCCTGTCCAACCGCCGCGACTTCGTGCGGCCGGGTGCCGGCCGGCCGGATGGCCTGGCGCTGGCGCGCGACGGCTCATTGTGGCTGGCGGCGGTCTGGGCGGGGCTGGTGATCGTCTACCACCCCGACGGCCGCGAACGCCGCCGCCTCGCCTTTCCGGTGCCGATGATCACCAGCCTGTGTTTCGGCGGGCCGGACTTGCGCGATCTCTACGTCGTTTCCGGCTCGGACAACAGCGGCCGCAAGGATGCCGGCAGCATCTTCCACCTGCGCGTCGAAGTCCCGGGCGTGCCGGTTGCGCCGGCCCGCGTCGCCTTGCGGCAGGCGCCATGAGCCTGCCCGCCTTCGCCGTTCCGGGGCTGTGCATTCCCGACGTGCTGTCGGCCCACGCCCGTTGGCAACCCGAGGCGCTGGCCGTGGTGGGCGAGGGCGTGCGGCTGACCTGGCGGCAGTTCGTCGCCGACTTTCATCGCCTGGCCAACGCGCTGCTGGCTCGCGGCCTGCGCAAGGACGACAAGGTGGCGCTTCTCATGCGCAGTTCGCCCGAGATGCTGACCGCCATCGCGGCGATCGCCAAGGCCGGCGGGGTGGTGGTGCCGCTCAGTCCGTTGTTCGACCCGCCGGCGATCGGCCGCATGCTGGTCCGCTCCGGCAGCCGCTTTGTCATCGCAACCGCCGAGAACCGCGCCGCGCTGGACCGGCTGCGCGACACGCTGCCGGAGGTGGCGGAGTTCATCGCGGCCGATTTCGCCGCCGCCGGCTGGATCGACTATCCCCGGTTGCTGGCCGGCCAGCCGGACAGCGAACCGCGCGTCTCGCTCCGCCTCGACGACGACTTCAACATCATGTTCACGTCCGGCACCACGGGCGAGCCCAAGGGCACCGTGCACAGCCACCTGTCGCGGCTGCTCTATCCGCTGGGCTGGGGCCTGCCGATCGGGCTCAACCAGCGGCCGGTGACGCTGCTGGCGACGCCGCTCTATCACAACGGCACCTGGATCAGCGGCCTGCCGACGCTGCACCATGGCGGCACGGCGGTGATCGTGCCGAAATTCGAACCGCGGCGCTTCTTGGAACTGCTGGCAGCCGAGCGGGCGACCCATTGCTTCCTGGTGCCGACCCAGCTTATCGGCCTGTTGGAACTCGACGATCTCGAACGACACGACACCGCGAGCTGGCGGGCCGTGCTGTGCGGCGGCTCGGCTTTGCCGCGTACAGTGTTCGAGGCCATGCGCCGGCGGCTGCCGCGGGTCTCGTTCTTCGAGATCTACGGCATGAGCGAGGGCTTCGCGACGTTCGTCGGGCCGGACGACTACGCGGCCGGCAAGGTCGGCTCGGTCGGCAAGCCGCTGCTCGCCGTCAACACCGATATCCGCATCGTCGACGCCCAAGGCCGCGAAGCGGCGACCGGCGAGGTGGGCGAAGTGGTCGGCACCAGCGCGCTGATGATGAAAGGCTACTACCGCGATCCCAAGCGCACCGAGGAGGGTCTGTGGCGCGATCCGCAGGGGCACGCCTATCTGCGTTCGGGCGACCTTGGCCGGCTCGACGCCGACGGCTACCTCTACATCGTCGGCCGCACCAAGGACATGATCCTGTCGGGCGGCGTAAACATCTATCCCATCGACATCGAGGAAGCGTTCATGCAGCACCCAGAGGTGCTGGAGGTTGCCTGCATCGGCGTGCCGCACGAGCGCTGGGGCGAGACGCCGATCCTGCTGGCGCTGATGAAACCCGGCGCCAAGGTCGATGCGGCCGGCCTGTTGGCCTGGGGCAACGCGCGGCTGGCCAAGTATCAGCGCGTGGCCCGCGTCGAATTCCGCGCGAGTTTCCCGCGCAACGCGCTGGACAAGATCCTGAAGCGCGAACTGCGCGAACCCTACTGGCGGGGCCGGCCCAGCGACATCGTGTGAGCGCCGCCGACGGCCCAGGCCGAAGGCCTGTCGGTTCGATCGGCGGGAAGCGCGGCATCGTTGGCTCGGCCTGCCCGACGCGGTGCAGCAGTTCGGGCAGGGCCGGATCGGCGCGCCGCTGGCCGCGCAGGGGACGAAGAGCTGACGCAGGACGACTTGAGGCGCGATCATGTCTCGGCCGTTATCCCGGCCGGAGCGAAGCGGAGAGCCGCGATCCAACCTGTCGCGTCATATACCTGGAACCGCGACAGGCCTTCGGCTTTCCGGGATGACGTCTGAAGTCAGCGCGGTTCGAGTTCGCGTCATCGCGCTTTAGCCTTCGGCCAGCGTGCACTCCATGATCTGCCGCTTGAGGATCTTACCGGTCGCCCCTTTCGGCAGTTCCGGCCAGACCGCGAGCGATTTCGGCAGCTTGAAGTTGGCGATCTTGCCCTGGCAGAAGGCCCGCGCCGCTTCCAGGTCCAGGCTCTGGCCCGGCTTCAGCGACACCACGGCATGGATGCGCTCGCCCCAGGTGGGATCGGGCAGGCCGAACACGCTGACCTCGTGCACCGCCGGGTGCTCGGCCAGCACGTTCTCGACCTCGGTCGGGAACACGTTGTAGCCGCCGGTCTTGATGCGGAACTTGGCCCGGTCGCCGAGATAAAGGTAGCCCTCTTCGTCGCGCCGGCCCATGTCGCCGGTGAACAGCCAGCCGTCGCGCACGGTCTCGGCATACTTCTCGGGCGCGTTCCAGTAGCCCGGAATGGTGAGTTCCGAGCGCACGATGACTTCGCCGGTCTCGCCGACCGGCACGTCCCGACCCTCGTCGTCAACGATGCGGGTATCGACCCAGGGCAGCGAGCGGCCGGCCGAGGCAAGGATCTCCGGCCTGTCAGCCAGGCCCCGGCGGTGGTCGGACGGGAACAGCATGGCCGACATGCCCATCAGCTCGGTCGTGCCATACATCTGCAGGAACGGGCAGCCGAACGCGGCCATCGCCTCGCGGATGGTGGCGGGCGGCAGCGGCGAGGCGCCATAGCCGAGCAGACGCATGCTGCTGCGGTCGTACCTGTCGATCAGGCCGGAACCCAGCAGGCTCGACAGCATGGTCGGCACCAGCACGCAGATCGTTGTGCGCTCGCGGGCCATCAGCGCGAGCGCGCGTTCCGCCTCCCAGGGGCCGACGATGGCGGTGGTCGAACCATGGAAGATGTTGCGCAGCATGTGGATGATCGGCACGCCGCCGGCCGGCATGGCGTGCAGCCAGACATCGTCGTGCACCGCCCCTTCCGAGAGCGCGATATAGAGGATCGAGCGCAGCATCTGCTGGTGCGGGTAGATGGCGCCCTTGGGCGAGCCGGTCGAGCCGGTGGTGTAGCAGAGCATGGCGATGTCGCCGGGCGTGTCCTGCAGCGGCCCGGACCTGGCCTCGGCCGCCAGCCAGTCGGCGTAGTCGGCGGCGAAACCATGCTGGCCGCCGAAGCCGATGAAGGCTGGCGCATGTCGCGCTGCCCGCAGCGCCGCGCGCGCCAGCGGTTCGTACCCCGCCTGCACGAACAGCAAGTCGGGACTGGAATCGTCGAGCAACTGCGCGATCTCGCGGCCCGCCAGGCGGGCGTTGAAACCGACCCTGACGGCGCCGATGCGGGCGCAGGCCAGGAACAGCTCCGCCACCTCGATGCAATCGGCCGCCAGCATCGCCACCCGGTCGCCCGGCCGGATGCCGGCGCGCTTCAGCGCATGGCCCAGCGCGTCGGTCCGCCGCTTCAGTTCGGCCCAGGTGACGCGGCCGTCGAACGAGACATAGGCCGGGTGTTCCGGCCAAGTGGCGGCATGGCGGCGCAGCAGGTCGCCGAAGGTCAGCGGCATCGGCCGGATCCCGCCTAAACCGCCTTGCCGGCCTTGCGCAGCGGCTGGATCACCGCTTCGGCGAAGGCTTGCAGGGTGCCCAGTTCGATGTCGTCGCCGAAATACCCTGCATGGTGCCAGAGGAACAGTTCGTCGATGCCCCAGCGCTCGATCAAGCCCAGCGCGTGGTCCTGCAACTCCTGGCGCGAGCCCTTCCAGACGCGGCCGAGCGGCACATCGTAGGGCGGCGCGTCGTAGGCGAGCTTCCAGAGTTCCCAGAAGGCTTCCCAATAGCGCGCCTCGTCCCTGGGCGTCATGCCGGCCAGCAGCTGGCCGCCGATCGCCAGCACGTCCTTGGGCTTGGGATTGCGTCCGGCCTTCTGGCCAGCGCCGATGCATTGCTCGATCACCACCGGCATCAAATCGTCCTTTTCGGGCCTGACGAAGGACACCATCTTGCCGCCTTCGGCGCCCCAGAACCGCGCCGTTTCCATGGAGTAGCTGAACGGCGCATAGACCGGCGGGTGCGGCTTCTGCAGCGGCCTGGGCGTGATGCCCGCGCGCCGCAGGATGCCCTGATCGTCCACCTGCTGCGGAGCCCACAGCTTGGTCGGGTTGAACTCCCACGGCGTCGGCAGCGGCATCTTCCAGAACTCGCCCTCGATGCTGGTCAAGTCGTCCAGCCACAGCGACTTGACGATGCGCCAGTTCTCGTAGAGCGCGCGGCGGTTGCGCCTGTCCGCTTCCGACTTGTCGGAATGGGTTGAGGTCACGTCGATATGCTGGCCCATGGTGGCGGTCCAGCGCGCGGTGTTGCCGCGGCTGAAGCCGGCGAAGGCCCGCCCGCCGGTCATGTGGTCCAGCATGGCGATGTTCTCAGCCACCAGAATAGGGTTCATCGCCGTCAGGTTCATGCCGAGCTGGCCGACCCGCATCGTCTTGGTTGCCTGCGCCACGTACATGTCCCAGAGGATCGGGTTGGTGGTGGCCTCGATGCCTTCCACCTGCATGTGGTGCTCGGTCATGCAGAAGCCGTTGTAGCCAAGGCTCTCGGCGAACACCATCTGCTCGCGCACCTTGTGCATCATGGTCTGGAAGCGTTCCGGCTCGCGGCCGGCCAGGCCGACCTTCTCGCCACGCTGGCGCATGAACGGGATGCAGAGGATGGTGAACTTCATCATTCCCCTCTCCTCCTATCTCGGCATTGTTCGGTTGCCAGGGCTATCCTGGCGGGCCGAGCCCGGCCGGCAGCCCGTATGCCCCCTGGTCCTCGAGGCCGCGAGGGAGCGTGTGGCGCCGGCCGGTCTTCCACCAAC
>VGEV01000103.1 GCA_016869175.1 Alphaproteobacteria bacterium
CACTGCATCGACACGCCACCGCAGACCAAATAGACCCCGCCACAGCACCCAATCCGCAGGCTGGGCCGCAGGCCATGCCCTCATCGGCGATGCTTCGTCGTCAATGATGGGGTTCTTCGAGGTGTCCCATCGGCCGCAAGGCGGCGATCGCGGACTTCGGCATTCTCAGGCTGACCGGCGCGCCCGCCTGGTGGCTCTGGGGCCTTGCCCATGTCGGCTTCCTGGTCGGCGCACGCAATCGCATGGCGGTGGTGCTGGACTGGTTTTGGGCCTATCTCACCTTCCGCCGCGGCATCCGCTTGATCACCGGCAATGAGCGCTGAAGCCCAGCCCCCTCGCCGCCATCTCGCAAGCCCTCAACGCAAGGGGGTTTGCGGGAGTGCGTCGGGGGCGACGTGCAGGGTCACCTGGCGGAACGGGATGGCGATGCCGGCTTCATCGAACGCCCGCTTCAGGCGCCTGCGATATTCGAAGGAAACCGCCCACCGCCGCATCGGCAAGGTCGGAATGCGAATGCGCAGGCGGACCGCCGACTCGTCGAATTCGACCACGCCGGTCAGCTCCGCCGGGCCCGCGATGTCGCCGGCGAAGCCCGGATCGGCGGCAAGTTCGTCCGCCACCCTGCTCATGACCGTCATCGCCGCATCGACATCCTGCTTGTAATCGACCCCCACTTCGACCAGCGCATAGGTACGATCCTTGGTCAGGTTGGTCACGCTGCCGATCGTGCTGAACGGCACCACGTGCACCGAGCCCGACAGGTCGCGCAAGGTGACGGCGCGCATGGAGATCTGCTCGACAACGCCGGTATGGCTGCCGATGGTCACCACGTCGCCGACCGCGAAGCTGTCCTCCAGCAGGTTGGAAGCGCCGGTGATCAGGTCCTTCATCAGCGACTGGGCACCCAGGCCGACGGCGATGCCGATCACGCCGGCGCCGGCCAAGAGCGGCAGCACGTTGATGCCGATCTCGTTCAGCACCACCAGGATCACCATCACCGCCAGCACTGTCAGCGCCGCGCGCTGCAACAGCGGCAGCAGGGTGCGCAGCCGCGCGCTCTGCCGGCGCTGGCCGTTGCCTTGCGCCTCCAGTCGCGCGATGTGCCGCTCGACCAGTGTGTTGGCACCATCCCACAGCAGCAGGGCCAGCAGCAGCGACAGGCCGATGGAGAGCGCCGCGCCGACCAGCCGCTGGCCAAGCGGCGTGGCCAGCCAGTCGTAGGAGGCAATCCCCCAGCCGCGCAGCACGACCGCCAGCGCGAAAATGGCGATCGCCGCCTTGGCCAGCGCACTCAACCCGCCGACATAACGGTTGGCGCGCCGTTCCAGGGCCGGATAGCGTTGCCGCAATTCCTCGCCCAGGCGAAAACTCCGCCGCACCAGGCGATCGACGCCCAAGTACAGCAGTTGTGTCAGCCCCAGCATGGCGATGGTCAGCGCCGACCCCCGCACGAGGTAGTCAAAGCCGCCGGCGACGCGCGTCACCCACAGCAGGTAGAGCGCCACCACATAGGCCAGCGCCAGCAGGTGCCAGACCTCGCCCAGTCGCCGCCGCAGCCCGCCCAGGCCCAGGCCGGCGGCGGGCGCCGTGCCGCGGATCAGCTCCGTCACCTCGCGCCGGTTCTGCAAGATGAAGATCGACAACAGCGCCGCCACGACCAGGCCGACAATGGCCAGCAGGCCGCGCTTGACCGCCGGCGCCAGACCCAGGGCGGCGGCCGCCTCGGCGAGGAAGTAGCCGTAAATGCCGGCGTTGAGCAGCCGCTGCAACCAGACGTCGAGATAGTGCGCGGTCTCGCTTTCGAGCGGCAGCAGGCGCAGCCCCGGCGACGTTGGCGCCAGCACGGCGCGACCCGCCGCCAGCAGCGCCCGCGCCAGCACATGTGCGTTGATCAGCGCCAACACCAAGAGGCGCAAGTCGCGCGGCGGCTGCAGCACCAGCATGGCGCCATAGGCGGCGAGCCAGAAGGCGACGAGCGGCAACAGATCGAGCAGCAAGGCGAGACCCAGATAGAGCGGTTTTGGCCAGTCGCGCGCCGGCTGGCGGCCTTGCACATGACGCCGGGGCCGGCGCAACAGCCAACCGACCAGCCATTGCAGGAGAGCGCCGGCGGCGAGCGTCGCCGCCAGGCCGCCGATGCCTTGTCCCAGCAGCCGCCAGGCCCGCGCGCCGCCCAGCGTGCGGGCCTCGCTTGCCAGTTGTCCCGGCAGGGCGAGGATCGCCTGCATCCCCATCGCGCTCGCGTGCGCCGCCAGCTCCGCACCGTCCGACAAGGTGGTGAGCAACCGGGTGCCCAAACTCGCCTCGACCGCGGTATGCGCCGCGGCCTTCTGCCGCAAGGCCAGCAAGGCCTTCAGTTCGGCCACCAGGCGCTGCCGTTTCGTCTCGTCCTCGAGCGTCTCGAGGAGTGCTTGGAGTTCCTCGGGCCCGGGCTCGCCCGGCGGCGGCTTCCCCGGCTCGGCGGCCCGCGCCGCCGCCAGCCCCAGCAGCAGCAGCAGGACGGCCAGTCCGATCGCTCGGCGGGCGAAGCTTGGCATCATCGGTCCTGCAATAGCCGCAAACCACCGGCCCTGGCAACGCGGGCTATTCCTGCGGATAGCGCCAGGGCTTGGCCGGCTGCGGCGCGGTTTCGTCCAGCGTCCATTGCGGCAGCGACAGGCCGGGCGCCAGGTCGCTGAACACCATGCGCACACGGCTGCCGATGCCGACCTTGCGCACCATCTCGGGCGGCGCCAGCTTGCCGTCCGCCGTACACAGGTTGCCCATCACGCGCAGGCCCTCGTCGGCCGTGGGCTGGCCCTTCTGCGTGTCCAGTTCGACCAGCAGCACCATGTAGGGCACGAACGCGCGAAAGGCGGGCTGAATGGCCTGGTGCACTTCCGTGTAGGAATAGACCGCGCCCCTGCCCTCGACCCGCTGCCACACATGATCGCGTTCGCCCGTCCACGGACAGGCGGTGGTGGGCGGGTAGCGCATGAGGCCGCTCGGCCCCTTCTGCAAGTGGAAATCGTGCCGGGCGCAATAGTTGAAGAAAGTCAGGTTCTCGCCATCGAGTTCGTCGAGGCTGAGCGGCATGCCCAGATAGTCGATCCTGATCCCCGCCATCGCCACCCCTAGGGCAATTTCCGTTCAGATCGAGCCGGCATGTTCGGTTGCACCGGAAGCCATTGCCCTGCAACCATGAAGGCAGCGCGGTGGGCTCCGATCAGAGCGATCGCCATCGGCGATTCCATCTGATCGGACACCGCGCTAGCCGCGCGCCATGACCAGCGCCGAGCCGGTGCCCGGCATGGCCCAGCCGAGATTGGCGGTCAGCTCGCAATCCCTGACCTGCCGGCAGCCGCCCTCGCGGTAGTCGTGGCTATGCCGGCGCTTGCCGTCGGGGCCGAGCGGGCAATTGTCGTCCGCCTCGCCGCGCAATTGCCGCACGTTCTCGATCACCATGTTCATGCCGTGCGTGTAGCCCTCGCAGAGATGCCCGCCGGAAGTGTTGTTGGGCCGCCGGCCGCCCAGCCGCATGCTGCCGTCGGCGACGTAGTGCCCGCCCTCGCCCTTCTTGCAGAAGCCGTAATCCTCGAGCTGCAGCATCGTGGTGAAAGTGAAGGCGTCGTACGAGCCGGTGACGTCGATGTCCTCGGGCCCGACGCCGGCATTCCGCCACAGGATGTCCTTGGCGTAGTGGCCGGCCACGCGGGTGATCGGCCCGTGCTGGTAGTGCATGTCCATGCGCGGCTTGCTGACGCGGCCCGCCACGCCCAGGATCAGCGCCGGCCGCTGTTTCAGATCGCGCGCGCGCTCGCTGCGGGTGACGATGATGCAGGTGGCGTTGTCGGTCTCCACGCAGCAATCGAGCAGGTGCAGCGGCTTGCAGATCAGCTTGCTGTTGACCACGTCCGCCACCGTGACGCGTTGCTTGTAGAACGCCTTGGGGTTGTTGGAGGCGTGCTCGGAATGGATCACCTTGACCATCGCCACCTGCTCAGGCGTGGTGCCGTATTCGTACATGTGGCGCAAGAAGGTGAAGCTGAACATCTGCCCGGCGGTCTGCCAGCCATAGGCGCGGCCGTGCAGCTGGTCGCCCACCACCGGCGCCGCCGAGCGCACGCCGGTGCCGCCGATGCGCACCTGGCTGTAGCCGTTCATGGAGCGGAAGATCGCCACGGTCTTGCACATGCCGGCCTCGATCACCCCCATCGCCATGCCGACCAGTGCCTCGGTCGAGGAGCCGCCGCCGAACACGTCCATGTAGAAATCGAGGCGCAGGCCCAGATCGCCGGCGACGAAGGGCGCGAAGGTGCTGTCGCCGGAGGAATAGGACAGCATGCCGTCCACCTGGTCGGCGCGAAGGCCGGCGTCGCGCATGGCGTTGCCGACCGCCCAGGTGGCGAGCGCGCGGGTGGTGCGGCCGGAGCCGCGGCTATAGCTCGTCTCGCCGACCCCGACGATGGCGTATTTTCCGCGCAAGTGCTTGGCGCTGCTCGTATCGATTTCTGCCGGCATGGATCCTCGAGGGGGCCACCGAACGCTGGGCGCGACAACGGTAGCCGCTAGACTGGTGTGCCGCCAGCGGTTTGACCGGGGACGGTGGCTCTGAAAGATTGCCCCCATGAGCGTCGCCGCCGTCAGCTTTCGCCACGACTTGCGTGTCACCGGCCTGGTCGGCCTGGCGCACGCGTTCAGCCACTTCTTCCAGCTCTGCTTTGCCCCCCTCTTCCCGCTGATCAAGGCCGAGCTCGGCGTCAGCTACGCCCTGCTGGGCCTCTTGATGACGTTGTTCTATGGCGCCTCCGGCCTCTGCCAGACGCCGGCCGGCTTCCTGGTCGACCGCTTCGGCGCCCGCCCGGTGCTGCTGACGGGGCTCGGCCTCTTGGCAGGGGCCGTGACGGCGGCCAGCCTCGCCCCCAACTTCTGGCTGCTGCTGCCGCTGGCGGTGCTGGCCGGCATCGGCAATTCCGTCTTCCACCCGGCCGATCTCGCCATCCTGACCGCCAAGATCGCCCCGACCCGCCTCGGCCGCGCCTATGGCGTGCATTCGCTGGCGGGCAACCTGGGCTGGGCGGCGGCGCCCGCCACGGTGATCTTCCTGTCGCAGGCGCTCGATTGGCGGACGGCCCTGCTGGCGGTCGGCCTGGGCGGCCTCGCCGTTACCCTGTTCCTGACGACGCAGCACGACACGCTGGCAACCGAGGGTAAGGGCGGCGCCAAGCGGAGCGGCGCTGGGGCGTCGGTGCTGCTGCGATTGCCGATCCTGACCTGCTTCGCCTTCTTCGCGCTGCTGGCACTGGCGTTGATCGGCGTGCAGACCTTCGGCCCGACGACGCTGCAGAAGCTCTATCCCATCGACGTCACCAGCGCGGCGGCGGCGTTGACTGTCTTCCTGGTGGCCAGCGCCGGCGGCATCGCGGTCGGCGGCGTGCTGGCCGATCGCACCAGCCAGCACCACCTGGTCGCCATCGCCGGCATGGGCGCGGCCGCCTTGCTGATGGCCGCCCTCTCGCTCGGCGCCCTGCCGGCGCCGGCGGTTGGCCTGGCGATGGCGGCGGCCGGCTTCGCGATCGGCATCACCAACCCCTCGCGCGACATGCTGGTGCGCCAGGCGACCCCGCCGGGGGCGTCGGGCCGGGTGTTCGGCTTCGTCTATTCCGGCCTCGACCTCGGCTCGTCCGCCGCGCCGCTGCTGTTCGGCTGGATGCTGGACCACGGCCTGGTCATGCAGGTGTTGCTGGCGATCGCGCTGCTCCAGGCGTTCAGCATCCTGACCGTGCTGCAAGTGCGGCGCAACGCGATGGCGCGCGCCCCGGCTTGAGCGTCAGAGCGTCCGGGCGATCACCTCCTTCATGATCTCGTTGGTGCCCGCATAGATGCGCTGCACCCGCGCATCCGCATAGGCGCGGGCGATCGGGAACTCCCACATGTAGCCATAGCCGCCGTGCAATTGCAGGCATTCGTCGATCAGCCGACACTGCAGATCGGAGGTCCAGTATTTCGCCATCGAGGCGGTGGCGGCGTCCAGTTCGCCCGCCAGCATCAGTTCGATGCAGCGGTCGACGAAGACCCGGGCGACGGTGACTTCCGACTTCAGTTCGGCCAGCTTGAAGCGCGTGTTCTGAAAGGCCAGGATCGGCTTGCCGAAGGCGTTGCGCTGCTTGGCGTAGTCGATGGTCCACGCCAGCGCCGCCTCGGCGTTGGCGGCCGCGCTGATCGCCACCTGCAGCCGCTCCCAGGCCAGTTCCTGCATGAGATAGACGAAGCCCTTGCCCTCCTCGCCCAGCAGGCTGCTCATCGGCAGGCGCACGTCATCGAAGAACAGCTCGGCCGTGTCTTGTGCCTTCAGGCCCAGCTTCTCCAGCTTGCGGCCCTTGCGAAAGCCGGGCGTGCCGGCCTCCAGCAGGACCAGGCTGATGCCCTTGGCGCCTGCGGTGGGATCGGTCTTGGCCACCACGATCACCAGGCCCGACATGTAGCCGTTGGTGATGAAGGTCTTCGCCCCGTTCAGCACCAGGTGGTTGCCGTCCTTCCTGGCCGTGGTGCGCACGCCTTGCAGGTCGCTGCCGGTGCCGGGCTCGCTCATGGCGATGGCACCGATCATCTCGCCGGCGGCCATCCGGGGCAGATACGTGCGTTTCTGCTCCTCGGAGCCGTAATGCAGGATGTACGGGGCCACGATCTCCGAATGCAGGCCGAAGCCGGGGCCGCTGGCGCCGACCCGGGCCAGCTCCTCCATCAGGATGATGCTCGGCCGCTTGTCGGCGCCGGCGCCGCCATACTCGGCCGGGATGCTGGCGCAAAGGAAACCCGCCTGTCCGGCCTTCAGCCAGGCCTCGCGACTGATCTGCCCGTCCTTCTCCCATTGCGCATGGTGGGGCACGATCTCCTGTTCGACGAACCGGCGGAGCGAAGCGCGGAAGATCTGGTGCTCCTCGGCGAACAACGTGCGTTCGATCGCGGTCATGGCCGTTGCCTCCTCAAGCTGAGCTTGTACTGATGGAAGCATCTCTTCCATTCCGCAGGCGTCACGGCAACGCACGCAGTAACATATCGATGCCGCCACGCTTCTTCTGCCTCATGATGACAGCGGGCCAGGACCTGCGATCCCAGGGCGTCGAGACTCTCATAATTACCAAGTTTTCTTGGCTCGCAGACCAACGCGACATACACAATCGGCCGGTCATCCCGCCTCATCAGGTGCAGGTAGGTGTAGGAGTCTCGAGCCTTCGGCACCCACTGCTGGTTGACGGCCGCAGTAACGCTTGGCGCCTGCTGGAGTCTTGATGTTGTGAGTGGCCGACCCGCTGGGTCGGCGTAGTCCTTCACTTCGACCAAAATCAACCTGCTGTCTTCCTCGATAACCAAGTCGACCAACTGCATGCCGTGAGGCATGCGAACTTGCTGTCTATCGAGCTTTTCGACTTGCACGCCGTCGGCGAAGCGGAACGTCAGCCGGCCTTCCGTGATCGTCTGAATCATTGCCGCCCTTCGGCCTTAAGGCCCTGTCCAAGCTTCGCTGGTAGAGTTCGACGCTCTTGCGCGCAATAGGGTTCTCGATGATTTGTTCATAAGAATCGCGCACTTCGACGGTGACGGGCGACTTGGCCTTGGTCCGCGACAGCGAGAAATAGCGCACTCTGTCGCTTGTTTGGGCGCCAAGATCGATCTCACGCAGGACGAAATAGCTATGTGTCGCCAGAACCACCTGGACGCCAGCGCGGCTGAGCCGCCAGAGCACATCGATCAGCACACTGATGAGTTCCGGATTGAGATTGGCTTCCGGCTCGTCCCACAGCAGGAGCGTCCCAGGCCTAACGGAACCGTTTTCAATCAGCTTCCAGAGCAGAGCCAGCTTCCGGTGGCCTTCGGCAACCAGCGAGAATTCCAGTTCGCGCCACCCCTGTTGCAGCCGGAATTCCTCGCCTTCCACGCGCGTCTTGCCGCCGATTGCCTGTTGGATGTCCCGCATGCATTCATGAAAGGTGCCTTTCGGCGCATCCTTCAGTGGTGGCAAATAGGCGAGGTCGAGGATGTCCTTGAACGTCAGGTCGAACGACGACTGGTAGACCTCCATAAACGAGCGAATGCCTGCGCCATGCGCCAGTAGCTCCTTCGAAGGCACAAACACGGTTCGTCCCTCGTCACTCGCGCCAGAATGAAAGTATCGCGTCTCAACGCTTGGCTTTTCAGTGTCGTCTCGTGCATCCGGTATGAGGACGGTCACGAGCCATTTCGTTTCCATGCGATCAAACACCGCGTTCAAGATCGCTCTGTCTTGGCCGTGTCGAACGAGATGCATCCGATTTCCGCCGGTCGGTTGGAAAAGATCGACCAATCGCAGGATGGCATCGCGCGAGGTCCGTCCGGCCGCGGCCGCGTATGCCAGTTTTAGCAGGTGTGTCTTGCCGGTGCCGTTGGTGCCGATCAGCACGTTGATGCCAGGGCAGAATTCGAAGGTCGCCTGCTCGAAGACGGTGAAGTTCCCGATATGCAGCCGCTCCAAAAGCACCTGCGATCCCCTCAAAACACCGCCGCGTCGAGTTCCATCAGGCTCCGCTTGCCGGCGGTTGCCTTGGCTTGCAGGGCCGCCGTGTCGGGCAGCATGCGCTCCATGAAGAAGCGCGCGGTCGCCAGCTTGGCCCGGTAGAACTCGGGCTCCGCCGAGCCTTCCTTCAGCTTGGTCTGCGCCACCTTCGCCATTTCCGCCCACATCCAGCCCAGTGCCACCAGGCCGAACAGCCTGAGATAGTCGCTGGAGGCGGCCGCTGCCTCCTCGGCATCCTTCAGGCCGGCGGTGGCGATATGGGCGGTGGCCTGCTGCAAGCGGCCGAAGGCGCGCGCCAACGGCCCGACCAACTCCCGCAGGCCGGCATCGGCGGCATGCGCCTGCAGGAAGACGTCGAGCGGATGGAAGAACTGGCGCAGCAACCGGCCCATGTTCTGCGGCAACTTGCGCCCGACCAGATCGAGCGCCTGCACGCCGTTCGCGCCTTCATAGATTTGCGCGATGCGGGCGTCGCGCACGAACTGCTCCATGCCGTGCTCGGCGATGTAGCCATGGCCGCCATAGCACTGCATGGCGAGGTTGGCCACCTCGAAGCCCATGTCCGTGAAGTAGCCCTTGATGACCGGTGTCAGCAGGGCAACGAAATCCTCGGCATCCCGCCGCGTGCGCTCGTCGGGATGCACATGCGCGAGATCGATGCGCAAGCCTGTCCACAGGCCGAGCGCGCGCGCCCCTTCGGTGAACGCGCGAGCGGTCATCAGCATGCGCCGCACGTCGGGATGCACGACGATCGCGTCGGCCGGCGCGTCCGCGTCCTTGGCGCCGGCCACCGAGCGGCCCTGCCGCCGCTCGCGGGCATAGATCGCGGCGTTCTGATAGGCCGCTTCTGCCTGCGCCAGGCCCTGGATGCCGACCCCCAGCCGGGCCGCGTTCATCATCGTGAACATCGCCTGCAAGCCGCGATGCGCGCCGCCGAGCAGATAGCCGACCGCGCCGTCATAGTTCATGACGCAGGTGGAATTGCCGTGGATGCCCATCTTGTGCTCGATCGAGCCGCAGGCAAGCGTATTGCGCTTGCCCGGGCTGCCGTCGGCGCCCGGCAGGAATTTCGGCGCGATGAACAGGCTGATGCCGCGCACGCCTTCCGGTCCGCCCGGGATCTTCGCCAGCACCAGATGCACGATGTTGTCGGCGAGATCGTGCTCGCCGGCGGAGATGAAGATCTTGGTGCCGGTGATGCGATAGCTGCCGTCGGCCTGCGGCTCGGCGCGGCTGCGCATGAGCCCCAGATCGGTGCCGCAATGCGGCTCGGTCAGGTTCATCGTGCCGGTCCACTCGCCCGAAGCAAGCTTCGGCAGGTAGCTGGCCTTCTGTCCCGGCGTGCCGTGCCGTTCGATCGCCGCATAGGCGCCGTGGCTGAGCCCCGGATACATGGCGAAGGCCATGTTGGCGCCGCTCATCAACTCCGACAGCGCGAAGCCGATGAGATGCGGCAAGCCCTGCCCGCCATGTTCGGGGTCGGCGGCCAGCCCGCCCCAGCCGCCCTGGCAATAGGTCTGGTAGGCTTGGCGGAAGCCCGTGGGGGTCGCGACTTCGCCGGCGGCGAACTTGCAGCCTTCGCGGTCGCCCACCTGGTTCAAGGGTTGCAGCACTTCGCCGACGAACTTGCCGGCCTCCTCCAGGATGGCGTCCACCACGTCGGCCGAGGCGTCCTTGAAGCCCGGCAGGTTGGCGAAACGCTCCATGCCGATGAGTTCGTGCAGCACGAAGCGGATGTCGCGCAGGGGCGCGTTGTAGACGGGCATGGCTAGTTCCTCAACGGTCGGCCGGTTTCCAGCAGGTGCTCGATACGGTCGAGTGTCGGCCCGGTGCGGATCAGCGCCAGGAAGGCCTTGCGTTCAAGCTCCAGAAGTGCCTTTTCCGTCACCTCGCCGGTGATGTCGGCCTTCTCGCCGCCCGCCAGCACGTCGGCCAGTTCCGCCGCCACGCGCGCATCGTGCGGCGTCGCCTTGCCTTGCGCCAGGAAACCATCGACCGCCAGCCTGAGCGCGGTCTTCGCGGTCGGACCCGGCAGGCGCATGGCGACCGGCTCCGGCGGCTTGTAGTCGCCGGCCAGCGCCAGCGCCCTGGCCTTGGCCTCCGCCAGCAGGCGGTCGCGGTTCATGACGATGTCGTCGCTCGCCCGCAGGAAGGCGAGGTCGCGCGCTTCGGCGGCCGAGGTCGAGACCTTGGCCAGCGCGATCGTCTCGAACGCCTGGTTGATCGCTGGCATCGGTCCCCCCGGCCGCTTGGCAAGCGTCCAGCAGCGGGTCAGCAGCTCCTTGCTGCCGCCGCCGGCCGGGATCAGGCCGACGCCCGCCTCGACCAGGCCCATGTAGCTTTCGGCATGCGCCACGATGGCCGAACAGTGCAGCGCGATTTCCAAGCCGCCGCCCAAGGCCATGCCGGCCACCGCCGCGACGCTCGGGAACTTGGCGTATTTCAGACCCATCAGCGCCTGCTGCAGGCTGCTGACGGTCTGTTCGATCAAGGGCCACATGGCGGCATTGGCGGCGAATAGCGCGACGCCGACATTGGCGCCGACCGAGAAATTGTCGGCATCGCCGCCGATGATCAGCGCCTTGAAGCCCTTGCGCTCGATCTGCGCCGCCTGCATCAGCATGGCGATGGTGTCGGCGTCGATGCTGTTCATCTTGGAATGCAGTTCCAGGCAGGTGACGCCGTCGCCCACATCCCACAGGCTGGCCGAACCATTGCGCTGGATCGGCTGGCGGCCGCGCTTCTTGTCGGCAAGCCGCCAGGCATCCTCCGGCGGGCGACGTTCGACATACCCGCCGGCGAAGCCCAGCACCGAACGCGTTGCATCGGCTTCGCGATAGAAGGACCGCCCCGCGGCCTTGGCCACCAGCGCCGGCACCGGTCGACCATCCACTTGCAAGCGGGCGACGAACCAGTCGGCCCCCAGCATGTCGAGCTGCTGGAACGGTCCCTGCTTCCAGGCATAGCCGGCGCGCATGGCGCGGTCGATCGCTTCCAGGTCCTGGGCGATCTCGGGCGCCAACTCGGCCGCATAGCAGAGCGTGCGCGACAGCACCGCCCAGGCATATTGCCCGCCCCGGTCCGGGTGCTCGCAGAGCACGCGCAAGCCGGCCTTGCCGGCTTTCGCGCTGGCCAACCGTGCCTTGCTGAGCGGCCGGTATTCGCGCGTCGTCAGGTCGAGGGCCTCGCGCACCTGCGCGCCATTCTCCTCGCGCCGGCGATAGAAGCCCTGCCCGCTCTTCCGTCCGGCGCGGCCCTTGGCCAGCATGTCGGCGATCAGCCCGGCCAGCGGTCCGGCGGGATCGAACTCGCGCACGAAGGCGTCACGCTTCGGCAACAGGCGCAGCATGCTGGCGTTGATATGCGGCGCGAGATCGATGCCGGTCAGATCGGCCAGGCCGAAGATGCCGGTCTTCGGCACGCCCATCGGCCGGCCGACGATGCTGTCCGCCTCCTCCACCGTCAGTCCCAGGCGCAGCGCCTCGGTCATGGCGACGGTGCTCCAGTAGATGCCGATGCGGTTGGCGATGAAGCCGGGCGTGTCGTTCGCCGCCACCACGTCCTTGCCGAGCCGCCGGTCGGCGAAGTCGCGCAAGGTCGTCAGCGCTTCGGCCCGCGTGGCCGCTCCGCCGACCAATTCCAGAAGCCGCATGTAGCGCGGCGGGTTGAAGAAATGCGTCACCGCGAAATCCCGCCGGAAGCGCTCCGGCAAGCCCTCGATCAGGGTGCCGAGCGGAATGGTCGAGGTGTTGGTGGTGACGATCGAGCCGTCCTTCCGGACCTTCTCCACTTGCTCATAGAGCCGGCGCTTGATCGTCGGATCCTCGATCACCGCCTCGCAGATCCAGTCGCAGTCGGCAAGCCCGCCAAGGTGATCTTCCAGATTGCCGGGCGTCACCAGGCGCGCGCCGTCCTTGTGCATGAAGGCGGCGGGCTTGGCCTTGGCCATGCGCCGCAGCGCGTCGGCGGCGAGCGCGTTACGGTCGTTGGCCCCCTTCGGCACGATGTCGAGCAGCAGCACCGGAACGCCGGCATTGGCGACATGCGCGGCGATACCGGCGCCCATCACGCCGGCGCCGAGCACGGCTGCCTTGCGGATTTCGCTCATTGGCAGGCCTCCAGCACGGTGGCGATGCCCTGCCCGCCGCCGATGCACTGGGTGGCCAACGCATAGCGCTTGCCCTCGCGCTGCAAGAGCTGCGCCGCCTTGCCGACGATGCGCGCGCCGGTCGCGCCCAACGGATGGCCGAGCGCCAGCGCGCCCCCGTCCAGATTAACCTTGGCGGAATCGAGGCCCAGCTCGCGCAAGCAGGCGATGGCCTGCGCGGCGAAGGCTTCGTTCAATTCCACGATGTCGATGTCCTGGATCGTCAGTCCCGCACGCTTCAGCGCCTTCTGGCTGGCATACACCGGCCCCATGCCCATCAGCTCCGGCGCGCAGCCGGCAACCGCCACCGATCTGACCCGCGCCAGCTTCGGCAGCTGCAGGCGATCGGCATGCTCCTCGGCGCAGACCAGAAGCGCAACGGCGCCATCGGTCAGCGGCGAGGAGGTGCCGGCCGTCACCGTGCCGGCCTTCTCGAAGGCCGGCTCCAGGCCCGCCAGGGTGGCGGCCGTGGTGTCGGGGCGGATGCAACCATCGGCCTCGATCGCGCGGTTGCCGTCGCGAATGGCGATGAGCTCGTGCGCGAACTTGCCCGCGGCCCGGGCGGCGGCCGCCTTGGCATGGCTTTCCACCGCCATCGCCTCCTGCTCCGCGCGCGCGATCGAATACTTCCTCGCCACGTTCTCGGCCGTCACGCCCATGCCGACATAGGCCTGCGGATAGCGCTGATAGAGCCCCGGATGCGGCATGGGATTGAAGCCGGTCATCGGCACGCGGCTCATGCTTTCCAGGCCGGCGCAGATGAAGGCATCGCCTGCGTTGAGCGCGATGGCGCCGGCCGCCATATGCACCGACTGCATGGACGAGCCGCAGAAGCGGTTGACCGTGGCCCCGGCGGTGCTCTGCGGCAGGCCCGCAAGGAAACCCACCAGCCGCGCGACGTTGAGGCCCTGCTCGGCCTCGGGAAAGGCGCAGCCCATCAACAGATCCTCGATGCCGTCGGGCGCCAGCCGCAGCCGCTCGACCAGCGCCTTGACCACCTGGCCCGCCAGGTCGTCCGGCCTGACCTTGGCCAGTTCGCCGCGGTTGGCCGGCGTGAACGGTGAACGCACGAAGTCGGCAACTACGACGTTTCGCATGCTTGCCTCGCCCGTTTCGCGGCACCCCCCGGTCGGGATGCCGTCGTTGTCAGTCCCTGCTATCCTGGATTATTCGTGACGCGGGCCGTATCGGTGCGGCGGGTGTAGCATAATTCACTGATTTCGTTCAGGATTTGGTTGTCTAAGCCGGTCCTTCACGAGAGCAGGGGGGCGCCACGCCCGCCATGGCCGACGATAGAGAACTCTCCTGCGATTTGCCAAGCGTCGGGCGCAAGAAGATGAGCGCGTCGTTCGACGGCGGGCGCATCAGCTCCGACGGCGGGGTGATGGTACTGG
>VGEV01000104.1 GCA_016869175.1 Alphaproteobacteria bacterium
GTTCTCTATCGTCGGCCATGGCGGGCGTGGCGCCTCCCTGCTCTCGTGAAGGACCGGCTTAGACAACCAAATCCTGAACGAAATCAGTGAGCTATGCTACACCCGCCGCATCGATACGGCCCGCGCCACGAATAATCCACGCTAGAGGTGGGAAAAGAGCGTCGCGCCCGGAGCCGGCAGCCGGGCGGTGAACACCGTGCCGGTCGCCGATTCGGTGATGAACAGCGTGCGCCCGTCGGCGCCGCCAAACGCCATGTTAGTGACCAGCCGCCCGGCCGGCGAGCGCATGCGATAGAGCGGCTCGCCCAGCGCGCTGAACAGCCAGGCCGTGCCCATCTGCACATGCGCGATCGCCAAATTGTCCTCGGCGTCCAGCGCGATGCCGTCCGGTCCGCCGCCCGGGCCGCCGGATAGCTGCACGAAGATGCCCGTGCGGCCGACCAGCTGGGCATCCTCGCGCAGGATCACGTGCCAGATGGCGTTGGCCCGCGTCACGGCCAGCAGCACCGCGCGTTCGGCCTTGTTGAGCGCCAGGCCGTTGGGACTCGGCACCCGGTCCAGCAGCACCTCCACCTGGCCGCCGGCCCGAAGACGCACCAACCGGCCGGTCGGATTCTGCAGCCCGGTCTCGCCCTGGTCGGTGAAATAGAGGTCGCCGGTGCTGGCGAAAGTGAGGTCATTGGGACCGTGCAGCTTGGCGTTCGGCAGCTCGGGCAGGATGCTGTCGAGCTTGCCCGATCCGGGGTCGAGCCTGAGGATGCCCTTGGCGCGGTCGGCGATGAACAGGCCGCCGTCCTTGTGGATGGCAATGCCGTTCGGCCGGCCGTCATACTCATGCACGACCGCGAACTCGCCGGCCGGTGACAGCTTCAGGATGCGGCCGAAGGCCAGGTCGGTCAGATAGAGCGTGCCGGCGCGATCGAAGGCGGGTCCTTCCAGGAAGCTGCCGATGCGGTCGCGCAAGTCGGGACGATCGTCCGTCATCCACGAACGCGTGCCCTGCTTGCTCAATGCCGGCGGCAGTTGCGCAAAGACCTTTGCCTCGAGTTCCTGAGCTGGTGCGTACATCGGATCCCCCGGACTTCGGCCGCGACCTTAGCGGTTGGCGGACCGACAGGCGACCGGCATGGCTGCCTTGCTTGCCGGCAACCGGTGCCTGCCGCATGCTGTCGGGCGAGCGGGGATGAGGGGATGGCATGGATTGCGATGTGATCGTGGTTGGCGCAGGCAATGCGGCGCTGGCGGCCGCCAACTCGGCGCGCGAGCACGGTGCCGCCAAGGTGGTCGTGCTGGAAAAGGCGCCGCGCGAGGCCCGCGGCGGCAACACCTACTATAGCGGCGGGCTGTTGCGCATCGCCTTCGAGGAGCCGCGCGAGCTGGCGGCCTTGCTGCCCGGCGTGGAAGAGCGCATCCCCGGCTTCTTCGAGGATGTGCAGCCCTATGGCAGGAAGGACTTCTGGGCTGACCTGCTGCGCGTGACCGAGGGCAAGACCGACCGGTCGCTGGCGACCATCCTGATCGACAATTCCTACCCGACCATTCGCTGGATGCACGATTTCGCCGGCATCCCGATGGAGCCGGCGACCACGCTGTCGGGGATCAAGGTCGGCAATCGCATCAAATGGCAGAAGGGCGCAGTGGTCCGGGCCGAGCACGAGGGCGTCGGCCTGTCCGAGCACTGGTTCCAGAAGACCGAGGCAAACGGTGTCGAGGTGCGATACGGCCACGGGGCCGTCGAACTGGTGCGCGACCGTCGGGCGCGGGTCGCGGGCGTTGTCGTCCGCGGGTCGGAGGAAGTGTATGAACTGACCGCCAGGGCGGTGGTGCTGGGCTGTGGCGGGTTCGAGGCCAACGCGCAATGGCGGGCACAATATCTCGGCCCGCCCTGGGACCACGCTAAGGTTCGCGGCACGGCCTATAACCAGGGCGACGGCCTGCGCATGGCGCTGTCGCTGGGCGCCTTGCCCTGGGGACAATGGAGCGGACGGCATTCGACGCCGATCAGCAACGAGTGGCCGGATTTCGCCGACCGCGAGCGCACCGATCGCAGCAACCGGCTGTCCTATCCCTATGGCGTGCTGCTCAACCGCCGCGGCCTGCGCTTCCTCGACGAAGGCGAGGACATGGGCCTCTACACCTATGCCAAGTATGGTGCCGAGATCCTGCGCCAGCCGGGAGCCATGGCCTGGCAGATCTTCGACCAGCAGACCGTGCATCTGTTGGAGCCGCGCTACGCCACCAGCGAGCCGATCGCGGCCGACACGCTAGAGGGCTTGGTGCAGCAGCTGGAATTCGACGACCGCAAGCAGGCCAAAGCGACGCTGCACGCCTTCAACGAAGCGACGCCCCGCAACATGGCATTCGACCCCTCGCGGAAGGACGGCCTGTCGACGCGCGGCCTTGCCCCCAACAAGACCAACTGGGCGTTGCCGCTCGACCGCCCGCCATACCTGGCCTATTCGGCGACCGGCGGCATCACCTTCACCTTTGGCGGCGTCAAGGTGGACGACAACGCGCGAGTGATCGGCACCGACTGGCGGCCGATTCCCGGGCTGTTCGCCTGCGGCGAAATGGTGGGCGGCCTGTTCCATGTCAATTATCCGGGCGGCACCGGCCTGGTTTCGGGGGCGGTGTTCGGTCGCATCGCCGGACGCCACGCCGCCGCCGAGCGCGGCTGACCGGCGGGGCGGACGGTTGAGCCTGGGCTTGCGCCATCTGATCTCCGGTCCTGCCGGTGCGCCGTGCCTCGTGCTGGCCCATGCCATCGCCACCGCCAACGCGCTCTGGCGGCCGCAACTGCCGGCCTTGTCGGCGCGCTTCCGGGTGATTGCGCTTGACCTGCACGGTCACGGACAGAGCCCGGTGCCGGACGGGCCGATATCCATCGCCTCGATGGCCGATGACATTGCCGCCCTGCTAGCCGAGGTGGCGCCAGCAGGTGCGATCTATGCCGGCATTTCGACCGGCGGCATGGTCGGGCAGGCGCTGGCGCTGCGCCATCCCGGGGCCGTGCGGGCCTTGGCGCTCTGCAACACCACCAGCCGCGTGCTGCCAACCGCGCCGCCGGGCGAGGCGCACCGCCTGATGATCGCAAGCGACCGCCTGCGGACGGCCGGCCGGCTGGCGATGGAACAAGGCATGGCTGCCGTGGCGGGGCTGGCGCTCGAACGCTGGTTCCGGCCGGGCTTCCGCGAACGCGCGCCGGCCGACTACGACTTCGTTCGCGGGCTGATCCTGGCGACCGAGCCCGCGGGTTACGCCGCCGTCTGCAACGCGCTGGCCGAATTCGACTTGTCGGAAGCGATCGCCGCCATCGCGGTGCCGACCCTGGTGATCGCCGGCGCGCACGATCGCGGCACGCCGCTCGATTGCTCGCAGGCCATCGTCCAGCGCATTCGCGGTTCGCGGCTCAGCGTCATTGCCGATGGCGCGCATATCTGCAACGTCGAGTTCGCGTCGGAGTTCACCGCCAGTCTCTGCGAGTTCCTGGAAACCGTCCGCACAACCTTCTAGAGCGCGAGGTCGCCCATGACCGTGACCATTGCCTTCCTCGACGCCCTGGCCGAGGCCTTCAATCGCCATGATGTTGACGCGGTCATGAGCATGATGACCGAGGATTGCGTTTATCTGGCCAGTGTCGGCGATGAAACCGAGGGCAGACGCATTGTCGGCAGGAGTGCCGTCCGTCAGGCTTTCGCCGACTACTTCAAGACCTTCCCTGATGCCCGCTGGAACGAGCCGCGGCATTTCATTGCCGGCGACCGCGGCTGCACCGAATGGTGTTTCACCTGCACCCTACAGGACGGCAAGAAGGTCAACGCCGCCGGGTGCGATCTGTTCCATTTCCGCAACGGCAAGGTTCAGCTCAAGAGCTCGATGCGCAAGCAGGCCGCACGCTAGCGCACAAGCCCGTTGCCTAGGCGGCCCGGTGGATGCGCGCGAGAAATCGCCGGAGCGCGGCGTTGACGGCCACCGGCCGCTCCATCTGCGGAAAATGCCAGGCATCGCGCACCACGACGAGCCGCGAGCCGGCCAGGCTGCGCGCGATCTGGCGTGACTTGCGGGGCGGCGTGCCCGGGTCATGCTCGCCCACCAGCACCAACGATGGCAGGCGCAGCCGGCGCAGGGCCCGCGTCAGGTTCAGGCCCAGGATGGCTTCGCCACAGCGCAGGAAGACGCGCGTGCCCGTGTCGATGACATATCGTCGCACGGTCTTGGTCTCCCTCGGGTGATTGCGTTGATAGGCCGGCGACAGCCAGCGATCGAGGGCCGGTTGGGCCAGGGCCTCGATGCCCTGTTCGGCCAGCGTGGCAAGCCGTGCCTGCCACATCGCGCGTTCCGCTTGCGTCCATTCGCTGGCCGTGCCGCACAGCACCAGGCCGGTCAGCCGCTGCGGATAGCGGGTCGCGAAGGCTTGCGCGATCATGCCGCCGAATGACAGGCCGATCAGCACGAAACGGCGCAGACCGAGCCGGCGCGTGACCGCCGCGACATCGGCCGCGAGGTCGGCGAAGGCATAGCCCTGATCGGGGGCTGCGCTGAGCCCGTGGCCGCGGTAATCCATGCGGACGACGCGATAGTGCTGTCGGAGCAGCCTCGCCTGGGCCTGCCAGACTTCGGAGCGGGTGGTGATGGCATGCAGCAAGACCAGGGCCGGCCGGTGCCGTTGGCCTTCATCGATGACCCGAAAGCGCAAACCATCGCTGCGGACGAAGTGGTCGGTCAAGGCTGGTGCCGCCAACTGGAGGGGGACAAAGACTAGTGCGCTGGCGTCGTAGCGGGCAAGATGTGGCGAGGGCTGGCCGAACAGGGGGAGAGATCATGGGTATGCTGGACAAGCAGGTGGCGCTGGTGACCGGCGCGGGGGCGGGCATCGGCCAGGCCATTGCCATCGCGCTGGCCGAGAACGGTGCCGATGTCGCCTGTTCGGATATCGACGAGCCGTCGGCCAAGCGGACGGCGGAGCGCTGCGCGCAATATGGCCACCGCACCGTGGCTATCCAGGCGGATTGCGGCAACGTGGCCAGCATCAACGCCATGATCGAACGCACGGTGAAGGCCTTGGGACGGCTTGACGTCATCGTCAACAATGCGGGCATCACCCGCTATGCCTACATCATGGACCTGACCGAGAAGGACTGGGACGACATCCACCGCATCAACGCTAAGGGCGTGTTCTTCTGCCTGCAGGGGGCGGCCAAGGAAATGATCCGGCAGGGAGGTGGACGCATCATCAACATCGCCTCCATCGCCGGGCGCGGCTTTGTCGGCACCTCCAACGCTGCTTACGCTGCCAGCAAGGGCGCGGTGATCTCGCTGACCAAGACCGCGGCGCAGCAGCTCGGCCGGCACAACATCAACGTCAACGCGATCTGTCCCGGTGTCACCATGACGGACTTGGTGAACCGCATCATGGCCGGACGCGCCGATCAGCAGGGCAAGGCGCTGGAGGAATTGAAGGCGGAGGCGGCGAAACCGATACCGATCGGTCGGGCCAACACCCCCGACGACATCGCCGCCATGGCGGTCTTCCTGGCTTCGCCCGGCGCCCGCAACATCACGGGCCAGGCCTACAACGTGGATGGCGGACTGGTGCCGAGCTGAGGGAAGGAAGGCGACATGTTGCAGAAGCAGGTGGCGCTGGTGACCGGCGCGGGCGCGGGCATCGGCCAGGCCATCGCGATCGCGCTGGCCGAGAACGGCGCCGATGTCGCCTGTTCGGACATCGACGAAGCGGCGGCCCGCCGCACCGCCGAGCGGTGCGCCCAGCACGGCCATCGCACCGCCGCGATCCCGGCGGACTGCGGCAACGTGGCCAGTATCAACGCCATGATCGAACGCACGGTCAAGCAACTCGGTCGGCTCGACATCATGGTCAACAATGCCGGCATCACACGCCATGTCCGTCTCATGCAATTGACCGAGAAGGACTGGGACGACATCCACCGCGTTAACGCCAAGGGCGTGTTCTTCTGCCTGCAACGCGCGGCGGCGGAGATGATACGCCAGGGCGGCGGACGCATCATCAATATGGCCTCGATCGCCGGGCGCGGCGCCGTCGGCACCTCCAACGCCGCCTATGCCGCCAGCAAGGGAGCGGTGATCTCGCTGACCAAGACGGCGGCGCAGCAACTGGGCCCGCACAATATCAACGTCAACGCCATCTGCCCCGGCGTCACCGTGACCGATCTGCACCACAGGCTGATGTCGCAGCGCGCCAAGGATCGCGGCCTCACCGTGGAAGACGTCACCCGCGAGGCGGAGACGCGCATTCCCATCGGTCGGGCCAACACGGCCGAGGACATCGCAGCCATGGCGGTGTTCCTGGCCTCGCCCGGCGCACGCAATATCACCGGGCAAGCCTATAACGTCGATGGCGGCATTGTCACCAGCTAGACGCGCGGCGCATGCCCTTGTTTGCACGCTGCTGGGCCTGTTGGGGGCGGGGCCGGCCTTGACCCAAGCGACACTGGATGGCAGGCCGCCGCTGGTGATTGCCCATCGCGGCGCCAGCGGCTACTTGCCCGAGCACACGCTGGCCGCCTATCGGCTGGCCATCGAGATGGGGGCCGACTTCATCGAGCCGGACCTGGTGGCGACCGCCGACGGGCATCTGGTGGCGCGGCATGAACCGATGCTGAGCGGCACGACGGATGTGGCCGAGCGACCGGAATTCGCTGACCGGCGGCGCGCCCGGCAAGTTGACGGCCGCGAGGTCACCGACTGGTTCGCGGCCGATTTCACGCTGGCCGAGATCCGAACCTTGCGCGCCTGGCAGGCGCTGGCGGAACGCGACCAGTCGCAGAACGGGCTTCATCCGGTGCCGACCCTGCGCGAGGTGATCGAACTGGCCAAGGCGGAAAGCGCCAGGACCGGGCGCACCGTCGGCATCTATCCCGAGACCAAGCATCCAAGCTGGCATGTCCAACTGGGGCTGGCGCTGGAGGATCGTCTGCTGGCGGCACTGGCCGAGGCGGGCTGGACGCAGCGGTCCTCGCCGGTGATGATCCAGAGCTTCGAGGTGGCGAACCTCAGGTACTTGCGCGCCCGGATCGGGGTGCGGCTGGTGCAGTTGCTGGCCGGCACCGGCGTCGACCGGCAGGGCAACGTGCTACTGGCGCCGCCCTTCGCGCAGCCCTACGACTTCGTTCTGGCGGGCGACGGGCGCGGCTACCGCGATCTCATGAGCAAGGCGGGCCTGGCGGAGATCGCCACCTACGCCGACGGCATCGGCCCGTGGAAGCCGCTCATCCTGGCCAGCGCGCAGGTCGACCGCGACGGTGACGGACGGCCCGATGACCTGAATGGCGATGCCAGGATCGACGAGCGCGACCGCGTGTTGCGGCCGCCGTCCAGCCTGGTGGCCGACGCGCATGCGGCGGGCCTGTTCGTGCATGCCTGGACCTTTCGCAGCGAGTCCTGGCGGCTGGCCGCCGACTATGCCGGCGATCCGCTGGCCGAATACCGGACATTCTATGCGCTCGGGGTCGATGGCGTGTTCAGCGACTTTCCCGACCACGCGGTCAAGGCGCGCTGACACCCGGGTCCGCGGGACTCCGGCCACCGAACCGTGCTTTGCTTGCCTCGCATGACAACGGTCGAGCGGGAAAGTGCTTTGGCGCGCACTGGCGCCGGGCGGCCGGCTGATCGCCGTGCTGCGCCGGCGCGGCGGCCTTTGGTTCCACGACGAATCCTACGTGATCGGCCGGCGCCGGCGCTGAGGCCAGGCGGTCGTATGCATTGACAGGCCGGGCCGGGTCCGCCGCAATGGCGCGGGAGCAAGCAGGGCGGATCGACAGCATGCATCGCCTGAACCGGCCGGGGCCGCTAGCCCGCGCGCATGCCGTCGCGCCCGCCATCGTGGCCGCGGCGGACGAGATCGAGCGCAGCCGGCGCTATCCGGGGCCGCTGGCGGCGCGCCTGCACGAATCGGGCCTGCTGCGGCTGTTGCTGCCGGCCTCGCTGGGCGGCGACCAGGCGGCGCCGGGCGACTATCTGGAAGCCCTGGCAGTGGTGGCCGAAGCCGACGGCTCGGTTGGCTGGAACATGTTCGTCTCGAACAGTTCGGCGCTGATCGCGCCGTTCATCCCGGCCGAGACGGCGCGCGCGATCTTCGCCGACCCGGCGGGCCTGGTCGCCTGGGGGCCGCCCAACACCAGCCGCGCGCAGGCTGTGCCGGGCGGCTACCGGGTCAGCGGGACCTGGGACTTCGCCAGCGGCTGCCGGCAGGCGAGCTGGCTCGGTGCGCATTGTCCGGTGCAGGAGCCCGACGGCAGCCTGCGGCTGAACAGCCATGGCAAGCCCGCCGTGCGCACGCTGCTGTTCCCGGTCGCCCAGGCCGAACTGCACGACACCTGGGACACCATCGGCCTGCGCGGCACCGCGTCGGATTCCTACAGCGTCAAGGAGCTGTTCGTGCCGGAAGCCCGCAGCGGCACGCGCGAGGAACCGCAGCTCAGGCGCGAGCGCGGCAAGCTCTATGCCTTTCCCATGCAGGGCCTCTATGCCGTCGGCGTGGCCGGCGTGGCGCTGGGCATCGCGCGCGGCATGCTGCGCGCGTTCATCGACCTGGCGCTGCGCAAATCGCCGCGCGGCCTTGGGCGGCTGGCCGACAGCGTGCCGGTGCAGGCGGCGCTGGCCAGGCACGAGGCGCGGCTGGGGGCGGGCCATGCCTACCTGCTGGCGACGCTGGCTCAGGTCCATGCCGAGGCGGACGAGGCGGCGCCGCTCGACATGCCGCAGCGCGGCCGGGTGCGGCTGGCCTGCACGCACGCCATCCACGAGGCGATCGGGGTGGCCGATTTCGCCTTCAAGGCGGCCGGCGTCGATGCGATCTTCCCCGGCAGCCCGTTCGAGCGCCGCTTCCGCGACATTCATACCCTGTCGCAGCAGGTGCAGGCGCGCGAGGTGCATTACGAACTGGTCGGCCAGGTCATGCTGGGCCAGCCGCCGGAGGTGTTCTATTGAGCCGGCCCCGGCCGGCGCCATCGCGCCCGGCGTCGTCGCGGCGGTCATCGGCTACCAGCGTGAGCGGCAGGTCCCGCCAATAGTGGCAAGGCTCGCGGTTCCGCCCGTTGGCATGGACCGCTTCCCGGCCCGGCATGCCGGCGTCCGGGCGCAGGTTGTCCGGCGCCGCCGGGTCGCTCAGGCGCTGGCAGCGCCCGTCGATCGATGGGCGCGGGCAGTCGCCCCAGTCGGGCAGTGCCCTGCGCGCGGCCAGGCTGTGGAAGATTGCCCCGTCGCCCGCCACTCCGCGGCTTATTCCGCCGCCTTGGCGTGACTGGCGGCGAAGCCGTCCTCCAGTTGCAAGTCGAAGACCTGATTGAAGCGGTTGAAGAAGGCGCAAAGCGTGATGCGCAAGGTCAGGTCGACCAGCTGCGCCTCGCTGAAATGCCGGCGCAATTGGGCGACCGTCTCATCGCTCACGGCGTGGGCGCGCAAGCTGACTTCGAGCGCGTAGTCGCGCACCAGCCGGTCGAGCGGATCCAGGACCGGGCAATCGGGCTCCAGAATGCGTTCGATGGTCTCCGCCGCCAGGCCCAGCGCCTCCATGTGCGGGCGATGGTGGGCGACGCAATAATGGCACTGGTTGGCGGCCGAGGCCGTCGCCATGCCGATCTCCAGATGGCGCCGCTGGTTGATCGGGTTCTCGGCCAGCTTCAGCAGCAGCCCGATGATGTGCTCCACCGCCTCCGGCCGGTGCGCCAGCGCTCCCGCCATGTGCAGATAGCCGCCATAGTCCGTGGCGAACCTGCGATAGAGCGGTCTCAGCGCCGCTGGCAGTTGGGTTTCGCCGACGTGGCTGATCCGGGCCATGCTCGCCTCCTGCCGCGGTCGGCTGAAATCCGCCGCCCGCGTCACCATATATACCATTGCGAGGAACCCTCCCAGGGCAGCAAAGGAGGACGGGTGAGTAAGAGGGGATGTCAGGTGTAGCGTGAATGCCCGCGGCCGGGCCCCGTTGGCCGGCCGCACGAAAGAAGCCCCGCACGGGATGCGGGACTTAATCCCCGTGCTCAGCCAGATCGCTGACCGGGCGCCGAGAGAGCCAGCAGGCAGGCCGCCGATGCCATCGGCGGCCTTGGCTTCAGTGGCGCTATTCCGACTTGCCGGGCAGAGGCTGCGGGCGTGCCAATTGCGCGCGCGCCCGTTCCAGCAGGTTGCCCAGGCGCGACAACGTTGCCTGCATCTCGGCGGCCGGCCGATGACCTTCGCCGCCCGCCACCGGACCGCCCGCCAGATGCCGCAGCGCCGCCGCCTCGGTCGGCCATCCGGCCAGTTCCAAGGCGGCCGCCAGTTCGGCAATGCGTGGGCCGATCGCTTGACGGAACGCGTCCAGCTGTCGGGCCAGCCCCGGTTCCGCCCCCCGCACCGCGTCGGCCAACCGGTCGAGGCGCAATTCCACCATGGCCTGGCCGGCCAGCGCGGCCCGTGCCCGGCCGCGATAGCGTCGCTGACGCTCACGATTCAGTTGGCGCTTGCGAGCCTGCGCAGCATCGCTCGGCGGTTTGGCGGCCAATCTTCCTCCGTCCCGACGGCAGCGAGCATTCGTAACGCGGCGCGGTGGCCGCGGCAATCGATTGCGCCGGGGACACGCTCCGCTACCCTGGCCGCCAACCATTGGCGGGCAGGTGGGCGGAGCATGAACGACCGGGCGCACAGTCCACGGCAGCAGGGCGTCAACCGGCGCGTCAGCCTAGCCTTGCAGGGCGGCGGCTCGCACGGCGCGTTCACCTGGGGCGTGCTCGACCGTTTGCTGGAGGACCGGCGCCTCGAGTTCGACTGCGTTTCCGGCACGTCGGCCGGTGCCATGAATGGCGCGGTGCTGTGCTCCGGCCACTCCACGGACGGCCGCGAGGGGGCGCGGGCGGCGCTGCGTCGCTTCTGGCAGGAGGTGGGCGAGTGGGGCCGCTGGTCGCCCATCCAGCGCACGCCCTACGAGCGGCTGAGCGGCGACTGGCGGATCGACGATTCGCCTGGCTTCATGCTGTTCGACGGACTTGGCCGGATGCTGTCGCCCTATCAATTCAACCCGATGAATATCAACCCGTTGAAGCTGGTGCTTGAGAAATCGATCGACTTCGATGCGTTGCGCTATGCCGCCGGCATCCATCTGTTCGTTTGCGCCACCAACGTGCGCAACGGCAAGGTCAAGGTCTGGGAGAACCGCGACATCAGCTTGCCGGTGCTGCTGGCCTCCAGCTGTCTGCCCGGCCTGTTCCAGGCGGTGGAGGTGGACGGAGAACACTATTGGGACGGCGGCTACATGGGCAATCCGGCGATCTGGCCGGTCGTCTATGAGTCGCAGTCGCGCGATATCGTGGTCGTGCAGATCAACCCGATCCATCGCCAGGAATTGCCAAGAACCGCGCTGGAAATCCAGGATCGGCTGAACGAAATCACCTTCAACGCCAGCTTGATGCGCGAGATGCGCGCCATCCACTTCGTCAACCGGCTGATCGAGGCGGGCAAGCTGGACCCGCGAGAGTATCGGAGCAACCGCATCCATCTGATCGCCGCTGACCAGTCGCTCACCGATCTGCATGCGTCCAGCAAGCTGAACGCCGAACCGGATTTTCTGGAGCATCTCTTCGCCATCGGTCGGCGAACGGCGGAAGCGTGGCTGGAGAGGCATTTCGACGCGCTGGGGCGATCCAGCACGATCGACATTCCCGCGCTCTACCTCTAGCCGGGCGCGTCGCCGCCGCGGCCCGTTGCCGGCGCGCACCATGTGCTACACTTGCGCCCATGTCGCAGCTTCCGCCCGAGGGCGGCGCAGAGCAGCCCTGGCGGCACGCCATCGCGCGGCTGCCGCTGCTGCAGGGCATCGACCCGCAATTGATTCCCGTCCTGGAACAACAGGTCGAATGGTTCAACCTGCTGGGCGGGGCGACGCTGTTTCATGAAGGCGACCCAGGCGACGCGCTGTACATCGTGACGCATGGCCGGCTGGCCGTGTTGCGACGCAGCGGCGAGGGCGGCGAGGTCTTGCTGGCCGAGATCGGTCCCGGCGAAACCGTCGGCGAGATGGCGATGGTGACGGGCGAACCGCGCAGCGCCACGGTGGTGGCGTTGCGCGACACCACGCTCGGCCGCCTCACCAAAGCCGACTTCGATGCCCTGCTGGAGCGCCATCCGCGCGCCATGCTGATGCTGACCCGCCTGGTCGTGACGCGGCTGCGGCGGGCCAATGTCGGACAATGGTCGGGCTCGCCCGACCGTTCCGCGGTGCTGTTGCCGGCCAGCCAGGGACTGGAAGTGCGCGATCTGGCCGACCGGCTGGCGGCCGCCCTGGGCCGGCTGGGGCGGGCGGTCTCGGTGCTGGACCATCGCTGCCTCGGCAACAGCAACGAGTGGTTCCACGGGGTCGAGGAGGCGCACGATTTCACGCTCTATGTCGCTGACGGCGGCGCCGTTTGGGCCCGGCAATGCCTGCGCCAGGCCGATCGGCGGCTGGCGGTGGCCGATGCGGCACTGGCCCCCGGCCCGACGGCGGAGACGTGGCACCAGGAACCCGACGGGCGGCGTCGGCCGTGCGATTTGGTGCTGCTGCACGAACGCGCGGGCCACGCGGCGGTCGGGGCTTGGCTCGACCACGTGCAGCCGGCGTTGCATTGCCATGTCCGGGCGGGAAATGCGGCCGATGTCGATCGGCTGGCGCGCCTGCTGACCGGCCGGGCCGTGGGGCTGGTCTTGTCGGGGGGTGGCGCGCGCGGCTTTGCCCATATCGGCGCGCTGACCGCTTTGCGCGAGGCGGGCGTGCCGATCGACCTGGTGGCGGGCGCCAGCATGGGTGCCATCGTCGGCGCCGGCGTCGCGGCGGAATGGGACGACAAGGAGATGCGGAGCCGCATGCGCGCGGCGTTCGTCGACAGCAATCCGCTGGGCGACTACACCTTGCCGCTGGTGGCACTGGTCAAAGGCAAGCGCGTTGCCGACCGCCTGCGCCAGCATTTTCCGGGCTTGGAGATCGAGCAGCTTTGGCGGCATTTCACTTGCGTGTCGACCAACCTGACGAAGGGCGATCTGGAATTGCACCGCCGCGGTCCGGTGTGGCGGGCCTTGCGCGCGAGCGTCGCCCTGCCCGGAGTGATGCCGCCGGTGGTGCAGCGCGGTGAGGTGCTGGCCGACGGCGGCATTATCAACAACTTTCCTGTGCAGGCCATCGAGGCGCTGGGCCGTGGCCCCATCATCGGCATCGACGTCGCGCACGACCGTGCGTTCGTCGCCGACGACGAGGATTGGGAGCGACCGTCCTTGCTGCGCCTGTTCGCCAGGGGGCGCCAGGATCGGCCCGGCATCCTCCGCCTGCTGATGCGGGCCGGCACGGTGAACGGCCTGGGGATTGCCCGGTCGGGTCGTGCCGCGGTCGACCTGTTGCTGACCCCCAGCCTGGAAGACATCGACATGCTGGATTGGAAGGCGTTCGATCGGGCGGTCGCGGCCGGCTATCGGGCCGCCAGCCTGGCATTGGAGGGCGCCGATCACTTGGCGTTCATCAGCCGCGACTAGGGTAATTTCCGTTCCAAACGGAGCGGCATGGGCGATCTGACCGGAAGCCATGGCCCCAGAACCATGCCGGCGACGCGGCGGGCGCCGATCGGATGGAATCGCTGATCGCGGTGCCATCCGAGCGGACACCGCGCTAGAAGGATTGCGGACAGGCCCGCGAACGCTTAGCCCGGTTTATTCACGAGAGGCCATGATGTGATGGGCAGGGAGGCAAGGCGATCACGCGGCATGCGTGGTCGTTGCGTCTTTTTCATCGCGGGTTGGTTTGTCGGGTGTCGGGTTATTGGTTTGGGATTGCGGGAACGGGTGTTTTCGGGGCATCGGCCCCGTCGGTCATGGAGCGGCGGGTCGAAGCGCGCCGGCGAGCAAGCGGATGAGAGCGGCATCCGGGCAAACGGCGGCGAAGGCGATGCGCACGCGATGGGCGGTCTCGACGATGCGGGCGCCGAGCTTCAACAAGCGCAGGCGGATGGTTGCGAACTCGGCCTTGGCCAACGGATGTGCGGGCGGGATGG
>VGEV01000105.1 GCA_016869175.1 Alphaproteobacteria bacterium
GTCGCCGGCCCGTAGCGCTCGGGGATGTCCGCCCACGGCGAGCCCGTCCTCAGCCGCCAGAAGATGCCATTGAGCACGCGCCGGTCGTCGGCGCGTGGAACCCCGCGCGGCTTGTTCGGCAACAGCGGCTGTAGGATCGACCATTCGAAGTCCGTGATCTCGTAGCGGCGTGCAGGAATCCTCGACCCTCCTCGAGGACCCTTGAATCACCCTTCGCCAACTTTGGGAATCCCATTTATGAGTTCATGACCTAGACCGGTACGACGCGCTAGCCGAGCTTCAGTTCTTTGAACTTGCTGCGGAACTTGGCGACGCGGCCGGTATCCAGCACGCGCTGCGGGCCACCGGTCCAGGCCGGATGGGTTTTCGGATCGATATCGAGCTGCAACACCGCGCCCGGCTGGCCATAGGTCGAGCGCGTCTTGAACTGCGTGCCGTCCGTCATGACCACGGTGATCTCGTGGTAGTCGGGATGGGTATCCTTTTTCATCGCGCTCTCCGCCGGCCCGGTCGAGACAGCCGGCCGGGCGGCGGGCTATATAGCGGAGCCGGCGAAGCCGGGCAAGGCGACGGAAGACTGGGCGACGGGTGGTCGGGAACTGGCGGCGCGTAACGGGCAAACCGGCGGTCGAGCAACGGGCCGGCGGCGGCTCCTGGCTGTGGCTGGCGCTGGGCCTGTTGGTCGCCATCGCCGCCATTGCCTGGGCCATCCTGTCGAACCAGCCGTCTGAACGGCAGGCGGCGCCGGCCACGCAAGCGCCGCCGGCAGCGCGGGAAGCGGCGCCGCGACTGGCAGCGCCCGAGCCGTTACCGCCGACGGCGCCCGCGGCCGAGACCGCGTCGGTCCCGCAACCGGCTGTGCCGCCTGCGCCGGTGGAGGCCGCCAAGCCCGCCGCGACGCCGGAACCTGAGCCGGAGGTGGCGGTGCGCCGATCCGGCCCCGCGCCAGCGACGCAAGACCCCAAGGTGCCGGCGGTGCCGACGATCGTGGTCGAGCGCCGGCCCTTGGCCGACCGGCCGCCCGACCAGCCGACGCCCGCCAGCCCGCCGGAGGCGGACCCGCCGGCCGGCCAATCGGGTTTCGTGCGGGATGCCAAGACCGATTGCCTGGTATGGCTGCCGTCCTGGCGGCGCGGCCGGCAGTTCGCGATCGAATGGCAAGGCGGTTGCGCCGGCGGGCGGGCGGACGGCGAGGGCCTTGCCATCAGCCGGGTGCTGCCGGTCGATCACATGCCGACGCGGCTTGCCGGACATTTCCGCGATGGCGTGTTCCAGGGGGCGGCGGCCTATTCGCGCGAGGTGGTCAAGCTGGAACGCGACGACTTCCTGATCGCGCTGCCGGCAGGCGGCCTGATCGGCGCGCAGTTCTGGCTGCACCGCCGCTTCGCCGGCGACTTGTCGGTGCCTCTGTGCATCGGCGCCGACGACAGCGTGCTGGCGGTGTTGCCGGGCCATGCCAGCCGCACCGACAACGAGGCAATCCAACGCTTCATGCGGCGTGCCGGCGAGCAGGCGCACGCGGTTTGCCCGCTTGTCCGCCGGGTGGAGACCACGGTTGTGCCGCAGGACTATGGCCGGGTCAACGAGGTCAACCGCATCGAGTTCCGGCCGATGGTCGCGTCGGCGCAGGTCTACCTCGACGACAAGGGCGCCTGGCAGATTACGCGCTACCGCAATGACGAGGCCGCACAGAAAGAGCGCGAGGAGCGCGCGGCCCGGCGCAAGGAAGCCGAGCGGCGGGGCAAGGAAGCGGCGGTGCTCCGCGCCAACCCGGATGTGCGCGGGGTCAAGCTGGGCATGCAGACGGATCAGGCGCGGGCCGCGCTCGGCGGCGAACTCGCCGTGTGGAAACCGGCCTGGCGGCCGGAACAGGAGCAGGACCCGTATCTGCGCCGGCTGGTCGAGGTGGTGCTGAACGACGGCGCCCGCCTGACCTTGCGCTTCGTCTCCAGCCTGTCGGGCGGCGAACTGGTCTCGCTCGGCTACGAGCAGCGCTTCACCACCGGGCCGCCGGCCGACGAGGCGATCGCGCGCCTGACCGGCAAGTACGGCCTGCCCGACGAGGTGCTGCAGTATTCGCGCGACGCGCCGTGGACCGGAAGCTGGACCCTGCGCAGCAAGGCCGAAGGCGTGATCGGCGCCTTCATGAAGGCGCATGTGCGCTTCGACCGCAACAGCCGCGAGGTCGAGCTGCTGGGCATCACCATTGTCGACGTCAACTGGAACGACGCCGACGAACGCGCGATCTACCAGAGGAAGCGCGAGGAGGCCTTGCGCCAGCACGAGCAAGGCAAGTCCGACCGGATGAAGTTCTGAGCGCGCGCTGCGGTCATGGTTGCAGGGCAATGGCGTCCGTTCAATCCGAACATGCCGGTTCGATGTGAACGGAAATTGCCCTGGCTCAGCGCCGGCGGCCGAAGAACACCTGCTCCATCGAGGTCAGGTAGTTGCCGTGCTTGGCGATATTGCTGGGTGTCAGGTTGAGCGCCTTGATCAGCCGGCGCACGATGCGGCCGTCGATCACGTCGGCATCGACGATGTTGAGGCAGCCGGGGTCCTGTTCGAAGGCCGGCACCGCCGCCAGTCCGCCCTGGCAGGCCCAGCCCAGGATCATCCGATTGGTCCCGTCATGCGCCACCAGCAATAGCCGCGACCAGCCGGGCGACAGCAGCAGATCCTCGAACGCCTCGCTGATGCGGGCGTAGAACGCGGCATAGGGCTCGCCCTCGGCGAAGCGGGCGCCGGGTTCGGCGGCCCGTTCCAGGCCGTAGACGAACTCCGCCTCCGCCCGGTTGGCGGGAAGGTTGCGAATGCTGCCGGGCTTGATCTCGCGGAAGTCGGCCAACTCCTCGACGCTCAGGTCGCGCCCGGACAACACCAGTTCGGCCGTCTCGCGGGCGCGCGGCAGGCCGCTGCAAGCGGCGCGGTCGAAGGCGATCGCGGCGAGCGCGTCGGCCATGACGCTGGCCTGCATCCGGCCGGCCTCGGTCAGGCTCACCTTGTCGGGGTTGACCGCGCGTCCGTCGGCGCGGAAATACGCCACCTCGCCATGCCGCATCAGGTAGACTCGCCGGCGGCCGTTGGTGCCGGGCAGCCCGCTTGCGCCACGGGTCATGGTCGATCCCGAATTGCCGGCGGCAGGTCTACCGCGTTCCTCGGACGGCCGCTAACCTCGCGCGCAAGGGGGCCGCCATGACCAAGATCCTGCTGATCCAGGGACCCAATCTCAGCTATCTCGGCAAGCGCGAGCCGCAATTCTATGGCACCACCACGGCGGCCGAGCTGGACGCCATGTGCCACGCCCACGCCGCGCGGCGCGGCTACGATCTGGAAATCTTCTACAGCCATGTCGAGGGCGAGATCATCGCCCGCATCTACCGCGCGGTCGAGCAGAAGACCGACGCCTTGGTGATGAACCCCGCCGGCTGCACCTATGCCGGCTATGCCTTGCGCGACTGTCTGAAGGCGGTGGGACCCGAACTGCCCTATGTCGAGGTGCACATCACGCATGTGGACAATCGCGGCACCCGTTCGGTGGTGGTGGCGGCGGCGATCGGCGTGATCTTCGGCTTCGGCGTGAACGGCTATCTGCTGGGCCTCGACGCGGCGCTGCTGCATCTGGGCCGCCCGCCGGTATAGGTCAGACCAGCTCGCCGGCGGCCCAGCGGCGGGTCGTCTCGGCCGGCGCCTCGCCCAGCATCGCCCGCGCCAGGCGCAAGCCCAGCGCCGGGCCGAACTTGAAGCCGTGCCCGCTGTCGGCGGTCATGAGCCAGCCGCGCGCGCCCAGCGGCCGCAGGCGGAACTGCTCGTCCTCGGCGCGCATATAGTAGCAGACGCGGGCTTCGAGCAGCCGATAGTCCGCCCAGTCGGCGAGCCAGTCGCGGTAGAGCGCCAGAACCGCTTCGCCCTCGCCCGGCGCGGGCGTCCGCTCGTCGTCCGGATCGCCCGGCCGGCGCGGCGGCGTGGCGCCCAGCTTGGGCGGCGTGCCCGCCACCGCCGGCACGCCATAGCCGTCGGCCGGGCCGCCGATGTCGAGCAAGGCGGGCGCCTGCCGCCAGGCTTGCGCGAAGCGGGCGGGCGGCGCGACATAAGCGACGACCTGCCGCACCGGCCGGATGCCTTCGCCCGCCAGCCCGGGCAGCAGCTTGCCGGCCCATGGTCCCGCCGCCAGCAGCAGCGCGTTGAATTCCCGGACCTCGTTGTCCGCCAGCGTCAGCCGCCCCCGCTCGCCGTCGATGGCGACGACGCGGCACGCCGCGTGCAACCTGGCGCGCGGCGCCAGCCAGGCGACCAGCGCCTGCAGGATGCGGTCGGCCAGCAGCACGCCGCCCGAAGGCGCGAACAGGCCCCCCGCCAGTCCGTCGGTGCGCAGGAAGGGGAAGCGTTCGCCGATCGCCGCCGGCGACAGCCAGCTTGCCTGCCGCCCCAGCCGCCCGAGGCAGGCAAGCGAGCGGACCGCCCAGTCGTCCGCCCGATAGCTCAGCGCCAACGTGCCGCAAGCAACACCATGTCGCTCGCCCAGGTCGGCCCACAACGCCTCCCAGCCCGCGTCCGCTTCGGCCATGGCGCGGGCATAGCCGGCGGCCTCGCCATAGGCATGCCGGGTCAGGCGGTGGCGGTCGAACGAGGCGGCCAGCGGATTGGGCAGCGGCCCCTGCTCGAACAGGCTGACGCGGCGGCCGGCGCGGGCCAGCCCCCAGGCGGCGGACAGACCGAAAATCCCGCCGCCGACGATGCCGATATGCAACTACAGCCGCTCCAGGCAGAGCTCGGCGGCGGCCAGGTCCTCGATCGCCGTGCCGACCGACTTGAACAGCGTGATGGCGGTGGGGCTGCCGCGGCCGGGATGCTGCCCGCGCGCCAGTTCGAACAGGTCGGCGCGGATATCCGTCTCCTTGATGACACCGCGCTTCAACGGATCGACGATGTCGCCCGCTTCCGTCAAGCCGCCGGTGCGGGTATCGACGAACAATTCCGCGCGCCGGACCGCTTCGTCGTCGGCTTCCCGCATGCCGGGCGTGAAGCCGCCCACCAGGTCGACATGGCAGCCGGGTTTGAGCCACGCCCCCCGCAGCACCGGCGTGGCCGACAAGGTGGCGCAGCTCACGATGTCGGCGCTGGCCACCGCGGCCGCGGCATCGACCGTGGCGCTGGCGGCGAAGCCCTTCGCCGTCAGGGCATCGGCCAGCGCCGCGGCATTGGCGGCGGTGCGGTTCCACACCGTCACCTGCCGGATCGGTCGGACCGCGGCATGCGCCTCCACTAGGTAGGGCGCCAGCGCGCCGGCGCCGATCATCACCAAGTGGCGCGCGTCGGCGCGAGCCAGATGGCGTGCGGCCAGCGCCGATGCGGCGGCGGTGCGCCGCAGGGTCAGGCGTCGCCCGTCGAGGATGGCCGTCGGCACGCCGGTCGCAGCATCCGCCAGCAGATACAGGCCGACGATGCTGGGCAAGCCGCGCTTGCCGTTGTCGGGATAGACGCTGACGATCTTGATGCCCAGCGCCTTGCCCGCTTCCCAGGCCGGCATCAGCAGCAGCATGCCGCGCGCGGCGCCAGGCACCTCGACCGGGTGGTGGTGGCGCAGCGGCACCGTCACCTCGGCGCGGAATTTCTCCGCCAGCCGATCGATCAGCGCCGGATAGGGCAAGGCGCGATCGATCGCCGCCTCGTCGATCAGCCGCAATCCCAGGTTGCTCATCCCTGCACCACCCTGGCGGGCAGACCGCCCGTGGCGGCGACGGCCGGCCGCCGTTGATTGTCGAGCTGGTGCAGGCGCTCCGCCGCCAACCGCCGCCAGCGCCAAGCCTTGCCCCAGCCGATCAGTCCGCCCACCACCAGGCCCAGCAGAATCGCGACGAACACCAAGAGATAGAGCGGCACCTGCACGACGAAAGGCAGCGGATCCAGGCTGACCGCAACCGCCGCGCGGTTGGCAATGGCGAAAGCGATGAACAGCACGGCCAACGGCGGCAGCAGCAGCCAGATCAGAAACGCCCGGACGCGACGCATGCTCGGCCTTTCCGCAGGTCGCTAGGGCAATTTCCGTTCAACTCGAACCGGCAGGTCCGGTTTGAACGGAAGCCATTGCCCTGCAACCATGACCGCAGCGCGGCGGGCTCCGATCCGATGGATCGCCATCAGCGAGTCCCGCCGAAGGGACACCGCGCTAGTCGCCGCTGGCGGGCTCGCCCGCGGCCGCGCCATCGTTCAGCCGCTCGCGCAGCTCCTTGCCGGTCTTGAAATACGGCGTTGCCTTCTCGGTCACCGCCACCGCCGCGCCGGTACGCGGATTGCGGCCGATGCGCGAGGGCCGCCGCTTGACCGAGAAGGCGCCGAACCCGCGCAGCTCCACGCGGTCGCCGCGGCAGAGCGCCTGGGCGATCTCCTCGAAGATCGTGGTGACGACGCGCTCGACGTCGCGATGGTAGAGATGCGGGTTCGCTTCCGCCAATCGTTGGATCAGTTCGGACTTGAGCATGGCAGTTGCCTTCGCGCCTCAGCGCTCGGCCGCAGCGGCGCCGACAGTCAGCGAAGGCTGCCAGAGCGCCAGCAGTCCGTCAAGCATAAGTAGTTCACGCAACAATGATTTTCCGAACAGAGCCGTCGCCATGGCGGCGCCCAGACGGTCGAGCCAGGCGTCCGTGTCGCCGTATTCGAGGTCGCGGATCGGCAACCCGCGCGGCAGGTCGCGCTCGGTTTCCAGCCAGCGTCTGGCTTCTTCCTCGCCGCCGAAGCCGTCGATCAGTCGCCGCTCCCGCGCCTGCCGGCCGCTGAAGATGCGGCCGTCGGCCACCTGCTGGAGCTGCTCGGGCGTCAGCTTGCGACGCGCCTCGACCAGCCCGGTGAACCAGCGATAACTGTCGTCGATCAACGTCTGCACCGCCGCGCGCGCCGCCGGATCGAACGTCTCGAACGGCGAGGGCTGGCCCTTCAGCGGCCGGCTCTTCACGGTTTCCGCGGCGATGCCGAGCTTGTCCAGCAGGCCGACGACGCTGGCCGTCTGCAGGATCGCGCCGATCGAGCCCGTGATCGCGGTCTCGCGGGCCAGGATATGGTCGGCGGCTAGCGCCACGATATAGCCGCCCGAGGCGCCGACCGTGCCGATCACCGCCACCACCGGCTTGCGCTCGGCCACGGCGCGCAGACCGAGATAGAGCTCCTCGCTGCCGGCCACCGAGCCGCCGGGACTGTTGATCCGCACCAGAACGGCCTTGCTGGCGCCATCATCCGCCAAGCGCCGCAACGCGCGATCGCGCGCGCTGTCCTCCATGATGAAGCCGTGGACGGCCAGCCGCGTGATGCGCTGGCGCTCGAACGGCACCGCCTTCAGCCCCACCGCGCCCAGCAGCGCCAGTACCGCGACGACGGCGGCCAACCGCCACCAGCCCAGCCGCCGCTTCAACCGGCGCCGATCCAGCATCGCGTCGAGTTCGGCGTCGGCCACCTGAGGTCTCCTCGCGCCTTTGTCCGGCGGCGGTCCCTGCGTCGCGCCAGGGTCCCGATTGCGCAGCTCGCCCGCCCCCGCGGCCACTTCCATGCAAACTTCGCAATCAAAGGGAGCCTAGCAGTCCTGTGATCCTCGCGCGGCGGTGGATTTGAAGTTCCTCACCCAACCGGCCGCCCGAATCGGAGGAACCTCAAGTCCGCCACGCTAGTCGTCGGTCTTCTCGTCGTCGTCCGGTTTCTGCTGCCGCTGTTCGGCCTGCTGGCGGGCGCGGCTGATGGCGGCGCCCAGGATGTCGCCCAGGCTGGCACCGGAATCGCTCGAGCCGAACTGCTCGACCGCTTCCTTCTCCTCGCGGATTTCGCGTGCCTTGACCGAAAGCGTGAGCTGGCGCTTGGCGCGCTCGAAGGTGGTGACGATGGCATCCACCTTGTCGCCGACGGCGAAGCGATCGGGCCGTTGTTCCGAGCGGTCGCGCGACAACTCGGCCCTCCGGATGAAGCCCTTGAGGCCGCCCGCCACCTCGACCTCGATGCCGCCGTCCATCACTTGCGCGACCGTGCAGGTCACCACGTCGCCCTTCTTCAGCTTGTCGGCCTGGGCGAACGGGTCCTCGCCCAGCTGCTTGACGCCCAGGCTGATGCGTTCCTTTTCGGCATCGATGTCCAGCACCTTGGCCTTGACCGTGTCGCCCTTGTGGTAGTCGCGGATGGCCACTTCGCCCGGCCGGTCCCAATCCAGGTCCGACAGGTGGACCATGCCGTCCAGTTCGTCGGTCAGGCCGATGAACAGGCCGAACTCGGTGATGTTGCGCACCTGGCCCTCGACCGCGCTGCCCACGGGATTGCGGGCCGCGAAGCCTTCCCACGGATTCTCCAGGCACTGCTTCAGGCCCAGGCTGATGCGGCGCTTCTCCTGGTCGACTTCCAGCACCATGACCTCGACCCCCTGGCTGGTCGAGACGATCTTGCCGGGATGCGCGTTCTTCTTGGTCCAGCTCATCTCCGAGACATGCACCAGGCCCTCGACGCCCGGCTCCAGTTCCACGAACGCGCCGTAGTCGGTGATGTTGGTGACGCGGCCGGTGAACTTGGCGCGCGGTGGATACTTGGCCGCGACGCCTTCCCACGGGTCGGTCTCCAATTGCTTCATGCCCAGGCTGATGCGCATGGTCTCCGGATTGACCTTGATCACTTGCACCTTGACGGCCTGGCCGATGTTCAACGCCTCCGAGGGGTGGTTGATGCGCCGCCAGGACAAGTCGGTCACGTGCAACAGGCCGTCGATGCCGCCCAGATCGACGAAGGCGCCGTAGTCGGTGATATTCTTGACCACGCCTTCCAGCACTTGGCCTTCGCGCAGGTTGGCCACCAGTTCCGAACGTTGCTCGGCGCGCGTTTCCTCCAGCACCGAGCGGCGCGAGACCACCATGTTGCCGCGCCGGCGGTCCATCTTCAGGATCTGGAACTGCTGCTTGATGCCCATCAGCGGCGTCACATCGCGCACCGGCCGGATGTCCACCTGGCTGCCCGGCAGGAAGGCCAGCGCGCCGCTCAAGTCCACCGTGAAGCCGCCCTTCACGCGGCCGACGATCTGACCGCTCACCCGCTCGTTCTTGGCGAACGCCACCTCGAGATGGTTCCAGCTTTCCTCGCGCCGGGCGCGCTCGCGGCTGATCACCGCCTGCGACAAGGCGTTTTCGATGCGCTCCAGGTAGACGTCGATCTGGTCGCCCGCGCGCACTTCCTCGCCGACCTTGCTGAATTCGCGCAGCGGCACGCGGCCCTCGGTCTTCAGCCCGATATCGACCACGACGAAGTCGTTCTCGACCGCGATCACGCTGCCGCGCACCACGCGGCCCTCGATCTGGCCTTGCGCGATCTCGCTCTCGCGCAGCAAGGCCTCGAAATCGTCATCCGCGGCCGGAGCGGCCGCCGGTTGCATCTTCTCACGTAGCGCCATGATCGACGTAATCCTTCAAGTTGCTGTCACGGCCAGCCGGTTGGTCCGGCGGTCTTGCCCCGCTGCTCGCTGCCCCTGCCGCCCAACGCGCAGGACCCGCGACCTCCGGGGCCAAATGACAAGGTTGCCTCAACTTCGCCGGCTCGGGTCCGGGCTTCCGCGTTCATCCGTAAGCAATTGCGCGGAAATGATTTCCATGGCGGCGGCGAAGGCCGCTTCTATACTCATTCCCGTGGTATCAAGCAAGTGCGCGCCGGCCGCCGGCGCGAGCGGCGCGATGGCGCGCTGGCTGTCGCGCTGGTCGCGCCGGCGCAAGTCGGCCCGCACTTCGGACAGCGGCGCGGGCTGCCCACGCGCCAGCAGCTCGCGGTGCCGGCGCTGGACGCGGGCCTCCTCGCTGGCGGTGACGAACAGCTTCACTGCGGCCCCCGGGCAGACCACGGTACCGATATCGCGCCCGTCCAGCACCGCCCCGCGGCCGCCGGGCGGGCGGCAGGCGAACCCGCGCTGGAACGCCAGCAAGGCCGCCCGCACCGCCGGCTGCGCCGCCACCTGGCTCGCCGCCTCGCCCACCCGTTCGCCGCGCAATTCCGGGCGGCCCAGCTCATCGGCCGTCAGTGTCGCCGCGGCGGCGGCGGCGGCTGGCCCATCGCCAGGGTCGCCGCCGGCCGCCAGCACGCGGAACGCCACCCCCCGGTAGAGCAGGCCGGTGTCGAGATAGTCGTAGCCGAGCGCCGCCGCGAGCCGGCGGGCCAGCGTCCCCTTGCCGGCGGCGACCGGGCCGTCGACGGCGATGATCATGCCGTTTCGGCCAGCTCGATCCGGGCACCGAGCCCGTTCATGGCGGCAACGAAGCCGGGAAAACTGGTGTCGATGAAGCCGACCTCGTCGACCGCCACCGCGCCCCGCGCCGCCATGCCGTAGACCAGGAACGACATGGCGATGCGGTGGTCCATCGCGGTTTCGATCAGCCGCCCGGGCGCGGCCGGCAGCGAGCCGCCGGTGCCGCGCACCACCAAGCCATCCGGCAGCTCCTCCACCTCGACGCCGAGCTGCGCCAGCCCCTGTGCCACCTGCCGGATGCGGTCGCTTTCCTTGACCCGCAATTCGGCCGCCCCCCGCATTGTCGTGCGGCCGGTGGCGGCGGCCGCGGCCACCGCCAGGATCGGGTATTCGTCGATCATCGACGGCGCCCGTTCGGGCGGCACCTCGATGCCGCGAAGCTGGCTGCCGTCGATCGTCAGATCGGCCACCGGCTCGCCCTGCAGCAGGCGCTCTTGGCTGCGGCGGATCTTGGCGCCCATCTCGACCAGCGTGCGGAACAGCCCGTCGCGCAGCGGATTGAGGCCGACATTGTGCAGCGTCACCTGGCTGCCCGGCACCAGCAACGCGGCGACCGCGGCGAACGCGGCCGAGGACGGATCGCCCGGCACCACGACCCTTTGGCCGCGCAGTTCCGGCCAGCCGGTCAGGCTGATGCGCCGGCCGTTGCCTTCGCTCGCCACGCGCAGTTCGGCGCCGAAATGCCGCAGCAAGTGCTCGGAATGGTCGCGCGTCGGCTCCGGCTCGATCACCGTGGTCTCGCCGCCGGTGTTGAGGCCGGCCAGCAGCACGGCCGACTTGACCTGCGCCGAGGCGACCGGCAGGCGGTATTCGACCGGCACTAGGTCGCCGCTGCCGGTCACCGCCAGCGGCAGCCGGCCGCCCTCGCGCGACAGGAAGCGGGCGCCCATCAGGCGCAAGGGCGCCATGGCCCGTTCCATCGGCCGCCGGCGCAGCGACGCATCGCCGGTCAGCACGGCGAACAGCGGATGGCTGGCCAAGAGACCCAGCAACAGCCGCGCGCCGGTGCCGGAATTGCCCAGGTCGAGCACGTCCTCCGGCTCCCGCAGGCCGCCGACGCCGACGCCGACCACCCGCCAGCGGCCGTCCCCGGTCCGCGTCGTTTGCGCGCCCAGCGCCGCCATGGCCCGGGCGGTGCGCAGCACGTCCTCGCCCTCCAGCAAGCCCTCGATGGTGGTTTCTCCCACCGCCAGGCCGCCCAGCATCAGCGCGCGATGCGAGATCGACTTGTCGCCCGGCACCGCCAGGCCGCCGGCCAGTCTTGGCGCGGGACGCGAAATGGCTTTCGGCACGGCAGGTCCGCCCTCGCTGTCCGGGTTCCACCCGTCGGCCTGCCTAGCAGATCGCCTCGCCCCGAGCCAAGCGGAATGCCGGCGCGCGGCCGGCAGATTGCATTTGACAGCAGGGCGCCCGCATGTCATTGGGCGCGCCATTTCCGCGATGGCATGGCCAACCGCGCGCGGGGCGCAGAAGGAACCTTATCTTGGCGAAACCGGAATGGGGTACCAAGCGAACCTGCCAGGCATGCGGGTCGAAGTTCTATGACCTGTTGCGCAGCCCGATCGCCTGTCCGAGCTGCGGCGTGGTCTATGAGCCCGAGGCGGCATTGAAGGTCCGCCGACCGCGGGCCGACGCCAAGGCGGTGCTGCCGAAGCCGCGCGAACTGGTGGTGGACGAACCGGAATTGGTGACGGCGGACGCCGACTTCGCGTTGGACGACATCGAGGCCGATGCCGGCGCCCTGGCGGGCGAGGCGGAGGAAGAGACGGCGGACGAGGCATTGCCGGACGAGCCGGCGCTCGAGGTCGCCGAGGAGGGCGATGGCGAGGCGCTGGCCGGCGCGGTCGAGGAGGAACTGACCGAGATCGACGAGTCGGAGATCGATGGCGAACTCGACGCCGACAAGGATCCCGACGACAGCCGCCAGCGCTAGCCCTTGACCGGGCTCCGGCACCCTTGCCAAGGGGGCAGGCCGGCGCCTAGTTTGCGACCGCCGGAAGCATGGGGCCATAGCTCAGTTGGGAGAGCGCGTGAATGGCATTCACGAGGTCAGGGGTTCGACTCCCCTTGGCTCCACCATTTCCCAGGTCGGCATTTCCCGGGACGGCATTTCTCGGGACGGCATTTCCCGGGACGGCATTTCCCGGGACGGCATTTCCCGGGACGGCGCTGGCTGACCGACTTCAATAGGCGGCGGGCGGGCGGCGGCGCCGCCGCCGCTGCGGGATGACCTTGCGCCAGCCGAAGATTCCGTCCGGCCGCACCTCGCCGTCGGCCTTCTCGTTGGTCATCAGCCAATACATCAAATACGCCACGACGGTGATCGTGCCGAGGAACAGGAGGCCGGTCAGCATGTCGTTTGGTCCGTCCGAACGAGAGGCGGCAAGCGCGAACTATAGCCGGCCGTGCGGTTAAGAAGGGTAAACGTCAGCCCCCGGGCGGTTCGGCCTTGCCGCCGGCGGGCGCGGCCGGCCGCTCCGCTTCGCGGGCGCGGGCCTGCGCCTTGCGCTTGGCGAGATTGGCGCGCAGCGCCTCGGCCAGGCGCGCGCGGTTGCCCGTGGCTTGGCCGGCGGGGCGGCTGTCCGGCTTGCGCTCCATGGCGCCAGATGGAACCCCAAGCCGGGCGCCGTCAAGCCCGGCGGCCGCGGGCGGGATTGCCGGCTTGCGTCCGCCGGCCTGTGCTCCTAGAACACAAGCCGCCGCCCACATAGCTCAGGGGTAGAGCACCCCCTTGGTAAGGGGGAGGTCGAAAGTTCGAATCTTTCTGTGGGCACCAGCCTTGGCTTGGCGCCGGAGGGCGTCGTGGCGGCTGAGAGCGCCGAGCAGATGGAACCCGCCCTGCCGCTGCTGCGACCGGACCAGTTCGGCTTGAGCGCCGCCCAGCAGGCCCTGCTGGACCAGTCCGACCGCTATGCCCGGGCCGAGCTGTACCCGCTCTGCGGCCGCATGGACGCCGAGGAATGGTGGCCGCAGGAGGCCTTCCCCAAGCTCGGCGCGCTCGGCTATTTCGGCCTGACGGTGCCCGAGGCGGAAGGCGGCGTCGGGCTCGACCTGTTCGCCAGCGGCCTGGTGCTGCAGGCCTTCGCGCGCTGGAACCATGCGCTGGCCTTAAGCTGGGTCGCGCACGAGAATCTGTGTCTCAACAACCTGCAGCGCAATGCCGGGCCGGAGCTGTGCCGGCGCTATCTGCCGGGGCTGTGCGCCGGGCGGCTGGTGGGCGCGCTCGGCCTGACCGAGCCCGGCGCCGGCTCCGACGCGCTGGACGCCATGCGCACCACCGCACGGCGGGACGGCGAGGACTAACTGCTTAGCGGCAGCAAGCTCTACAGAAGTGGACCCCGGTTTTGGGACCAGGGGCTTGAGTGGAGCCGCGTTCTGATCCGTCATTGTGACGGAGGGAGCGATGGCGAAGACAAGACGGAAGTTTGA
>VGEV01000106.1 GCA_016869175.1 Alphaproteobacteria bacterium
ACCCGCGATGAAAAAGACGCAACGACCACGCATGCCGCGTGATCGCCTTGCCTCCCTGCCCATCACATCATGGCCTCTCGTGAATAAACCGGGCTAGACCGGACACAACATGTTGGGCCAAGCGTTTGCCCGCGGCTTCCAGCAATTGCTCGAACCATCGCTGCGCGGCGTGCTTGTAAAGGCGATCGGCTTGGCAGCCGTGCTGTATCTGGTGCTGGCGATCGGCGCGGCGACGCTGGCCAGCGGTTACGAGGCCGACTGGCTGCAAAGCCATGAGTGGCTTGCCTGGGTTGCTCAAGCGCTGGTCTCGCTGCTGTCCATATTGCTGCTTTTGTTGTTGTTTCCGACCCTGGTCACGGCCTTTCTGGGGCTTTACCTGGACACCGTCGCGGGCGCGGTGGAGCGCCGTCACTACCCAGCCGAGCCGCCGGGGCGGAAACTGCCGGCGGGACAGGCGTTGCTGCACGGCATGCGGTTCCTGGCGGTCGCGCTGACGCTCAACTTGCTGGCGTTGCCGTTCTACGTCACCGCCTTTTGGCTGCCTATGGTTAATTTCGTGGTGCTCTATGGCTTGAACGGCTATCTTCTGGGTCGCGAGTATTACGAATTGGTGAGCTTTCGCCATCTGCCGCCGGTCGCGGCCGGCGTGCTGCGGCGGCGGCGGCGTCGGTGGCCGATGTTCTTGGCCGGTGTGGTTATCGCGGTGCTTCTGACCGTGCCCTTGCTGAACTTGGCGGCGCCGGTCGTGGCCGCCGCGGCCATGGTGCACGTGTTCAAGCACATGCAGGCGGCCCGCCACGCCTGAAAGAGGACGCGCGGCAAACGGAATTGGGGTAGCACGGATGTTCAATCGCAAGAAGGACGGCAAGGGCGAGACCGAGCGACCGAACGTGGTCGAGCAAGCGCCGGCGCGGGCGGCCGCGGCCCCGGTGGCGCGGCCGGCGATGCCGCAGCCGGTCGGTCTGCCGGAACGGCCGGCGCCCGGGATTCCAGCCAGCGGCCCTACCTACCGTGCCGACGCGTTGCGCCGGCCTGGCGAGGCGCTGGCGCCCGCCGCCCGCCGCCCGGCCAACAACGACAGCGAGGATTCCAAGCGGCTGATTGTCGGCCGCGGCATCGCCCTGTCGGGCGAGATCGCGGCCTGCGACCGGCTGGTGGTCGAGGGCCGGGTGGAGGCGACGCTCAGCAAGAGCCGGGTGGTGGAGATCCACGAGGTCGGCTCGTTCAAGGGGACCGCAGATGTCGACGAGGCGGTGATCAGCGGCCGTTTCGACGGCACGCTGTCGGTGCGCGGCCGCCTCAGCGTGCGGGCGACCGGCTGTGTCGTCGGCGAGATCCGCTATGGCCAGCTGGAGGTCGAGGCCGGCGGCCAGATCAACGGCGCGCTGCAAGCGTTGCAGCAGGACGGCCAGCCGCAGCGGGAAACCAAGCTGGTGATGGCCGGCAAGCTGGGCGAAATGGCCTGAGCACAGCGGGACACACCCTCGCCAGGGGTTGCAGGGACGGCGCGTCTTGGGGGTAGGGATGAGAAAGTTGCCTAGGCTGCTCGGGGCCGCGGCCAGGGCAGCGTGTCTTTGGCTCATGTGGTTGCCCGCGTCGGGTTGCTCGCTGTCGTCGGACTCGTCGCTGGGCGGCCTGCGGGCAGCGCTGGAGCCGCTGCGCATTGAGCCGGCCGGTGCCGCCAGGGCTGAGGCTTTGGCGCAAGCGGCCGTGGCGGCGGCGTCCGTCGGTGCGACCGCGCCGGAGGCCAAGGTCGCCCAGATCAGCCCGACGGCCGGCGTGCCGGGCCTGTCGGGCGAGCGCATCCTGGGGCAGAGCGACGGCGAGGTGCTGCGCCTCTTGGGCAAGCCGGCACTGCGCCGGGTCGAGCCGCCGGGCGAGATGTGGCAATACGTCGCCGGCGGCTGCGTCGTCCACTTGTTCCTCTACCGCGCCGAGCGCGGCGGCGAGGCCCGCGTGCAGCATGTCGAAGCGGCCTTGCGCGGCCGGGCCCCGGCCGATGTGGCGGTTTGCCTGGACGAGTTGCGCGCCCGCCGTCCGGCTGCGCCGACCCGGAGCTAGCCGGCCGCGGTCTTCGCCTTGTAGCGGCAGAGGTCAGCAATCGGGCAGCGCGGGCAATTGGGCTTGCGCGCTTTGCAGACATAGCGGCCATGCAGGATCAACCAATGATGCGCGTGCCGCTTGAAGGCGGCCGGCACCCGCTCCTCCAGCCTGTCCTCCACCGCGCGCGGGGTGTTGCCGGCGGCAAGGCCGGTGCGATTGCCCAATCGGAAAACATGCGTGTCGACCGCGATGGTGGGTTGGCCGAAGGCGATGTTCAGCACCACGTTGGCGGTCTTGCGCCCGACTCCGGGCAACGCTTCGAGGGCCGGCCGCTCGCGCGGCACCTCGCCGCCATGGCGCTCCAGCAGCAGGCGGCAGAGCGCGATGAGGTTCTTGGCCTTGGCGTTGTACAGACCGATCGTCTGGATGTATCGCCTGAGGCCGGCCTCGCCCAGAGCCAGCAGCTTGGCCGGCGTGTCCGCAATCGCGAACAGCGGGCCGGTCGCCTTGTTGACGCTGGCGTCCGTGGCCTGCGCTGACAGCACCACCGCCACCAGCAAGGTGAACGGATTTTGAAACCGCAATTCGCCTTGCGGGTCCGGGTTGGCGGCGGCGAGGCGGCGGAATGCCTCGGCAATCTGGGACTTGTTCATCTGCGAAGCTAGCGCGGTGTCCGATCGGATGGAATCGCAATCAGCGATCCCTCTGATCGGAGCCCACCGCGCTGCCGTCATGGTTGCAGGGCAATGGCTTCCGGCGAAACCGAACCTGCCGGTTCGATTTGCACGGAAATTGCCCCGGCCGCGCCAGGCCGCTGCCTGGCAAGGGCGATGCCGACGGGTTAGACTTGCCGCCCATGCCTGCGGGGCCCGACGAAACGCAACCTCTCTACCTCGATGCGCGCCTGATTCCGCATCGCAGTCTGGGGCCGGGCGGTTTCCTGCTGCTGATGCTGTTCTTTTCGGGGGTCAGCTTCGCCTGTGGCATTGGCTTCGCCTTGACCGGCGCCTGGCCGATCCTGGGCTTCTATGGTCTCGACGTCCTGGCGATCTACGTCGGCTTCCGCCTGAACTATCGCGCCGGCCGACTGCGCGAGGAGGTGCGGCTGTCGGCCGAGCGGCTGGACGTGGTGCGGGTGTTTCCCAGCGGCCGCCGGGTGGGCTGGAGTTTCCAGCCCTACTGGGTCCGGGTGGAATTGCGTGCCAACGGGCTGGGCCAGGGGCACATCGCCTTGGCGAGCCACGGCCGCGAAGTGGCGATCGGCAGCTTTCTGACCGAGGATGAACGGCAGGATTTCGCGGCCGGGCTGCGCCAGGCGTTGGCCCGCGCCCTTAGCGACCAGCCGGTCTGAGCCGCCCGCCCGGCGATCATGAACTACGGCAACTGGCTGTCGCTCGGGCTGCTGGCCACCATGTGGGGCAGCGCCTTCCTGTTCCACAAGGCGGCAGTGGCCGGCATCCCGCCGCTCAGCATCGTCGCTTTCCGCACGTTGGTGACCGCGGCGGTCCTGGGGCTGCTGCTGGCGGCGGGCCTGGCCGGCGAGCGCCGCGCCGTTCCCTGGCGCCGGCTGTGGCGGGCGATGCTGGCGTTGGGCGTGATCAACGGCGCGCTGCCGTTCTTCCTCATCGCCTGGTCGCAGCGGCATATCGAGGCCAGCCTGGGCGGCATCCTGAACGCCGCGGTGCCGATGTTCACGGTGCTGTTCTCGCACCTGTTCATCCCGAGCGAGCGCGCCACCCTGCCCAAGCTGTCCGGCGTGCTGCTCGGCTTTTGCGGCGTCGTGCTGGTGCTGGGGCCGGGTGCCTTGGCCGGGCTCGGCCAGCATCTGGCCGGCCAGTTCGCCATGCTGGGCGCTTGCATCTGCTACGCCAGCAGTTCGGTGGTGAGCCGCCGGCTCGGCCCGGTGCCGGTGGTGGCGCTGGCGGCAGGGCAGTTGGCGGTCAGCGGCCTGATCGCCCTGCCGCTGGCGCTTGCCTTCGATCGGCCCTGGCAGCTCGAGCCAAGCCGGGAACAATGGGGCGCGCTGGCGGCGATCACGCTTTACGGCACCGCGCTGCCAACGCTGATCTACTACCGGTTGATCCAGCGCACCGCCGCGCTCAACGTCTCGCTGGTGTCGTTCCTCATCCCCATCGTCGCGGTCGGGCTGGGCGTCGTGGTGTTGCAGGAGCGCGTGGGCCCGCTCACCCTTGCCGGCTTCCTGGTGATCCTGTCCGGCGTGGCGCTGACGCAAGGCCGGGTGCCCGGCCTCAGGCGCTGAAGCCCAGCACGTCGGCCATGGAATAAAAGCCGGCCGGCTTGCCAGCGAGCCAGAGCGCCGCGGTCACCGCGCCGCGCGCGAATATGCCCCGGTCGGTCGCGCGGTGGGTCAGTTCCACGCGCTCGTTGTCGGCGGCGAAGATTACGCTGTGCTCGCCCGCCACGTTGCCGCCGCGCAGCGCCGCATAGCCGATGCTGCCGCGCCGGCGCTCGCCGGTAATGCCGTCGCGGCCGCGCACCGCCGCCTTATCGTGCTCGATGCCGCGGCCGGCGGCGGCGGCCCGGCCCAGCGCCAGCGCCGTGCCGGAAGGAGCGTCGACCTTGTGGCGGTGGTGCATCTCCACGATCTCGATGTCGAAATCGGCGTCGAGCGTCGCCGCCACCTGCCGGGTCAGCGCCAGCAGCAGGTTGACGCCCACGCTCATGTTGGCGGCGCGCAGCACCGCCACCGTGGCGGCGGCGGCGCGGATACGCGCATCTTCCGCCGCTTCGGTGCCGGTGGTGCCGACCACGATGGGGGTGCCGATACGCGCCGCCATCTCCACATGCTCGGCGACGATGCGCGGCAGCGTGAAATCCAGCAACACGTCCGCGGCTCCGGCCAACGCTGCCGCATCGGCGGTCAGCAGCTTGCCGGCCGGGGTCAGGCCGGCGGCCACGCCCAGGTCCTGGCCCAGCGCCGGATGGCCGGCGCGCTCGCAGCCACCCGCCAGCGCGGCACCGGGCGTTGCCGCGATCTGTCGAACCAAGGCCAAGCCCATCCGGCCGCCGCCGCCCAGAATGCCGATCTTCACCGCCATGCCCGCCCCCTTGTCTGCGCGAATTCTAGCGCGGCCAGGCTTGACCCGGCGACAGCCGGCCGCTAGGCCATTGCATGCCATTGGCCGAATTGCTCGACTGGCGCCTGGCCGTGGCCGCCGCGATCATGCTGGTGGCGGGCCTGATGCGCGGCTTTGCCGGTTTCGGTTCGGCCATGTTCGCGGCGCCCGGCTATGCCGTGCTGTTCGGGCCGCGCGACATGGTGGTGATCGTCACGCTCTGCGAACTGGCGGTTTCGGCGCAGCTCTGGGCGGGTGCCGCGCGCCAGACGGAATGGCGGTTCGTCGGGCTGCTGACGGCTGCCTCGCTGGCTGGCATGCCGCTTGGCGGCTATGTGCTGCTGACCGCCGACCCTGCGGCAATCGCCCGCGGCGTCGCGGTCGTCGTGCTGCTGTTCGTCGCCGTGCTGGCCACGGGCTGGCGCTATGGCGGGCCGAAGCGACCGATCATCACGCTGCCGCTCGGCGTGTTTTCCGGCGCCATGATGGCGACCACCAGCGTCGGCGGCCCGCCGGTGCTGCTGTACATGCTGGCCGGCCCCGACCGGGCGGCGACCAACCGGGCGAACATCATCAGCTATTTCGGCATCACCGGGGCGGTGCTCATGCTGCTCTACTTCGCCAGCGGCATCGTTGTCGCCGAGAGCCTGTGGCGGGGCCTGCTGCTGTCGCCCTGCATGCTGGCGGGGGCGCATGTCGGGGCGCGCGCGTTCCGGCAGTCGAGCGAGCGGCTCTATCGCCGCCTGGCGCTCGTCGTCCTGCTGGCCGCCGGTCTCTATGGCGTAATGCGCTAGCTGGCCCGCGGTCATGGCTGCAGGGCAAGGGCTGCCGGTGAAACCGATCCTGCCGGTTCGATTGGAACGGAAATCGCCCTAGCGGCTGCCGGCGACGGGCGTGCCGAAGGGCGCGAAGGCGGCCTTGCCCTGGGTCTCGTGGTAGTGGCGCAAGGCCCAGTGCACGCTGGGGAAGGCGAGTTCGGCCCAGGGAATATCCTGCCAATGGTAGAGTGCCACCGCCTCGCTCTCGGGCCCGGCGGAGAATTCCGGCAGCGGTAACCGCGCGCGGTAGATCGCCTGCACCTGGCTGATGCGCGGGATGTTATAGAGCGCCAGCAGGGCATCGATCTCGATGCGGGCGTTGGCTTCTTCCAGTGCTTCGCGGATGGCGCCTTCCTCGGTGGTCTCGTGTTCCTCCATGTAGCCGGCCGGGATCGTCCAATAGCCCTGCCGGGGCTCGATGGCGCGCCGGCACAGCAGGATGCGGTCGCCATGGCTGACCACGGCGCCCACCACGATCTTTGGATTGTCATAGACGATCCAGCCGCAGTCGCCGCAGACATGGCGTTCCCGGTTGTCGCCCTCCGGCACCCGCTTGCGGAACGGATAGCGCTCGATCGGCCCGTTGTTCATGACCGCAACTCTGGCAAAGCCGGCACGCTGCGTCTATGACGGCGGCCGGCGGCCGGCTGTAACATGGCAAGGGGCCCGGCATGGCAGGAGGGATGGGGATGGCCGATGCGTTCAATGCGCCCGGGGTGGCAAAGCCTTCTGGTGTGTTCAGCAACGCGGCCTGGCAGCCGCCCGGTCGGGTGCTGCACATCGCCGGCGCGGTGTCGCAGGACGCCGACGGGCGGCCGGTCGCGGCGGGCGACATGGCCGGGCAGACCCGCCAGGTGCTGGAGAACATCCGCGCCGTGCTGGCGGCGGCGGGCGGCACGCTGGACGACGTGGCCTCCGTCACGGTCTATGTGACCGACCTGAAGGATCTGGCGGCGATCCAGACGGTGCGGCGGGAAATGCTGAAGCCGCCCTACCCGGCCAGCACGCTGGTCAAGGTCGCGGCGCTGGCGAAGCCGGAATACCTGATCGAGATCAGCGCGGTCGCGGTCATCCCGGACAGCCGGGCCAGGCGGCCTGCCTGAACGACGTGGCCGGACGACCGCCACCGCCCGACCTGCCGACGCCGTTGGAGGCGGCTTTCGCCACGGCGATCGAAGGCATCGTGGTGATCGATGGCAAGGGGCGCATCGTCATGTGCAATCCCGCCTGCGAACGGTTGTTCGGCTACTCGGCGGCGGAGACCATCGGGCAGAATGTCAGCCTGCTGATGCCCGAACCCGACCGCGGCCGGCACGACGAGTATATCGCCCGTTACCAGCAGGGCGGCCAGGCGCGGATCATTGGCATCGGCCGCGAGGTGCTGGGTCGCCGCAAGGACGGCCGCCTCATCCCCATCGACTTGTCGGTCGGCGAAGCGCGGCAGAATGGCGAGCGGTTGTTCGTCGGCGTCATGCGCGACATCTCGGAGCGCAAGGAGAACGAACGGCGGCTGCGCGAGGCCGAGGCCGAGCTGGCGCACACCGCGCGGGTCAGCATGTTGGGGTACATGTCCTCGGCCTTGGCGCATGAACTGAACCAGCTGCTGACCGCGATCTCGAACTATGCGCAGGCCTGTCGGCGGCTGATGGGCGCGACGGCGCCGCGTCTGGAACTGCTGCGCGACACCATGCAGAAGATGGCCGAGCAGGCAATCCGCGCCGGCCAGATCGTGCGCCGGCTGAGGCAGTTCGCCAGCAAGGGCGAGCTGGAGCGGCGAGTGTAGCGCATCGGCCCGGTGCTGGCCGATGCGTGCCAACTGGCGCTGACCGGGGCGCGAGAAAACGGCATTGCGGTCACTCTCGATCTGGCCGAAGACCTGCCCGAACTTGCCATCGACCGGATCCAGATCCAGCAGGTGATGGTCAACCTGGTGCGCAACGCCATCGAGGCGTTGAGCGGCGTGCCCGAGCGGGCGCTCGCGGTGCGGGCGTGGCGCACGGCGGACGGCGGCGTCGAGGTCCGCGTCGAGGACAGCGGCGGCGGCTTCGCCGCGGAAGTACGCGATCGGCTGTTTCAGCCCTTTGTCACGACCAAGGCTCGTGGTATGGGCCTGGGCCTCAGCATTTGCCGCACGATCGTCGAAGCGCATGGCGGCAGGTTGTCGATTGGCGAACGCGCGGGCGGCGGGGCCGCGGTCGGCTTTCACCTGCCGGCCGGCCCGCCGGTCTAGCCGATGAGCGCCACCATCTACATCGTCGTCGACGACGAGGCGGTGCGCGATTCCCTCGACCTCTTGTTGGCCTCGGTCGGCCATCACACCCGGACCTATGCGTCCGGCGCCGCCTTTCTGTCCGCTCTTGAAGCCGACGGCGCCGGCGTCGCCGTGGTCGACGTGCGCATGCCGGAAATGGACGGCCTGGCGGTGCAGCGCCGGCTGAACGAACTCGGCCAGCGCTTGCCTGTCGTGCTGATCACCGGCCACGGCGATGTGACGATGGCCGTGGCGGCGATGAAGGCGGGCGCGGTCGATTTCGTCGAGAAACCGTTCACCGACGAGGCCATCATCGACGCGGGCGATCGCGCGTTGGCGCGGACCGGAGGCAATGCCGGCCAGCCGGACCTGGCCGCCGCCAGCGAACGGCTCGCCAGCCTGACGCCGCGCGAATACGAAGTGCTGACCGAGCTGGTCGCCGGCCATGCCAACAAGGTGATCGCCCATCATCTGTCGATCAGTCCGCGCACGGTGGAAATCCACCGCGCGCGGGTGATGGACAAGATGGGCGCGCGCAGTCTGTCGCAGCTGATCCGCCAGGCGCTGGCGGTCGGCATCGACCCGCCGTCCGGCTAGGGCAGTTTCCGTTCAAACCGAACCGGCAGGTTCGGGTTCACCGCAAGCCATTGCCCCCGCAACCATGCCGGCAGCGCGGCGGGCTCCGATCCGAGGGATCGCGGAGCGCGATGCCAGCCGATCGGACACCGCGCGAACGCCGCCCATAGGCGTTTTCCCGTATTTCGGCGACGCCCGGCCGCGCCTACCGTTCCCAACGATGGCCGCTGCCGGCCCATCCTGGAGGTCGAGCCGTAGAGGGGGCGTTTCGGCCATGGTCGAGGCCCGGCCAAGGCGTGTCGCGGTGGTGGACGACGACGAAGCGGTGCGGGATTCGCTGCTGCTGCTGTTGGCCGGCGAGCCCTATGCCGTCGAGGTCTATTCCTCGGCCGAGGCCTTCCTGGCCCGCGCGCCCGGCAGCGCGGTCGACTGCCTCGTACTGGACATCAACCTTCCGGCGCTCGACGGCTTCCAGCTGATCGAGCGCATCCACGCGCAAGGCTTCGTTTCGCCGATCCTGCTGGTCACCGGCCGGATCGACCACGGCACGGCGCGCCGGGCCCGCCGCATCGGCGTCGTCGAGGTGATCGAGAAGTCCTACGAGGCGGCGCTGCTGCTGGCGGCGATCCGGGTGGTGCTGGCTAGGCGCGGCCCATAAGTAGAAGCCCTGATTCCACGACTCTTGTCGAAGCCTTATGTCATTGCGTGCAGTCAAACGCGATGACGCAATCCGCGGGGGGCAAGACATGCTGACGTTGCAGGGACGGCCGCAGGCGTTGGGTCAAATGACGACGCCCGGCCATGCGCCAGCGCCGCGCGAGGGCGATCCGCTGCAGGCGCTTGCCAACCGTGCCCGCTATGCCGACGGCCAGGCCATCTTCATGGCCGGCGACGAGGCGGTCGATTGCTTCAAGGTGGTCAAGGGCGCGGTGCGGCTGTGCAGCCTGCTATCCGACGGGCGTCGGCTGATCGCGCATTTCCTGTTGCCGGGCGATTTCTTCGGCTTCAAAGGCGTTGCCGCGCCCAGCTTGACGGCGGAGGCGATCGGGCCGGTCGAGGTGACGCGCTATCCGCGCCGTGCGGTTGCCGCGCTGGCTGAGCGTGACCCGGAAATCGCCCGCCGACTGCACGCCATGGTCTGCCGGCAACTGACGCGGGCCGAGGCGCAACTGCTGGTCCTGGGCCGCATGACGCCGCCCGAACGGCTGGCCTACTTCCTGCTGGAACTGGCCGAGCATGGCGGCCAGGAACTCGATCAAGGCGCCGTGCTGGACCTGCCGATGAGCCGGCAGGACATCGCCGACTATCTGGGCCTGACCATCGAAACCGTCAGCCGCACCTTCACCCTGCTGAAGCGCAAGGGCCTGCTGGCCTTGCCCAGGCAGCAGCACGTGCTGCTGCGCGATCCCGACGCGCTGCGCGATCTCGCCGCCGGCGATTGAGGCGGCCTCGCGCGGCCGGTAGAACGGCCGCGTGAACTACCGCCACCACTATCATGCCGGCGGCGCGGCCGATGTGTTCAAGCATGCGCTGCTGGTTCTGCAACTCGCCCATCTGACGCGCAAGTCAAAGGGCCTGTTGGTCCTGGACAGCCACGCCGGCGCGGGCCGCTACGACCTGGAGGGGCCGGCGGCGCGGAAGACCGGCGAGTGGCGGCTGGGAATCGGCCGGCTGTGGGCCGAACCGCGACCGCATCCGAGCCTCGTTCCCTATCTCGAGGCGGTCGGGCGCGCGACGGCTGGACACCGCCAGGGCAGATGCTATGTCGGCTCGGCGCTGCTGATCGCCGCCTGCCTGCGGCCACAGGACCGGCTGATCTGCGCCGAACGGCAGCCGCAGGACGCCGCGGAACTTGCCCGCCTCATGGCCGGGCGAGCCAATGTCCGGGTGCTGGCGAGCGACGGTTACGCCGCCCTGAAGGCGCATCTGCCGCCGCCCGAGCGGCGCGGCCTGGTGCTGATCGACCCGCCCTACGAGACCGAGGCCGAAGCCGAGCGCGCGGTCAAGGCGCTGTCGGCGGCGCATCGGCGTTTCGCCACCGGCGGCTATTTCCTGTGGTACCCGATCAAGGCCCGTGCGGAGGCCGACCGACTGTTGGCCCAGGTCAAGGCAACCGGCATCCGCAGGGTGCTGGTGGCGGAAGTGCTGCCGTTCGCCGAGCCGCGCCCGTTCCGCCTCAACGGCTCCGGCCTGGTCATGGTCAATCCCGCGCATGGCTTGGCGGAGACCCTGCGCGACCTGCTACCCTGGCTCGCCCGGCGGCTCGCGCGCGAGGGCGAGGGGGGCTGCCGCGTGGCTTGGCTGGTCGGGGAATAGGCGGGGCATGCGCGCGTTGTTCGCCTTTCTCGGCCGGCGCGCCACCTGGCTGTTGATCGCCGCCTTCCTGCTGGGCATCGGCTGGCCGGCGCTGGCCGAGCTGTTGGCGCCGACGGTGTATTGGGCGGCGCTCGCCTCGATGTTCCTGGGCGCCGTGCGGCTCGACTGGCCGGGGCTCGCGCGCAACCTGCGCCGGCCGGGCCTGGCGCTGGCGCTGATCGCGCTGGTGCTGGTCGGCCTGCCGATCGCGGTCAACGGCCTGACCGGCTGGCTGCTGCCGGCGGGCTCGCCGCTCGTCACGGCCATGACGCTGGCGGCCGCCGGCCCGCCGCTTGGCTCGGCCGCGGCCTATGCCGTGCTGCTGGGCCTCGATTCGGCGCTCTGCCTGGTCGCCACGGTGCCGGCCATGGCCCTGGCGCCGCTCGTCATGCCGCCGCTGGTGCTGGGCCTGATCGGCATCGAGGCCGATATCGACATCGCCACCTTCGCGCTGCGGCTGGGCGTGATGGTGGCGGTGTCGCTGGCCGGCGGCTTCCTGGTGCGGCTTGCCTTCGGTCCGCGCTGGATCGAGCTCAACGCGGTCTGGATCGACGGCTCTTTGGTGGCGAGCGTGTTGCTGGTCACCTGCGGCGTGATGCAGGGCATGCAGGCGGTGCTGCTGGGCGAGCCGGCCAAGGCCGCGCTGTACACGGGCGCCGCCTTTGCCCTCAACATCGGCATGAGCCTGGCGATGCTGCCGCTCGCCCCGTTCATCGACCGCAAGCGGCTGCTCAGCGCGGGCCTGGTGCTTGGCAACCGCAACGGCGTGCTGCTGTTGGTCAGCTTCGGCGACGCGGCCGGGCCCGACGTCTATCTCTTCCTGGTGCTGATCCAGATCCCGTTGGCCAGCATGCCGCTCGCCTATGCCGCCGCGACCCGTCTCTTGCTCCGGGGCTGAGGGGAAATCGTATGCTGTCCCCGGTTTTATCCGGCGACAGCATACGATTTCGAGACGCCGGCCAGGCCGAACGGCAGACGGCGGCGGACATGCTCGTCGGCGCGCGGCCGCTGGGTGACCGGCGGCTGCGCGCGCTCGGCGCAATCGACCCGCGCGCAGGTGCGGCAACCGGGACCGATCGCTTCGGCCCGGCCCAGCTCGCGCGCGTCGAGGCCGTCGGCATAGACCAGTTGCCCGGCATGGCGGGACTCGCAGCCGAGCGCCACCGCGGCCCGCGCCAGCCCGCCGCCGCCCTGCCCGGGGCGGGGCGGCAGGGTGCGGGCGATGGCGAAGTAGCTGGCGCCGTCCGGCATGGCGGCCGACGTGTGCGGCGTGCCGACGCTGGTCGTGGCACGCACCGATGCCGAGAGCGCCAAGCTGATCACCACCGACGTCGACGAGCGCGACCGGCCGTTCCTCGCCGGCGAACGCACGGCCGAGGGCTTCCATCTGTTGCGCGAGGGCGAGGGCATGGCGCGCTGCGTGGCGCGCGGCCTGGCCTACGCGCCCTATGCCGACCTGTTGTGGATGGAAACCTCGACGCCCAACCTGCCGCAGGCCCGCATCTTCGCCGAGGCGATCCAGCGCGAGCTTCCCGGCAAGTGGCTGGCCTACAACTGCTCGCCATCGTTCAACTGGCGGGCCAAGCTACCGGCCGAGGAGATCGCCCGCTTCCAGCGCGAGCTGGGCGCCATGGGCTACAAGTTCCAGTTCGTCACGCTGGCCGGCTTCCACCAGCTGAACCACGGCATGTTCGAACTGGCGCGCGGCTACCGGGCGCGCGGCATGGCGGCCTACTCGGAATTGCAGGCGGCCGAATTCGCGGCCGAGCCGGATGGCTACAGCGCGACCCGCCACCAGCGCGAGGTCGGCACCGGCTATTTCGACGCCGTGACGCTCACGCTCTCGGGCGGCAACGCCTCGACCACGGCCATGCACGAGTCGACCGAGACCGCGCAGTTCCAGGCGCCGGCGCGCGCCCAGGCAGCGGAATAACCCACCCCCAGAACGGCCTTTGTCAGGAGTAGGACCATGCGGCAGAAATACTGGATCGTCGGCGGCGAATATACCGACACCCGCTTCGAGCGACTGATCGAGGGCAGCGAACGGCCGATGGGACCCTATGCCAGCCGCGAGGTGGCGCTGGGGACCTGGCGGCGGCTCGCGGCCGACACCAAGGCGAATTGCCACGCCCGCCACACGATCGCCGAGGAACGCATCTGAACCGGCATCCACCGGATGACTGGCTTTTGGGGGCAAGATTGACGCCTAGAGTGCGCATTGGCAAGCCCGAGCCCCGCCGCGGGCGGCCAGATGGCCCGGATGCGGGTAAAATCGGCGCGTCGGGTTGCGGAAGCTACGATATTGTTCTCGCCAAGACGCACCTCTGCTGTGGTTTTCGCTGGAACTCATGCGGCCGGCCTGTTTACGCCGGCGCTGGAGGTGGCTGCGGCCGCAATTCGGCGACCAGCCTCAG
>VGEV01000107.1 GCA_016869175.1 Alphaproteobacteria bacterium
CCGCTCACTGCATCGACACGCCACCGCAGACCAAATAGACCCCGCCACAGCACCCAATCCGCAGGCTGGGCCGCAGGCCATGCCCTCATCGGCGATGCTTCGTCGTCAATGATGGGGTTCTTCGAGGTGTCCAAGTGTCGAAGCCGCGGGCAAGGGCCTGGCGGGCGACGGCACGCGCCTGGGCGTCGCTGGCGTAGGCGAGCGCCGTGCCGCGGAACAGGTGGCGAGGAAACTGGTCGAGCAGCAAGACCAGCGCGCGCGCCGCGGGGCGCGTCCGCCCAGACGGCAAGCCGGCCCTCCCGCGCGGCCCGATGCGCGGCGGCGAAGCGCTGGACGATGGCTGTGTCGAGCGCGTCCCGCTCGGCTCCAGGTCCGGCGAACCACCAAGCGGCGAAGCCCTGCCCGTCGCGCCTGGCATCAAACCAGAAGTCCAGCACCGCCGCCGGCGAACAACCGGCGGCATCGGCATCAGACATCGAGCCGGACGTAATCGAAATCGAGCGGCTTGCCGTCGATGCCGCGGGCGGGCGGAGCGATCCAATTGGCCATCTTGCCGGCTTCGCGCACGGGCTGCATCAGGCTGCCGACATAGGCGGCGTCAGCGACCGACGGCAACCAGTCGTCGCGCCGGCCCCGCCATTCCGCATCGCCCAGCACACGTCCGTCCGGCGAGACGAACTGGCCCGCGAAAGCCCCGATCTTCCGGTTGAAAGCGCGGTGCGGCAAACGGAGCTCGCGGGCGATGCCGCGCTCGCGGAGCACTTTGTTCCAGCGATCGACGCCGCGCTGGCAATCGGCGATGTAGTCGTCGCGCAGGCGTTCGTTGAGGGCATTGAGCGCCGGCTGGCGCAGCTCGCGGAAGCGATCGCCTTCGAGCGTGCAGACCGGATAGCTGGCGTCCAACAGGCAGTGATCGTCCTTGAGCTTGGCTTCCTCGTAGCGGCCTTTGAGGCCGGCGGAGAAGTAGCTGGCGGCGTTGCTGGACAGTTCGGCGCCGAACAGGTCGAGCGAAACGGAAAAGTGGAAGTTGAGATAGCGTTGCACGGTAGCCAGGTCGATGGCGCCGAAGCGGCGGACGTCCTCGGTGCCGTGCCGGCGCGTTAGCTCGGCCGCCCGCTGCACCACGCGGCCGATCCCTGTCTCGCCGACGAACATGTGATGCGCTTCCTCGGTCAGCATGAAACGGCACGATCGCGCCAGCGGATCGAAACCCGACTCCGCCAGGCTCGCCAGCTGGTACTTGCCGTCGCGGTCGGTGAAGAAGGTGAACATGAAGAACGACAGCCAATCCGGTGTCTTCTCGTTGAAGGCGCCCAGGATGCGGGGCCGGTCGGGATCGCCCGAACGGCGCAGCAACATGGCATCGGCCTCCTCGCGTCCGTCGCGGCCGAAATGCGCGTGCAGCAGGTAGACCATGGCCCACAAGTGCCGGCCTTCCTCGACATTCACCTGGAACAGGTTGCGCAAGTCATAGATCGACGGCGCTGTGGCGCCCAGGTAACGCTGCTGCTCGACGGAGGCCGGCTCGGTGTCGCCTTGCGTCACGATCAGTCGGCGCAAGGTCGCGCGGTGTTCGCCCGGCACCTCCTGCCAGGCCGGCTCGCCCCGGTGCTCGCCAAACGGGACGCGCCGGTCGGGCTCGGGCTCGGCCAGGAAGATCCCCCAGCGGTAGTCCGGCATCCGGACGTGGCTGAAATTGGCCCAGCCCTTGGCCCCGACGTTGATCGCGGTGCGCAAGTAGACCTCGGCATTCTGATAGCCGAGCGGCCCCATCTCGCGCCACCAGGCCAGGAAATTCGGTTGCCAAGCTTCCAGCGCCCGCTGCAGTCGCCGGTCGCCCGCCAAGTCGACGTTGTTGGGGATGCGGTCCTGGTAGTCGATCGCCATGTTCAGGTTCTCCGGAAATCGAAATCCGGCCGCTGGCCGCTGCCGTAGCGCGCCAGCGCGCCCCGCGAACCGCCGGCATTCGGCCGCTGGAACAGCCAGTTCTGCCAGGCGGAGAGGCGGGCGAAGATCTTCGATTCCATCGTCTCCGGCCCGCCGAAGCGCAGGCTGGCCTCCATGCCGGTCAGCGCATCGGGCGAATAGCCCGACCGCTCCTCGACCGCGAGCCGCACTTCGTCCGCCCAGTCGATCTCATCGGGCGCGAAGGTGACGAGGCCGCTGGCCAGCGCCGCCGCGCCCGGCAGCGGCCGGCCGACCATCGCTTGCAGCCGGCCTAGCGCCTCGGTCCCGTCCAGGTTGCGCGCCGCCAGACGGGTGAGACCGTGCGGCATCGGATAGGCGCCGAAATTGAGCGGGCTTAAGGCGACCTGCGGCTCCGTCCGGTTGTCGCCCTGCCAACCGCTCGCCAGCATGTAGCCGCGGTCGGCCCCCAGCACGATTTCCAGCAGCGTGCCGGCAAAGCAGCTGCCCGGCTCGACCAACGCCAGAAGCGAGCGGGCACTGAGGTCGAGCCGCTTCAACACGCGCTTCCAGTAGAGCCGGACCTCGCGCAGGAACCAGTCCTCGCCCGCGTCCGCCATAAACGAGTCGTAGGCGGCCACCTGATCGAGCGCGCCCTCCGAGCGGAACAGCCAGACGCCCAGTTCCGGTTCGTTGAGGCGCAAGTGCAACAACGCATCGTCGAGCTGGCGGGCCAGCGCCAACGGCCAGAAGCTGTCGCCGGCCGCCAGCGCGGCCGCCGCGCCGGCCGGCGCCGGGCGATCGGGTCCCCGCAGCCGGAAGCTGGCGGTACGCCGGGTGCGGTTGAGGGACACGTCGAGATGATCGTAATGCATCGCCTCGGCCGACAGGTCGCGGGCCAGCGGCCGCAGGCGGATGCCGTTTGCCGGCCGCCCGCCGCCCGCCATGGCCAGCGCCTCGGTTCGGATCGCTTCGTGCCAGCGCGAACGCGGCACCAGCCCATCGACCAGCCGCCAATCGAGCGCGCGCTGGCCGCGCATGCCTTCCTCCAGCGTGCAGAACACGTCGGCATGATCGCGCCGGACCTTGCGCTTGTCGGTCAGCCGGGTCAGGCCGCCCGTGCCCGGCAGCACGCCCAGCAGCGGCACCTCCGGCAAGGCGACCGCGCTGGCGCCGTCGTCGACCAGCAGGATGCGCTCGCAGGCCAGCGCCAGTTCATAGCCGCCACCCGCCGCCTGGCCGGCGATCGCGCAGAGATAGCGCTGGCCCGAGCAGGTCGCGGCATCCTCCATGGCCAGCCGGGTCTCGTTGGTGAACTTGCAGAAGTTGACCTTCAGCTCGTGGCTCGCCTGCGCCAGCATGCGGATGTTGGCCCCGGCCGAGAACACCCGCGGATGGCCGGAGGTCAGCAGCACGCAGCCAACCTCCGGATGCTCGAAACGCAGTCGCTGCACGGCGTCGGCCAGTTCGATGTCGACCGCCAGATCGTAGGAATTGAGCTTCAGCTCGTAGCCGTCGTTGAGCCCGCCCCGTTCGTCCACCGCCAGCGTCAGGTTGGCCATGGGCGGCTCGACGGCAAGCCGCCAGTGGCGATAGCGGGCGGGCTCGGTGCGGCAATCGATCATGGCACGCATGGCGGCTGGTCGGGCGTCGGGCCTTGCGGGCCGAACCCGGCGCACGATAGACCAGCCGTCAATGGCGTCCAACCCGGCCCAGCCGCCCGGCTGGCCCGCCGGCGGGGGAAGGGGCGATGATCGGCTTGTGGGTTCCGATAACGGTGGCGGCGGCTTTTCTGCAATTCGTGCGAACCGCGCTGCAAAAGCACCTGAAGGGCAAGCTGTCGACCAATGGTGCCGCCTTCACCCGCTTTGTCTATGGCGTGCCGCTCGCCATCCTCTACGTCTATGTTCTGCACCATGCGTTCGGCCATCCCTGGCCCCAGCCACATCTGGAATTCGCCATCAACGTCGGTGTCGGCTCGGTGTCGCAGATCATGGCCACCTCGCTGCTGCTGCTCGCTTTCAACTACAAGAACTTCGCGGTCGGCGTGACCTATTCCAAGACGGAGGCGATCCAGACCGGCATCTTCGGTCTGGTGATCCTGGGCGAAACGGTGAGTTTGGCCGGCGTGCTGTCGCTCGCGGTCGGCACCGTCGGCGTGATGATGATCTCGATCGGTCAGAGCAAGTCGGCCTGGCGCAGCTTCCTGACCGGCTGGATGGAGAAGGCGGCGCTCATCGGCATCGCCTCGGGCGGGCTGTTCGGCGTCTCGGCCGTGGCGTTCCGCGGTGCCTCGCTGTCGCTCGACGGACCGAATTTCGCCATGCAGGCCGGCTTCACGCTGGCTTGCTCGATCACGCTGCAGACATTGCTGATGGGCGGCTACCTCTACTGGCGCGAGCGGGAGCAACTACGCAAAGTGGTGCAGACTTGGCGGATCTCCAGTCTGGTCGGCATCACCGGCGTGATCGGCTCGATCGGCTGGTTCACCGCCTTCACCATCCAGATCGCCGCCTATGTCCGCACCCTCGCGCAGATCGAACTGGTGTTCACCTTCGTTGCCTCCTATTTCCTCTTCAAGGAGCGCGCCAGCCGGCCGGAGATCATCGGCATCCTCCTGGTGGTCGCCAGCATCGTCGTGCTGCTGAATGCCCATTGAGCGCCCGTCCGGCCGGATCACGCGGCGGCGCTGGCGCGGGCCGACACGGCCTGATGCCACCGTTTCAAGTTGACGCAATCCTCGGGGATGACGATGCGGGCCGCCTTGGCGAAGTCGATGGCGCAGAGCGCGGTGATGTCGGCGATGGTGAAACGCGGGCCCGCGAGGAACTCGCGTCCCGCCAGTTCCTTGTCGAAGCGGCGCATCGCCGAGAGGGCGCGGCCGCGGTTCAGTTCACCCCATTCCTTGACCTGCTGCGGCTCCAGCGGCTTCGCCCCCTCCGCGGTGTGGCGAAAGCAATGGGCGATCGGCATCAGTAGTTCCAGTTCGGCGCGGCGCTGCCACATTTCGACGTTGGCCTTGTCGAAGGCGTCGCTGCCCAGCAGCGGCGGGTTGGGATGGAGTTCCTCCACATAGCGGCAGATCGCCACCGTCTCGGCGATGTACCGGCCGTCGTCCAGTTCCAGCGTCGGCACCAGGCCGGAGGGATTGCGCTTCAGGTATTCGGGATTCTTGTGCTCGCCCTTGAACAAGTCGACCTGCTCGGTCGGCACCTCCAAGCCCTTCTCCTTCAGGAACACGCGCACCCGGCGGGGGTTCGGCGCGCGGCGGAACTCGTGCAGTTTCATCGTGGGGGCTCCTCGGTTGGCGTCCGCACTCTGCCAGAGGCCCGGGGCCGGTGCACGCCTCAGCCGGCGCCGCCGCGCAGCCGCTCGCGATGGAAGATGTAGAGACCGGTGGCGATCAGGATGCCGGCGCCGAGCCAGGTCCAGCCGTCGGGGAAGTCGCCGAAGATCAGCAGCCCGCCGAGCGCGCTGGTCGGCAGGCTGAGATAGGTGAGGGGCGCCAGCACGACGGCTGGCGCGTGCACGAAGGCGCGGATCAACAGGAAGCCGCCCAGTGTCCCCCATAGGCCGAGCGAGGCCAATAGCAGAAGGTGCCAAGCGCTTTGCGGGCCCGACGCCTCGAAGGGCAACGGCAACGCCAGACCGACCGTGCCGACCAGCGCCGAATAGAACAGCGTAGTTACCGAGTCCTCGCCCTCGGCCAACTTGCGGGTGAGGATCTGGAAGAGCGCGTAACAGAACGCGACCAGCAGCACCACCGAGGCCGACCAGTGCAACGTGCCCAGGCCCGGCCGCACGATGACGAGCGCACCGGCGAAGCCGATCGCCACCGCGGTCCAGCGCCGCCAGCCTATCCGCTCCTTCAGCAGCGGCCGGCTGAGCGCGGTGACGATGATCGGCGAGACGAGGCCGATCGCTACCGCGTCGGCAAGCGGCATGTAGCGCAACGAAAAGAAGAAGCCGAAGGTGCAGATCACCAGCAAGGCGGAGCGCAGCAGCTGCAGGCCCAGCCGCCGGGTGTGCAACAGCCGCAGGCCGCGGCGCGGCAGGAAGATCAGGGCGACGATGATCAGGTTGCCGACATAGCGGGCGAAGGCGATCTCGCTGGTCGGATAGTGGCGCGACAGATACTGCGCCTGCAGGTCCATGGCGGTGAAGACAATGGTCGACGCCGCCAGGAGCGCGATGCCGCGCGCGGTGCCTTCCGCCATCTTGCCCGGGGCTCCCCTGCCGGCCCGCTAGCGCAGGCGCTCCAGCGCTCGCCCGAGCAGCAGGTAGAGTTTGCCGATGTCGGAGGAGATCAGCACGCTGCGCAGCGTCTCCTCGGGGTCGCTCGCCTCGGCCTGCTGCAGCACTTCCTGGAACATCGCCAGGTAGCGTTCGGCATGGTGACGGAACTCGGCGTTGTCTCGGTACTGCGCCACCATGGCGTCGAGCGCGTGGCGGTCCTTCAGGCGCACGATGCGCCGGGTGAACACGCCGCGGTCGCCCTTGAGATATTGCCGCCATGCGTCGTCGGGCAGGTTGGCCTCGAACGCGCGGGCAAGATCGACCCCCAGCGCATTCAGCCGGTCGGTGAGGGCGGTGAGCGAGGCGACGAAGGCTCCACGCCGCTGTTCGCCGCTCTGCCGCTCGATCGCCTCGGCGCCGCTCCGGGCCTCCGCGCTGGCCTCGCGCAGGTCCTTGGCTTGCCGGCGGAAGGTCTCGCCGACCAGCTTGGCGACCGCCGCGGCGCGTTCCGAGACCGCCTCCAGGTCGCCGGCCCGGCGACCGAGTTCGCCCGCCAGGCTGGTGACGCCCGCCTCGCTGCCGCGCGCGGTCTGCGCGAACTGTTCGGCGTGGGCGACTGCCTGTTCGCCCGCCTGCTTTAGTCGCTGCTCGCCCTCGCGCAGCGCGGCTTCCAGGTCGGCAAGGCGGAGCGCGATCGCCTGGTGGGCGTCCAGGATGCGCCCTTCCGCCCGGCCGGCCGCCGCGGCAAGTTCGTCCATGCTCTGTCGGCCGGCGAGACCGGCGCCCAGCAAACGGGTGCTTTCGCGTTCGACCGTCTTGCGCAGCGCGCGCGCCTGCTGCTCGACACCGTCGACCGCTTCGCTCAACCGGCCTTGCGCGGTTTCCGCGCTCAGTCCGATCTCGTTGGCCCGCGCGTCGAGCGTTGCCGCGCTCTGGTCGAGGCGATCCGTCAGTTCGACCGCACGGGTATCCAGGCCTTGCGCCCCCTCCATCAGGGCGGCGCCTGCCGCCTCGCTGACGGTGGACAATTCGCGCGTCGCGGTCGTCAAGCGCTCGCTGGCCGTGGCCAGCGCGGCCTCGGCCCGGGCGGTGTCCGCCGCCAGCGCTTCGATCCGCGCGGCCATGCCCTCGGCGGTGTGGCTCAGCGCTGCCGCCGTGTTGTGGCCGCGCACGGTCAACGCGCTTTCCTGGTCGGCCAACCGGCTGGCCGCGGCAATGATGTCGTTGCTGACACCGCCGCCGCTGCGGGCGAGCTGGGCTGCCTGTTGCGCCAGCGCCGCGGTCTCCTCGGCCAACAGGGCCGCGGTCGATTCGCCCCGCTCGGCCAGAGAGCCGATGATCGTCCGCAACGTGGCCGCGCCTCCATCCAGCAGCTCCAGCGTGCGCAGCGCCTGCGTCTCACTGCGCTGGCCCTGCTCGCTCAAGGCGGCAAAGGCGCTGGCCACCTCGGCCAGCCGTTGGGTGGCGCGCTCGCCGGCGGCGGCCAAGCCGCGCGCTTCGCGCCGGAAAAGGCCGCCGCCGCTGTCCAACCGCTCGACCGCCTGCGCCGACTTGGTCTCGAACGCTTCCGACTCCTGCCGCCAAGCCTTGCCGGTCGCGGCCAGCGTGTCGCTCGCCCGCTCCGCCGTGAGCGACAGCGAACCGGCCTGGCGCTGCAAGTGCTCCACCGCACCCGCCGCGCTGGCGCCGGTCGCCTGGATGGCCGCGGCTTGGCGGGTCAGTGCCGCCAGGGCCTCATCGGCCCGGGCGCGGGTTTCGCCGGCCAATGTCGCCAGCACGGTCGACCGGCGCTCGAGCGCCTCGATCTGCTCGTGGAGCTGCCGCACGCCGGCGAGCGCGCGGGTTTGCGTTGCCTGGGTGGTCTCGGCAAGGCCGCTGGCCAGGGCTTCGAAGGCCTGTTCGGTCTGACGCAACGCCGACTTCAGGTGGGTCGCAGTGCTGTTCAGGGTGCCTTCGACCGCTGCCTCCGCGCCTTGGCGCAGGGCGAGGGCCTGTTCCTCGACCGACGCCCTTGCCGTCGTCAGCCGTTCCACCGCCGCTGTCGCCGCGGCCGAGACCGCTTGCTCGCTGCCCGCGAAGGCGGCGCCGGCCTGCGTCACGGCGGCGTCGGCGGTGCTGACCGTTTGCGCGAGCGCCTGGCCTAGCGCTTGCAGCCGGCTGATCGCCTGGTCGCCGCGCTCGGACACCTCCTGCAAGGCCGAGCCGAAGCCCTGACCTTGCACGCTGAGACCGCTCTCGGCCGCGGCCAAGTGCTCGGCCATGCGCTCGGCGGCGCGCGACAGGCCGGCCGCGCGTTCGGCCAGCCGCTCCGCGAGTTGCTCGGACTGCTGGTTGGCCGCCTCCGTCGCGGTGCGCAAAAAGCTCGACTGCAAGCCGATCTCGCGGCCGATCTTGGCCGCTTCTTCGGCCGCCTCCGCCACCGCCGACTTGAGGTCGCTCGCCCGGTTGGCGAACGCCCGCTCGATTTCGATGCCCAGACTTTGCAGTACCTGCAGCCGTTCCTCCAGCAGGCCGGCCCTGCCGTCCAGCGAGGCGGCGAAGCCCGCGGTCTGCCGTTCGGCATCGCCGGCGAGCCGCTGCAGCCGCTCGCCCTGCTGCTGCAAGCTGGCCTCGTTCGCCGCCAACGTCTGCAAGGCATGGCGGCTGGCGGCGGCGATGTGCTCGGCCTGGCGCGACAAAGCCCGGGCGGTGTCGCTCAACTGCTCGCGCGCGGCGCTCTTGGCGTCCCGGTAGCGCGCCACTTCCTGCCGCAGGCCGTCGACTCGCTCGGTGGTGGCCCGGCTCTGTCGGAAGCCCACCAGGAGCAGCCAAAGCACGACCGGCATCACCAGGGCGGCGCTGATCAGTGCCGCGAGCTCGTGCGGCAGCATCAACAGCAGGCCGTCGATGCCGACATAGGTCAGCAGATAGGCCGCCACCAGCAGGAGCCAAGCCAGCCCCAGCGAGGTGGCCAGGATGCGCCAGGCCCGGCCGTCGTCGACCGGCGTCTCTGCCGCCCCGGCCGCGGGCAGAACGACGACCGGGAACTGCCGGGCCGACGGCGCATCCATCTCGGCCAAGGTTTCGCGCAGCTCGGCCATCACGGCCCTCCGCTCGCCGGCCGCGACGAGCCCCAACGCAAAACGGCCAGGGCACGGCGAATCATCGCGCCAGCCAGATGCGTGCAATATAGTTCACTCGGCCGGCCGCCGACCACTCGCCGCCGCCGGCCTTGGCCTCACGGACACCCGCGCATGAACGAACTTGCCCAGGTCGACACCAGCGTTTCGCCGCCGCGCATTGCGCTGCCCAAGGCGTTCAACGCGGCAGCGGATCTGCTGGAGCGAAATCTGCTCGAAGGACGGGGCGCCAATCTCGCCTACGCGGACGCGCAAGGCCGCTACACCTACGCGGCGCTGGCCGAGCGGGTGAACCGTGCCGGCAACGCATTGCTGGCGCTCGGCCTCAAGCCGGAGCAGCGGCTGGTGCTTTGTCTGGCGGACGGCATCGATTTTCCCACGTTGTTCCTGGGGGCGATGAAGGCCGGCCTGGTGCCGGTGCCGGTCAATGCGGCGATGACGCCGGCCGATCTCGGCCATGTGCTGGCCGACAGCCGGGCGCCGGCGCTGGCGATCTCCGACGCCTTCCTGCCGTCCATGGCCGACACGCTGCGACAGCGCCCGCATCTGCGGCATGTCTTGGTCAGCGGCGCCGCGAAACCCGGCGAGGAGGGCGTGTCCGGTCTGCTCGCTGGCGCCGCCGACCGGTTGCCGCCGGCCGACACCACGGCCGACGACGCGGCCTTCTGGCTCTACTCCTCCGGCTCGACCGGGCAGCCGAAAGGCGTTGTGCACCGGCATGCCGACATGCTGCATACGGCCGTGCTCTACGGCCAGGCGGTGCTGGGTCTGCGTGCGGACGACGTGGTGTTTTCGGCCGCCAAGCTGTTTTTCGCCTACGGACTTGGCAATTCGTTGAGCCTACCGCTCTCGGTCGGCGCCAGCGCCGCCCTGCTGCCCGAGCGGCCGACGCCGGATGGCATCGTCCGCATGTTTGAGACCCATCGACCGAGCGTGTTCTGCGCGGTGCCGACCTTGTATGCCTCGCTGCTGGCCGATGGCCGCCTGCAACCGGGGCCGGCAACGGCGCGGCTGCGCCTTTGCGTCTCTGCCGGCGAGGCGCTGCCCGAGGAAATCGGCCGTCGCTGGCAGGCGCGCTTTGGCGTCGACATCCTGGACGGACTGGGCTCGACCGAATTGCTGCACATCTTCCTCACCAACCGCCCGGGCGACGTTCGCTACGGCACGTCGGGTCGGCCGGTCGCGGGCTATCGTCTGAAACTGCTGGGCGAGGACAGCCAGCCCGTGCCGGCCGGCGAGATCGGCGATCTGTGGGTGAGCGGCCCGTCGAGCGCCACCTGCTACTGGAACAACCGGGAAAAGAGTCAGGACACCTTCGTTGGCGCCTGGACGCGCACCGGCGACAAGTACCGGCAGGACGGCCAGGGCTATTACACCTACGCCGGCCGGTCGGATGACATGCTGAAGGTGGGCGGCATCTGGGTATCGCCGTTCGAGGTGGAATCGACCCTGCTGGCGCACGACAAGGTGCTGGAGGCGGCCGTGGTCGGCCATGCCGATGAAGCGCGGCTGATCAAGCCCAAGGCCTTCGTGGTGCTGCGGCCGGGGGTCCAGCCCACGGCCACCCTGGCGGACGAGTTGAAGGGCTTCGTCAAGGGCCGACTTGCGCCGTACAAGTACCCCCGCTGGGTCGAGTTCGTCGGCGACCTGCCGAAGACGGCGACCGGCAAGATCCAGCGATACAAGCTGCGCGGCTGATGCCCGACCGGCTGTTGGTCGCTGGCCGGCGCCTGGAATGCGCCTGGTTCGGCGAGCCCGGCGGCGGCCCGCCATTGGTGCTGCTGCACGAGGGCCTGGGCTCGCTGGCGCAATGGCGCGACTTCCCGAGCGCGCTGGCGGCCGCGACCGGTCTGCCGGTGTTCGCCCATAGTCGCGAAGGCTACGGCGGCTCCGATCCTTGCGCCTTACCGCGCCCGATTGCCTACATGCACGCCGAGGCGCAGCGGCTGCCTGAGGTGCTGGAGGCCGCCGGTATCGGCCGGCACCTGCTCTACGGCCATTCCGACGGCGCCTCCATCGCCTTGATCCATGCCGCGAGCCCGGCGACGACCGGCCTGCTGGGACTGCTGCTGGAAGCCCCGCATGTGATCACCGAGCCGATCGGCCTGGCGGCGATCGCCCGCATGCGGGTGGCCTACACCTCGGGCGACCTGCGCCAGCGGCTCGCGCGCCATCATGGCGTCAACGTCGACTGCGCCTTTCGCGGCTGGGCCGAGGCCTGGCTCGATCCGCGCTTCGCCGAGTGGGATCTGCGGCCGCTGCTATCGGCCATCGTCCAGCCGGTGCTGTTGCTGCAAGGCGAGGCGGACGAGTATGGCAGCCCGGCCCAGCTTGCCGCCATCGCCGGACGGGTCAGCGGCCCTTGTCGCAGCGTGCTGCTGCCCGATTGCGGACATGCACCGCATCGCCAGCGCCAGGCCGACGTGCTGCGGCAGGTCGTCGAATTCCTGCCGCTCTGCGGCATCGGCGGCGCGCTTTCACCGGGCGCGACCTTGGGCTAGCGTGACGCCCATGTCGCCCGCGCGCAGCGCCGCCCCACGCGGCAACGGCAAGGCCGCGGCGCCCACGGCGGCGCAGCGACGCTATCTGCTGCGCGGACTCGACCAGCCGGGCGGCAAGCTGCCGCTGTTCGATGCCGAAGGGCGCGAGATCGATGCCCGAACGGTGCGAAGTTGCATCGAAGCGGGCTGGGCCGAGCCGTGGTTCGCCAATCCCCTCAAGCCGGACTGGCTGGTGTGCAAGCTGACCGAACAGGGGCGCGCCGCATTGCGGCGGGGCTAGCGCGGGTTTGTCTGCTCGGCGCCGCGGCGCTGGCATGGGCCTGCGCGGCGCGGTCGGCGGTGCCGACGGATCCCGAGCCGCACACAGTGCCGCGCGATATCGGCCCGACGGCGGCCATCGCCCAGCGCGCCCGGCAAGGCGAGGCTGTCGCACAATATCTGTTGGGCCTGCTGCACCAGGAGGGCAAGGGCGTGGAACGCGACCTTGCGGTGGCCCGGTCATGGTTCGAGCGGGCGGCCGAGCAGGGTCATGCCGGCGCCGAGGACAGCCTGGGCGTGCTGCACGCTCTGGGTCTTGGCGGGCCGGTCGATTGGGCGGAAGCCGCGCGCTGGTTTCGCCGCGCGGCGCTGCAACTCTATCCGCCCTCGCAGGCGAATCTCGCGGCGCTGCTGTTGCGCGGCCGGGGTGTCGAAGCGGACATCGCGGAGGCCTTGCGACTCTATCGGGCGGCGGCCGAGGCGGGCCACGCGCCGGCTGCCTACCGACTGGGCGGCCTGCTGGAATCGGGCGAAGTCGTGGCGGCTGATCCCGCTGGCGCGGCGCGTTGGTATCGGCAGGCGGCCGCCGCCGGGCACGCGCCGGCGGCGCGCGCACTCGGCCGCCTGTACCAGACCGGCCGTGGCTTGACCGTCGACCTGACGCGCGCGGCGGAATTGTTCGGTTTCGCGGCCGAGCGCGGCCATGCGCTGGCACAGAACGACCTGGGCGTGCTGTTCCTGCGCGGCGATGGCCTGTCACGCGACCTGGCCGCGGCCGAGCGCTGGTTCCGGGCCGCCGCCGCGGCCAGCCAGCCCGAAGCCTTGGTTAATTTGGGAGTTCTGCTGACCCAGGTGGAAGGCGTGCGCTCCGACCCGGTCGAGGCACGTCGGCTGTTCCGGAGAGCGGCCGAGCAGGGCGACCGGCAAGGCCAGTTCCATCTGGCGCGACTTTTGGAACGGGGCGAGGGCGGCGAGGCCGAGCTGGCGGCGGCTGCCGCGCTCTACCGGGCGGCGGCGGAGCAGGACTACGGGCCGGCCCTGACCAATCTCGGCGTGCTGCATGAACAGGGCCGCGGTGTCGCCCGCGACCCGGCGCAGGCGGTCCGATTCTACCGTCTAGCCGCCGAACGCGATGATCCCGACGGCATGGCCAACCTCGCCTTCAGCCTGCAAGCCGGTCGCGGCGTGCCGCGCGATCTGGTGACGGCCTCGGTCTGGCTGCGCCGGGCCAGCGAGCGGGGCCACGCACGGGCACAAGTTCATCTGGCAATGGCACTGGCTTCTGGGCGCGGCGTGCCGCCCGATCCGGTCGAGGCGGCCAACTGGTTCCGCCGCGCGGCGGAAGCCGGCGAGCGACTGGCGCAGACCCGGTTGGGGTTGCTGCTGGAGCAGGGCCAGGGGGTTGCCGCCGACCCGGCCGAGGCGGCCCGCTGGTTCGCCAAGGCCGC
>VGEV01000108.1 GCA_016869175.1 Alphaproteobacteria bacterium
GGTCGCCTATCTCGGGCATTGGCGCCTGACCGGAACCCGGCAGGCGGGGGAAGAATTGCAGGTCAAGGGCGATCCGGCGGAACTCGCCAAGCGGGCGCTTGACCAGCTCGCGGCGCTGATCGCCGCCTTCGACGATGCCAGCCAGCCCTATCTGGCGACGCTGGCCGGCGAGGGCAGCGACTACGACCACCTGGCACGGCGGCGCGAATGGTCGAGCCGCCTGGAACCCGAGCCATGAGCGAGGGCAGACCCAACAGGGCGCAGATCGCCTCCGATCCGGCGCAGTCGGTCTGGGTCGATGCCTCGGCCGGCAGCGGCAAGACCCGCGTACTCAGCGAGCGCGTGCTGCGCTTGCTGCTGGCCGGCACACCGCCCAACCGCATCCTCTGCCTCACCTTCACCAAGGTGGCGGCGGCGGAAATGGCCGCGCGGGTCAGCGACAGTCTGGCCGGCTGGTCGCGGGCCGCGGCGAGCGATCTCGAACGCCAATTGACGGAACTGACCGGCGCCGCGCCCAACCCGACCGAATTGCGCCAGGCGCGCCGGCTGTTCGCGACGGTGCTGGAGGCGCCGGGTGGGCTCAGGATCGAGACCATCCATGGCTTCGCCGAATCCCTGCTGAAGCGCTTTCCGCTGGAAGCGGCCGTGGCGCCGCATTTCGAGGTGCTGGACGAACGCACCGCGGCACTCTTGCTTGCCGGGGCGCAGGCCCGGGTGCTGCGCGGTCCGGACGACGAGATCCGGACGCTGCTGGCCGAGGTCGCGCTGCACGCTGACGAAACCCGGTTCGACGACCTGATGCGGCAATTGACCGGCAATCCGCTGCGGCTGGCCGCGCTTGCCGAGCGGCAGGGCGCCCGCGCACTTGCCGCGCTTGCCCGCCAGCTGGGGCTGCCGGACAGGGTGCCGGAGGACGCCGGGTTCCAGGCCGAGGCGGTGGCGGAGGGCGCCTTCGACCGGCCAGCCCTTGCCCGCGTCGCCGCCGCCCTGCTGCAAGGCGGCGCCAAGGACCAGGGCACGGGCGAGGCGATCGCCCGCTGGCTTGCGGCCACGGACCGCGTGAGCGGTTTCGCAGCCTATTGCCGGGCTTTCCTCACGACCAAGAGCGAGATCCGCAAGAAACTGATCCACAAGGAGGCTCTGCGATTGGCGCCCGACGGCAACGAAATCATGTCCGCCGAGGCGAACCGCCTGCACGCCGTCGCGGCGCAACGCCGGGCCGCCGAGTTGCATCGCGCCTCGGCCGCGTTGCTGCGACTTGGCCTCAAGGTCGCCGAGGTCTATCGGCAGGAAAAGCATCGGCGCGCGGCACTGGATTACGACGACCTGATCCTGACCGCTTCCGCGCTGCTGCGGCGGCCCGGCATCGCGCCCTGGGTGCTCTACAAGCTGGACGGCGGGCTCGAACATGTGCTGATCGACGAAGCGCAGGACACCAATGCCGAGCAGTGGCGCATCGTCCAGGCGCTGACCCAGGAATTCTTCGCCGGTCAGGGCGCCAGTGCGGCGCGGCGCACGCTGTTCGCGGTGGGCGATCCGAAACAGTCGATCTTCAGCTTCCAGGGCGCCGATCCGCGAGCCTTCCACCGCCTGCGCGCCGAGTTCGCGCGCGACATCGTGGCCGCCGGTCTGCCCTGGCAGGAGGTGCCGCTGGCCACCTCGTACCGGTCAGCGCCGCCCATCCTGCAATTCGTCGATGCGGTGTTCAGCGAACCGGCGGCGTTTGAGGCATTGGGCGAGGGGGCGCCGCTGCGCCATCATGCGCATCGCCGCGGCGCACCGGGGCTGATCGAACTGTGGTCGCCGGAGAGTCCTGCCGCCAAGGACGCGGCGGCAGCGTGGCAACCGCCGCTCAGCCAGGAAGGCGACGACAACCCCGTCGAACGGCTGGCGGCGCGGCTGACCCGACAGATCGGCTATTGGCTGCGCTCGGGCGAAGTGCTGCCCTCGACCGGCCGGCCGATCGGCCCCGGCGACATCCTGGTGTTGCTGCGCCAGCGGCAGCCGTTCCTGGACGCTTTGGTGCGCCGCATGAAGCAGGCCGATCTGCCGATCGCCGGCGCCGACCGGATGTGCATCGGCGAGCAGTTGGCGGTCATGGACCTCTTGGCGCTCGCCCGTTTCGCGCTGCTGCCCGAGGATGATCTGTCGCTGGCCGCGGTGCTGAAGAGCCCGCTTGTCGGCCTGGACGATGCGCTGCTGTTCGAACTGGCACATGGCCGGCCCGGCAGCTTGTGGCAGGCGCTGCTGCGCCGACGCGGAGCGCGTCCCGAGTTCGCCCGGGCTGCCGAGCGCCTGTCGCGCTGGCTGGGGCGGGCCGATCAGGCGCCGCCCTATGGTTTCTTCGCCGAGTTGCTGATCGCCGACGGCGGCCGGCACGACCTGGTGGCCCGGCTGGGACCCGATGCCAACGACCCGCTGGACGAACTGCTGTCGCTGGCCCTGCACTACCAGCGGCACTGGGCGCCCAGCCTGCAGGGCTTCCTTGCCTGGCTAGCCGGCAGCGATCCAGAGGTGAAACGCGACCAGGAGCAGCGCGCGCAAGAGGTTCGCGTGATGACGGTGCACGGCGCCAAGGGGTTGCAGGCGCCCATCGTTGTGCTGCCGGACACCTGCCGCGTGCCGGTATTGCGACAGACGGTGTTCTGGCTGGACGGCGCCATGTTGTGGAGCCCGCGCGCCGAGCCGTCCGTGCCAGCCGCCGTCGCGGCGCGCGAAGCGCAGGGAACCGCGGCGGCGCGCGAGTTGCAGCGCCTGCTCTATGTCGCGCTGACCCGCGCGCAGGACCGCTTGCTGATCGCCGGCTGGCAGGGCCGCAGCGAGCCGGCGGCCGATTCCTGGCATTCGCTGGCAGTGGCGACCATCCAGCGCTTGGGTCGCCGGGCCACCGCCTTCGATGGCGGTCCGGCCTGGCGCTTCGGCGACGAGCCCAAGGCCGGTGCCTCCCCTGGGCCCGCGCCGCCTGCCGCCCTCGCGGCGGCACCGGACTTCCTGCGTCGGCCGGCGCCGCCCGAGCCCGAGCCGACCGATGCCGCCGGCGGCGACCGCTATCGGCGCGGCCGCGTGCTGCACCGGCTGGTGCAGGTGCTGCCCGACTTGCCGCCCCCCCAACGCGCCGCCGCCGCCGGTCGCTTGCTGGCGGCCGAGGCGGCGTTCAGCGCCGCGGAACGCCAGCGGCTGGCGGACGAGGCGTTGGCGGTGCTCGCCGACCCGGCCTTCTCGCCGCTGTTCGGGCCCGGCTCGCTGGCCGAGGTGCCGCTGGCTGGCCTGGTCAACGGCCGCACCATTCTTGGCCAGGTCGACCGCCTGGCCGTCGGCGCGGAACAAGTGCAGGTCGTGGATTTCAAGAGTGACCGCGCGGCACCGCGTGACGCAGGCGGCGTACCGGTCGCCCATCTCAGGCAGATGGCTGCTTATGTGGCTTTGCTGACGCGCATGTATCCAGGCCGCACGGTATCGGCGGCGCTGCTTTACACCGAGGCGCCCCGGCTGATCGCCCTGCCGGCGACGCTGCTCGCCGCTCACTCGCCTTGACGCCCCGGCAGGCCGTTCCTACTGTCTAGGCAAGGGCCTGCCGCCAGCCGCCAAGGAGCCGCGATGAGCAAGTTTACCAAGTCCGTGACCGAGCAATCCTTCAAGGCCGACGTGCTGGACGCGAGCCAGCCGGTGCTGGTCGATTTCTGGGCGGAGTGGTGCGGCCCCTGCCGACAGATCGCGCCAGCCTTGGAAGAGATCGCCGGTGAGCTGCAAGGCAAGGTGACGGTGGCCAAGCTCAATATCGACGACAGCCCCGGCATCGCCACGCAGTATGGCGTGCGCGGCATCCCGACCCTGATGTTGTTCAAGAACGGTCAGGTGGCGGCGACAAAGACGGGTGCCGCGCCGAAGAGCAAGCTGTCGGAGTGGCTCAACCAGAGCCTGTAGGCCGCATCTGGCTCAATGCGGGGCGCCGGCCCGGGCGCCCGCGCGCAGGTAGTAGTGCCGGCCGCAATAGGGGCAGTCGATCGCCCGCTTGTCGCCCATGTTGAGATAAACGGCGGGGTGACCCAGCGCGCCGTTGCCGCCATCGCAACGCACGACGGGTTCGTCAACCTCGATACGCTCCGGCGGTTGCATGCCGTTACACCCCCTGGCGGTTCAGCGCACGCGGCGGATCATAACCAAGCCAGGAAGCGGCGCAATCGCCCCGGCCTATTCGGCGGCGACCATGCGTTCGGCCCGCGCCAGATCGACCGAGACCAATTGCGACACGCCGCGTTCGACCATGGTCACCCCGTAGAGCCGATGCATGCGCGCCATGGTGAAGGCGTTATGCGTGATCACCAGGAAACGGGTGCCGGTCAGCCGGGCGATCTCCTCGAGCAGATTGCAGAAGCGCTCGACATTGGCGTCGTCCAGCGGCGCGTCGACCTCGTCCAGCACGCAAAGCGGCGCTGGGTTGGTGAGAAACACCGCGAACAGCAACGCCATCGCGGTCAGCGCCTTTTCCCCGCCCGAGAGCAGCGACAAGGTCTGCAGGCGCTTGCCGGGGGGGCTGGCCATGATTTCCAGCCCGGCCTGCAGCGGATCCTCGGCATCGGCCAGCGACAAATGCGCTTGCCCGCCGCCGAACAGCCGGCCGAACAGCCGCTGGAAGTGGCCATCCACCTGCTGAAAGGCGGCCAGCAGGCGTTCGCGCCCTTCGCGATTGAGGCTGCCGATCCCCTGGCGCAGGCGGGCGATGGCAGCCTCCAGGTCGGCCCGTTCCGCCAGCAATGTGTTGAGCTGCTCTTCCAGTTCCTGCGCTTCCTGTTCGGCGCGCAGGTTGACAGGTCCCATCGCCTCGCGTTCCCGCTTTAGCCGCTCCAGGCGGGCTTCGGTCTCGCTCAAGTCGGGCAGTTCGTCTTCCGCCTGCATGCCAGCGGCCGCGAGCGCGCCGTCCGGCGTGGTGCCGAGCGCTTCCTGGCATTGCCGGGAGACCTCGCGCTGGCGTGCCGCCGCCGCCTCCTGCGCCGCCTCGGCCCGGATGCGGGCCTCACGCGCCGCCGCCAGCGCCTGGCCGGTTTCGCGTTCCGCCTTGGCCAGGCGCGCCGTTTCGGTTTCGGCTTCGGCCAGCCGGTCGGCCGCCTGCGCCCGCTCGGCCTCGGCCGCGGTCAACGCGACGAACAATTCGTCGCGCTGGCGGGCAAGCAGCGCCGGCCGCGTGGCCAGCTCCCGCTGCTCCGTCAGGCCGGCGCGCTGGCGCTCGCCCAGCGCGGCAATCTGCGTCCGTGCGGCTTCCCGCCGCTGGTGCCAAGCGGCATCTTCGCGCGTCAATTGCTGCAGACGCTCGGCACGGGCCTCGGCGGCACGGGCCTGACGCTCCAGCGCCGCCAGCGCCACCGCCATGGCGTTGCGCGCCTGGGTCACCCGTTCCCGCAACTCGGCCAGGCGTTGGCGCGCCGGGGCATCGGGCGGTTCCCCGGCCAGGGCTTCGGCGGCCTGTGCGCGCGCCTGCGCGGCTTCCGCCAGATCGGCCGTCAGCTCGCCCAGGCTGCGTTCGGTGGCGGCGAGCCGGCTGGAACGTTCGCCCGCCTGCCGTTCGGCCTCGGCCGCCTGCCGGCGCTCCGCCTGCACCACGCGCTCCGCCGCCCGCAGCCGCTCGCGGGTCGCCTCCACGCCGGTACGCGCTTCGTCGACCAGCTTGCGAGCGGCTTCGAATTCCGCCCTCGCCCGCTGCCGTTCGCCCGTCTGTTCGGCTTCCACCGCGCGCAATTCCGCCAAGCGATTGCGCTGTCGCAGGCGCAGCGCCAGCGCACTCTCGGCGCCGGCGGCAACGGTGAAGCCATCCCAGCGCCACAGCGCTCCGCCGCGGCTGACCAGGCGCTGGCCCGGCCGCAGCAGCCCGCGCAACATCTCGCCTTCCGCTTCGGCCACCACGCCGATTTGCGCCAGACGCCGGGCAAGCGCGGCGGGCGCCACGACGAAACGCGACAGCGGCTCGGCACCGGCCGGCAGCGCCGGCGGACCGTCGAGCGGCGGCAGTTCGCGCCAATGCACCGGCGCCGCGATATCGGCCGGCACGCTCAAGTCGTCGCCCAGGGCCGCGCCCAGGGCCGCCTCGAACCCCGGCGCGACCTGCAACTGGTCGATCACCGGCGGCCACAATTCGCCGGTATCGGTGGCCAGCAGGTCGGTCAGCGCCCGCACTTCGCCAGCGATGCGCGCCGCCTCGTTTTCCAGCGTCTGCAGCGTGCCGCGTCGCTCGCCCAGCGTCTTGTCGCACTGCGCCTGGCGGGCCTCGGCGGATTCCAAGGTCTGCCGGCAAGCCTCCGCCGACGTCTCCGACGCCGCCAGCCGGCCTGCCGCTTCTTGCAGTCGCTGGTCGGCACTGGTCTCGGCCTGCAAGCGCGCACGCTCGAGGTTGAGCTCGCGCTCGCGTTCCGCCAGCCGGTGCAGCCGGCGCAGGGCGTCCTCGACACGCGCCGCCAGGCCGTCGCGCCGGGCCGTCGCCGTGGCGATCTCCTCGGCAAGCCGCATCGCCTCCGCTTCCACCGCAGCCAGGCCCTGCCGCTCGGCCGCCAGGCGCGCTTCGGCGGCTTGCCGTTCGGCTGCCTCGCCGGTCCGTTCCGCCCGCAGCCGGGCCAGCTCCTCGGCAATGCCCGCCAGCGCCGCTTCCGCATCGCTCGCAAGACCGCTTTCGCGCGCCAGATCGGCCGCGATCTGCGCCAAACGGTGCGCCAAGCTCTCCGTCGCCTGCGTCAGGCGCCGTTCCTCGGTTTCCAGCGCCTCGCGCGCCACCGTCAGACGCTGCAGCTTGGCCGCGGCCGCGGCCTCCCGCTGTCGCCGCTCTGGCAACCCTTCCGACGCCTGCAAGTGCTGCGTGCTGGCATTCGCGGCCGCGCGGGTCGCTTCCGCCACCGTGCCCTCCGCTTCTGTCAGCGCGCGCGCGGTCGCCGCCACGTCCTGCTCGGCCGCGTCGGCGCGCAAGGCGAAGAGGTTGGCGGTGAGGCGGCGGATCTGCTCCGCCAGGCGCCGGTAACGGTGGGCCTGCCGGGCCTGGCGCTTGACCGCCTGTAGCTGATTCTCGTGTGCCTGCACGACGTCGGCCAGCCGCAGCAGGTTGTTCTCGGCCGCGCCCAACTTCAGCTCCGCCTCGTGCCGGCGCGAATGCAGGCCGATGATGCCAGCCGCTTCCTCAAGCAGGGCGCGACGATCGGTCGGCTTGGCATTGATGATGGCGCCGATGCGGCCCTGGCCGACCATGGCGGGCGAATGCGCGCCCGTGGCGGCGTCGGCGAACAGGAGCTGCACGTCGCGCGCGCGCACCTCGCGGCCGTTGATGCGATAGGTCGAGCCGGCCTCGCGCTCGATCCGGCGTGAGATCGCCAGTTCGTCCGCGTCGTTCAGCGCCGCCGGCGCGCGTCGCGCGGAATTGTCCAGCAGCAGCGAGACCTCCGCGATGTTGCGGGGCGCCCGGTCGTCGGTGCCGTTGAAGATCACGTCGTCCATGCCGGCGCCGCGCATCTCCTTCGACGAGGTCTCGCCCATCACCCAGCGCAGCGCATCCACCAGGTTCGACTTGCCGCAGCCATTCGGTCCGACGACACCGGTCAAGCCCGGTTCGACCGCGAGTTCGGTCGTGTCAATGAACGACTTGAAGCCCGACAGAGTGAGCCTTTGTATCCGCACGCCTCGTTATCCCCTCGATCAATACGCCGTTCAGCCGGCGCCCGATTTCCGTCGGCTGAGGAAAACCGCGACCGCCGCCGCAGCCGCCAGCACCGCGCCGCCAGCCAGCAGCAGGTTGGCGGTGCTGGCGATGCCCTCATCCTCGCTCGGCGCCTCGCCCGAGCGCGCCGGTGCCGGGTTCGCCGGCGACTGCTTGGCGATTGCCGCGTCCAGCAGCCTGGCGAAGTCCTCATAGAGCAACCCACCGGAAACAAGCTGCCCGTCGATCAGGAAGCTGGGGACGGAGGTCACCTTGTATGTCTGTTCGCCTAACCGTCGTGACCTGACGATGCTCTGCTCCAAGGCGGCGTCGCTGAAGCAGGCCTGCACCTTCTGCTCGGACAGGCCGGCCAGTTTGCCGATCTGCATCAGTTCGGCCACCGGATCCTGCGCTCTCGCCCAGCTCTGTTGCTGGCGGAACAGCACATCGAGCAGGCCGGAATGGCGTTCCGCCCCGCCACAGCGCGCCAGCATGGCGCCGGCCAGCGCCAGGCGGTCGAACGGGAAATCGCGGAACACCAAACGGACCTTGCCCGTGTCAATATAGGCGGTCTTGATCCGCGGCAGCACGTCGGCGTGAAAACGCGCGCAGTGCGGGCAGGTGAGGGAGGCGTACTCGACCACGGTGACGGGCGCATCGGCCCGGCCAATGGCCATTTCGCCCAGCGCGGCGCCGCTCTCTTGGGCCTGCGCCGCCGGCACCCCCAGAAGGATAAGCAGGGTCGCCGCGCATACCTTATATCGTGTCATTTACGATCTTTACCACTAAATGTTGAGGGAGACTATAGGCCGTCCGCGTGGCGCCGGACAAGCCTGACAACGCCGCTTACTCAGCACTCCGCGGGCCCGGTCAGCCGGGCCGCCAACTGCGCCAGGGCCTGGCGCAAGGCGGTGTCGCGCAACGTCGGCAGCCGTGCCTCGGCTGCGGCCAGCGCCGCCGGCGTCAGCGGCGGCGGCACGGGCGCCGGCACGGCCGGCGCCGGCAGCGGCGCTTGCAGAAGCTGAATCTGTTTCACCGCGGCATAGCCGAAATAGCCGTTCAGCCGATCAATCAGCACGGGCAGCAGGTGTTGCAACTCGGTGGCGCGGGCCGGCTCTACGCGGATCGTCAGAACCGCTCCCTCGCCGCGAAACCGCAATCGCTCGGGCAGGCTGGCCGAGGCCAATTCGGCACCGACAATGGCCGGCCAGCGCAGCACGATCTCGGCCTCGGCGAAGCCTTGCCGGCGCAGCGCCTCGCCGGCGATGCGCGGCAGCGTCTCGGCCAGCCGCTTCGGGCCGCCCCATCCTTTGCGTGCGCTCACACTGCTATGGTGCGCCAAAGCCGATGCCGGGTCATCAACCTTGAGCGACGCCCGCGATAACAACGCCGCGACCCCTGCGGCGCTGCGCCGCACGCTGCTTGGCTGGTACGACCGAAACGCCCGCGACCTGCCCTGGCGCGCGCCGCCCGGCCGGCGGCCCGAGCCGTATGGCGTCTGGCTGTCGGAAGTGATGCTGCAACAGACCACGGTGGCTACGGTCGGCCCCTACTACCAGGCCTTCCTGCGCCGCTGGCCGGACGTGCACTCGCTGGCGGCGGCGCCACTGGAGGCAGTCCTAACCGCCTGGCAGGGCCTTGGCTATTACGCGCGCGCGCGCCATCTGCATGCCTGCGCCCAGGCGATCGTGGCGCAGCATGGCGGAAGCTTCCCGCGCGACGCGGCCAGCTTGCGGCGGCTCCCGGGCATCGGCCTGTACACCGCGCAGGCAGTGGCGGCGATCTGCTTCGGCCAGCCGGTGCTGGCGCTCGACGGCAACGGCGAGCGCGTGCTGGCGCGCCTGCATGCCGTGACGACGCCGCTGCCCGCCGCCAAGCGGGAACTGGCGCGCCATGCGGCCCGGCTGGCCAGCCGGCGGCGCCCCGGCGACTTGCTGCAGGCGCTGATGGACCTGGGCGCGTCGGTCTGCCTGCCGCGCCGGCCGAAATGCCCAGACTGCCCGTGGCGGCAGGCTTGCCGGGCGAGGGCCTTGGGCATTGCCGACGGCTTGCCGATGAAACGGCCGAAACCGGATCGACCGCTCCGCCACGGCCTGGCTTTCGTCGCGCTGAGCGGCGAACGGGAAGTGCTGCTGCGCACGCGGCCGCTGGCCGGCCTGCTGGGCGGCATGGTCGAGGTGCCCGGCAGCGACTGGGGCGAACGGCCTGGCGATGACGCTGAATTGTTACGCGCCGCCCCCTTGCCAACGGCTTGGCAGGCGCTGGTCGCCCCGGTCGAGCATGACTTCACGCATTTTCGGCTGCGGCTGTTCGTGCATCGGGCCCGGATCGCGCGCCAGCCGGTCGCCGGCTGTTTCTGGTGGCCGCTCGTTGCGCTCGACAGCCTGCCGCTGTCGACCTTGACCAGGAAGGTGCTGCGCGCGGCGCTGCCTTCGTCTTAAGTTGCCGCCATCGCAAGCGGAGCATGCCTCGATGAAAGTCCTGTTGGTCCACGCCCATCCCGAACCCGCTTCGCTCAACGGTTTCTTGCGCGATCTCGCGGTCGAGACGCTGCAGGGCGGCCAGCACCAAGTGCGTGTATCCGACCTCTATGCGATGAACTTTCCGGCGGCGCTGGGGCCGGCCGACGTGCAAGGGCCGCGCGTTGATGCCACGCATTTCAAGGCGCAGGCGGAACAGAAGCAGGCGCTGGCGCAAGGCAGTTTCGCGCCCGAGATCAAGGCCGAGCAGGAGAAGCTGCGCTGGTGCGACCACCTGATCCTGCAGTTCCCCATCTACTGGTTCTCCATGCCGGCGATCATGAAGGGCTGGGTCGATCGGGTGTTCACCACCGGCTTCGCCTATGGCGGCGGCGGCACCATGTGGTACGAGAATGGCGGCCTCAAGGGTCGGCGCGCGCTCGTCTCCATGACCACGGGCGCCGCCGCCCCGGCCTTCGCCGCCGACGGCATCCACGGCGACATCGACCGCATACTGTGGCCGATCCACAACGGCATCATGCATTTCTGCGGCTTCCAGGTGCTGCGGCCGGAAATCTTCTATGGCGTCTCCCGCATCGATGCCGAGGCACGGGCGGCGATGATCGAGCGCTACCGCCGGCGCCTCGTCGGCTTGGAACGCGAACAACCGCTCTACTTCCATCGGCTGGCGGATTTCGGCGCCGACCATCGACTGAAGCCGGAAGTGACGCCGCTGACCGGCTTCCAATACCGCGGCTGAAATCGGCGGAGGTGAACGCCATGCACATACTCTACGCGCACACAGGGTGGGGTTCGGCGCTCATCGAGGCGCAGCTCGCCTGGTACGGTCTGCCGTTTCGCCTCGAGCCGGTTGACGACCTGTTCCGCTCGGCCGAGGCGCGCGAGACACTTGCCCGCGTCAATCCTATGGCCCAGGTGCCGACCGTGCGGATGCCCGACGGCAGCGTGATGGCGGAAAGCGCGGCGATCAGCATCCACCTGGCGGAGACAGCCGGGGCCGAGCCGCTGTTGCCGGCGGCGGGCGATCCGGCGCGGCCGCAAGCCCTGCGCTGGCTGCTGTTCCTGGTGACCACCATCTATCCAACCTTCGCCTTCGGCGACGATCCCTCGCGCTATGTGGCCTTGGAGGCGGCCCGCCAGCCCTTCCGCACGGCCACCGCCGAGGCCCGCAAGCGCTACTGGCGGATGGCCGAGCCGGTGGCCGACCAGCCCTGGTTTCTTGGCCGCCGATTCTTGGTGCTGGACATCTATGTCGCGGTGATGACGCGTTGGCACCCCAAGCGGCCGTGGTTTGCCGAGCACTGCCCGAAACTGACCGCCATCGCCCAGGCGACCGAGGCGCTGCCGCGCCTGGCCGCGGTCTTCAAGCGCAACTTTCCCGCTTAGCGGGCCTGCCTGAGCCCGGCCGCGCGGCGGGCACCGTCCTGCCCGGCGATGCGGCCGAACACCGCGCCGCGCATGACCGAGGTGGCGCCGGTATAGGTGCCGAAATAGAGCCCCATGGTCTCGCCCGCCGCGTAGAGCCCGGCGATCGGCTCGCCATCCAGGTCGAGGACGCGGGCCGAGGCATCGGTCTTCAGGCCACCGAACGTGAAACAGTTGGCGGCGATGATCGGCCAGGCGCGATAGGGCGGCCGGTCAAGCGGCCGCGCCCAGTTGGACTTCACTGGGTCGAGGCCTTGCGTTGCCAGGCCGTCCAGCTCCAACGGCTTGAACATGCCAGGCCGACAGGCCGCATTATAGGCGGCAACGGTTGTGCGCAAGCGGTCGGCGGGCAGGTCCAGCTTGCCGGCCAGTTCCACCATGCCGTCGGCGACGATTGCCGGCTGGTCGCTGCGCACCGTGCGCTGCCAGTTCGGCACCTCGTCCAGCTTGGCGTCCAGGATGACATAGGCGATGCCTTGGGGCTGCTCGTTGATGCGCCGGGTCACCTTCTCGTAGATCGCGTCCACCGTGGCGCTGGCCTCGTCGACGAAGCGCTCGCCCCGCCGGTTGACCAGCACGCCATAGGGAAAGACGAACACGATGGGCTCGCCCTTGCCGGAGCGCGGGTCGATCGGCTCGGCGTGGAAGTCGGAGTAATCGCCATTGGGCGCGGCGTTCAGCGCCAGCGCCATGCGGATGCCCTCGCCCTTGTTGTAATGGCCGCCGCGCGCCACGGGCCGGGTATAGCGGGCATTGGGACCGACATAGCGCGCCAGCATTTCCGGATTGCCCTCGAAGCCGCCCGAGGCCAGCACCACGGCCGCCGCCCGCCAGTCGTGCCAGCGACCGTCACGGTGGCGCACCTTGACGCCAGCGACCGCGCCTTCCTCGTCGCGGAGCAATTCGTGCGCCGTCGTCTGGTAGAAGAAGCTGGCGCCGCGGCGCTCGGCCTCGCCGGCCAGCGTCTCCACCAATTGCAGCCCGCCGCCGACCGGGGCCATGCGCGTGGTGCACTGGGTGATCAGGTAGCTCGGCAAGAAGTCGAAGCGGAGACCGAAGCCCTCAAGCCAGCGCAAGGTCGGCCCGGCCGCCTTGCCGAAAGTGGCGATCACCTCCGGGTCGCTGAAGCTCATGGCCTTCACGATGGCCGGCCATTGCGCGTAGTCGCGGGCCGTCTCGCGCACCAGGTCGGGGTCGAGATAATGGCCGGCATTGGCCATGAAGTGGCTCTCGAAATCGTGCGCCACCATGTCGGCGCTCTGCATGCGCCAGAACGCCTCCGTCCATCGGGTGTTGCCGCCGCGCTCCTCCCGCGGCGCGCGTTCGACGATGCCGACCCTCGCGCCGGCTTCCAGCGCCGCCACCGCCGCCGACAGGCCGGCAATGCCGCAGCCCACCACCAACACATCGAAACGATCCGCTACATTGCTCATGCCGTCACCCGCCCTGCCCCCGCGCGACGGTAGGAAGGCTGCCATGGCACCGTCAATCACCGACGCCGCCAACGACGAGCCGGGCCTGACCCGGCTGCTGGCCGAACGCATTGTCGCGTTGCGTGCCATGCCGCTGCCGGAAGCGGCCAGGACGGCCGCCCGGCGCCTGTTGCTGGACGGCCTGGCGGTGGCGGTGGCGGGGGCGGGCGAGGCCGCGCCGGCCGGCATCCGCCGCCTGCAGCAGCGCCTGG
>VGEV01000109.1 GCA_016869175.1 Alphaproteobacteria bacterium
GTTGTCTCGACAACGCCATCAAACCCGCTCGAAAGCGGCTCGGCCACCGGAACCGGGCGCTCGGACCCTTGCGGTCCGCGCCCGGTTCTGCGGTGGCCTACTGTCAGGTCAATACCGTCTCAGTACACGCCAACCTCTCGCCGCCAGAGGCGGCGGCGTTGACTTGACAGGCGGTCCGCCTAGGATGGACGTTGCGCGGGTGGGGAGGGTCATCCGCGTCGTCGTTTCCGCCATGCCGCCCGTCGCTTGAGGATCCCACCCGATGCCGGCCGCCAAGCGCCCGCTATCCCCGCATCTGCAGATCTATCGGCCGCAGATCACCTCGGTCCTGTCGATCCTGCATCGGGTGACCGGCGTCGGGCTTGGCCTGGGCACGCTGCTGCTCGCCTGGTGGCTGATCGCCGCCGCCGCCGGCCCCGGCCCGTTCGCCACGGCGCAGGCCTTTGTTGGCTCGTGGTTGGGCCGGCTGCTGCTGTTCGGTTTCACCGGCGCGCTGTTCTATCACCTGTTCAACGGCATCCGGCATCTGGCCTGGGACGCCGGCTACGGCTTCGACCTGCCGAGTGTGACCAGGAGCGGCTGGGCGGCGGTGATCGCCGCGGCGGCGGTCACGCTGGCCGTCTGGGTGCTGGGCTATGCCACGATGGGACTGGGAGAATGAGCGAACACAGCCTGCGCACGGCGCTGGGTCGGGTAAGCGGCCTGGGCTCCGCCAAGGACGGCACCCAGCATTGGTGGCAGCAGCGGCTGAGCGCGCTGGCCCTGCTGCCGCTCGCGGTCTGGTTCGCGCTGTCGGTTGCCGGTCTGGCCGGCGCCGAGCATGCGCAAGTCAAGGCCTGGGTGGCCTCGCCGGTGGTCGCCGTGCTGCTGCTGCTGTTCGTCCTGAGCGGCTTCTATCACCTGCGTCTCGGCCTGCAGGTGGTGATCGAGGATTACGTGCACGCGCCCGGCGCCAAGCTCGCCTTGCTGGTGCTGAACGTGTTCGCCTGCGCCGGGGTTGGGCTGGCCGCGGCGGTTGCCGTGCTGTCGCTGCATTTCCGGGGTTGAGCCGATGCCAGAAACCTATCCGATCACCGAGCATCAATTCGACGTCGTGGTGGTGGGAGCCGGCGGCTCCGGCCTGCGCGCGGCCATGGGCATGGCGCAAGCCGGCCTGAAGACCGCCTGCGTCAGCAAGGTGTTCCCGACCCGCAGCCATACCGTGGCAGCGCAAGGCGGCATCTCGGCCGCGCTTGGCAACATGGGCGAGGACGACTGGCGCTGGCACATGTACGACACGGTCAAGGGCGCCGACTGGCTGGGCGACCAGGACGCCATCGAATACATGTGCCGCGAGGCGCCGGCCGCGGTGGTCGAGCTTGAACACATGGGCGTGCCGTTCAGCCGCACCGAGCAAGGCAAGATCTACCAGCGCGCCTTCGGCGGCATGACGACGCATTTCGGCAAGGGCACAGCGCAGCGCACCTGCGCCGCCGCCGACCGCACCGGGCATGCCATCCTGCACACGCTCTACCAGCAATCGCTGAAATACGACACCGCCTTCTTCATCGAGTATTTTGCGCTCGACCTGCTGCTGGACGAGGACGGCGCCTGCCTGGGCGTGCTGGCCTGGAACCTGGCCGACGGCAGCATCCACCGCTTCCGCGCGCACATGACGGTGCTGGCCACCGGCGGCTACGGCCGCTGCTATTTCTCCTGCACCTCCGCGCATACCTGCACGGGCGACGGCAATGGCATGGTGCTGCGCGCCGGCCTGCCGCTGCAGGACATGGAGTTCATCCAGTTTCACCCCACCGGCATCTACGGCGCCGGCTGCCTGATCACCGAGGGCGTGCGGGGCGAAGGCGGGTTCCTGGTCAACGCGGAGGGCGAGCGCTTCATGGAACGCTACGCGCCCTCGGCCAAGGACCTGGCCAGCCGCGACGTGGTCAGCCGCTCCATGACCATCGAGATCCGCGAGGGCCGCGGCTGCGGACCGAAAAAGGACCACATCCTGCTGCATCTCGACCACCTGGACCCCAAGGTGATCGAGGAGCGCCTGCCGGGCATCTCGGAATCGGCCCGCATCTTCGCCGGCGTCGACGTCGCGCGCCAGCCGGTGCCGGTGTTGCCGACGGTGCACTACAACATGGGCGGCGTGCCGACCAATTACTGGGGCGAGGTGGTGACGCTCGCCGACGGCAACCCCGACAGCATCGTGCCGGGCCTGATGGCGGTCGGCGAGGCGGCATGCGTTTCCGTGCACGGCGCCAACCGGCTGGGCTCGAACTCGCTGATCGACCTCGTGGTGTTCGGCCGCGCCGCCGCCATCAAGGCCGCCCAGGTGGTGGAGACGGGCAAGCCGCACAAGGACCTGTCCGCTGCCGTCAGCGACGCCGCGCTGGCCCGCTTCGATCGCTTCCGCCACGCCAAGGGCGGCTCGCCCACCGCCGCCATCCGCGACGACATGCAGCGCACCATGCAGAACAACTGCGCCGTGTTCCGCAGCGGCGAGGTGCTGGAAGAAGGGCGACAGCTGATCGGCACGGTGTGGAGCCGCATGGCCGATATCAAGGTCAGCGACCGCGGCCTGATCTGGAACTCGGACCTGGTGGAGACGCTCGAACTCGACAACCTGATCCGCCAGGCGGTGGTTTCGATGGAAGGCGCCGCCACCCGCACCGAGAGCCGCGGCGCGCATGCGCGCGAGGACTTCACCGAGCGTGACGACGAGAACTGGATGAAGCATACGCTCAGCTGGCTCGACGACCGGGGCAAGGTGCGGCTCGACTACCGCCCGGTGCATACCTACACGCTGACCAACGACGTGCAGTATTTCCCGCCCAAGGCGCGCGTCTACTAGGATCCGCGCCGAAGCCCCGAGAGCAGGACAGATGGCCGAGTTCAAGCTCCCCGCCAATTCCAAGGTCGCGGCGGGCAAGACGCATCCCGCGCCCGCCGGCGCCAGCAAGCCGCGCCGCTTCCAGGTCTACCGCTACGATCCCGATGGCGGCGGCAATCCGCAGCTCGATACATACGAGGTCGATCTGGCCAGTTGCGGGTCAATGGTCCTGGACGCGCTGATCAAGATCAAGAACGAGACGGACCCGACGCTGACTTTTCGGCGCTCCTGTCGCGAGGGCGTGTGCGGGTCCTGCGCCATGAACATCGACGGCACCAACACGCTGGCCTGCACCCGGGCGATCGACGACGTCGCGGGCGACGTCAAGATCTATCCCCTGCCGCACCTGCCGGTGATCAAAGACCTGGTGCCCGATCTTTCGACTTTCTACGCGCAATACGCCTCGATCAAGCCGTACCTGCAATCGAAGTCGCCGGCGCCGCCGGACCGCGAGCGGCTGCAAAGCCACGCGGACCGCAAAAAGCTGGACGGCCTCTACGAATGCATCCTGTGCGCCTGCTGCTCCACCGCCTGCCCCAGCTACTGGTGGAACGGCGACCGCTATCTGGGCCCCGCCGTCCTGCTGCAGGCCTATCGCTGGCTGATCGACAGCCGCGACGAGACCACCGGCGAACGGCTGGACGAGTTGGAAGACCCGTTCCGGCTCTACCGCTGCCACACCATCATGAATTGCGCCAAGACCTGCCCAAAGGGCCTCAATCCGGCCAAGGCGATCGCCGAGACCAAGAAGATGCTGCTGCAGCGCCGGCTCTAGCGCGGCTCATGTACGTACCCAAGCATTTCCACGAAAGCGACGCCGGCGAGCTGGCGCGTTTCATGGCGGCCAACAGCTTCGCCCTGCTGCTGACGACGGACGAGCGCGGCATGCCGTTCGGCACGCATCTGCCGCTGCTGTACGAGCCGGGCACGCCCGCGCGCATCCTGGGCCACATGGCGAAGGCCAACCCGCAATGGCGGCAGTTCCGACCCGAGGCCGAAGTGCTGGCGGTGTTCGCCGGCCCGCACGCCTATGTCTCGCCCGCCTGGTACGACACGCATCCCGCGGTGCCGACCTGGAACTTCGCCGCCGTGCATGTCTATGGCCGGCCGCGGCTGATCGACGACGAGGCGGAGGCAAGGGCGCTGCTGCAGCGCATGGTTGCCGTCTACGAAGCCGGCCGCCCCAGCCCCTGGAGCATGACCGGGCTGCCGAACGACTATGTCGGCCGCATGCTGAACGGCATCCAGGCCTTCGCCATCGAGCCGACGCGACTGGAAGGCAAGTTCAAGCTGTCGCAGAACCGCGATGCGCGGGACCGCGCCAACGTGGCAGTGGCGCTGTCGGGCGCGGCCGATACGGCGGCCCAGGCCACGGCGGCGCTGATGCGCAAGCGGGCCGGACGCTGAGCCGCTACTTGTAGCTGCGCGCGTCCTCGATCAGCTTGCCGTCGTTGGGCAGCGTGCCGGGCGCCACCAACTCCACCGCGCCGCGCAGTTTGAGGACGGTCTGCACGCTGCCGGCGATGGTATTGCGCAGGCCCTCGTCGCCGCCCTCGACCTCGCAGCGCAAGGTCATCTGGTCGACATTGTCTTGCGAACGGACGACGAGGCGGGCCTTCTTGATCTCGGCATGCCGGCGGGTCAGCTCGGCGACGTTGCCGGGATGCACGAACATGCCCCTGACCTTGGTCGACTGGTCGGCGCGGCCGAGCCAGCCGCGGAGGCGCATGTTGCTTCGCCCGCACGGACTTTGCCCCGGCAGCACGGCAGACAGGTCGCCCGTGGCGAAACGCACCAAGGGATAGACCTTGTTGAAGGTGGTCACCACCACCTCGCCCGTCTCGCCGTCGGCCACCGGCTGGGTGCCGCCCGGCTCGACAATCTCCACGATCACGCCTTCGTCGCAGATCATGCCTTCCTTGGCCGCGCTTTCGTAGGCAATCAGGCCGAGATCGGCGGTGCCATAGGCCTGCAGCACATCGACGCCGCGCTCCGACAGTTCGCGTCTGAGGCTTGGCGGCAGCGCCTCGCCACCCACCAGACCGCGCTTCAGGCTGCCCGTCTCGAAGCCCAGTTCGCGACCCTTGTCCAACAGGATGCGCAGGAAGCTGGGCGTGCCGGCATAGAAGGTGGGGCGGATGTCGGCGATCGCCTGCAATTGCAGTTCGGTATTGCCGACGCCGGCCGGAAACACCGGGCAGCCGATGGCATGCGCCGCCGTCTCGACCAGCATGCCGGCCGGCGTCAGGTGGTAGGAATAGGTGTTGTGGATGATGTCGCCCGGCCTGACGCCCGCCGCCCACAGCGCGCGACCGAAGCGCGAGGCGTCCTTCTCGTAACCCTCAGGCTCGTAGAGCGGACCCGGCGACATGAAGACGTGCTTGACCTTGGTGAGCGGCGCGGCGTTCAGGCCGCCAAATGGCTTGTCCAGCTTCTGCGTCGCCGACAGGTCCGACTTGCGCGTCACCGGCAACTGCGCCAAGGCCGCCCGCGTGACGATTTCCTTCGGCTTCGCCTTGGCCAGCAAGCGGCGAAAATAGGGCGCGTTCTTGCGCGCATGCGCCACCAGCTTGGGCAACGCCGCCATCAGTTCGCGTTCGCGCAGTTCGGGCGCGCGCGTTTCCAGCCGATCGTAGTATTCGCCTGCCGCCATGCCCGCCCCCTTGCTCGCTGGCGGGCCAAGATAGGGCAATTTCCGTTCGAATCGAACCGGCGCGCGCGGTTTGCACGGAAGCCCTGGCCCCATACCCTTGACCGCGGCGCCGGCCTGCGCCCTTCCAGGCCTAGGCCAGCCAGCGCTTGCGCCGGCGGTAATGCTTGGTGTCGCGGAAATTGACCCGGCCGCCGCCGGAGAAGCCCAGGTAGAATTCCTTGACGTCGGCATTCTCGGCCAATTGCCCGGCCGGCCCGTCCAGGACCACGCGGCCGCTTTCCAGCACATAGCCGTAATCGGCGTGCTTCAGAGCCACCGTCGCGTTCTGTTCGGCCAGCAGGAAGCTGACCTTCTCTTCCCGGTTGAGGCGCGTGACGATGGAGAAGATCTCCGCCACCAGCTGCGGCGCCAGCCCCATGGACGGCTCGTCCAGCAAGATCACCTTGGGCCGCGCCATCAACGCCCGGCCGATCGCGCACATCTGCTGCTCGCCGCCGGAAATATAGCCGGCCAGGCTGCCGCGACGCTCTTTCAGGCGCGGGAAATACTTGTAGACGAGTTCGAGGTCGGCGCTTATGGCGCCCCGGCCGTCGCCGCGGGTATAGGCGCCGGTCAGCAGGTTCTCCTCGACCGTCAGGTGGCCGAAGCAGTGTCGGCCTTCCATCACCTGCACCAGGCCGCGCTTCACCATGTCGGCGGCGGACAGCGCGTTGGACTGCTCGCCCTTGAAGTGGATCTGGCCCTTGGTGACATCGCCGCGATCGGTCTTCAGCAGGTTGGAGATGGCCTTCAGGGTGGTGGTCTTGCCGGCACCATTGGCGCCCAGCAGCGCCACCACGCCGCCCTCCGGCAGGCTGAGCGAGACCCCCTTCAGCACCAGGATCACGTGGTCGTAGATCACCTCGATGTTGTTGACCGAGAGCAGGGCCGGTTGGGCCTCGGCGGCGGGGCTGGCTGTGGTCATGGCTGGCTCATGTTGGCGACAAACGAACCCCCATCCGCTGGCCGAAGCCAAGCGGATGGGGGCCATTCAGCCCGTGTGCCCGGCGATCAGCAGCTACGCGGGGTCAGGCTCTTTTCCTTGGCATAGGCAGCGGCGGAGGCTTCGATCATCGGCCGGACCATGTCCTTGTCGACCGCGACCCAATCGCCGATCGGCACCCACTTGCCGCCCTTCCATTGCTGGAAGCGCACGGCGGCGCCACCCTCATGATCCTTGCAGGACAGCGAGAACGGCGGGACCAGGCCCTCGGCGCCCAGCTTCTTGACGCGCTCGGGCGTCATGGCGAACTTCTCCAGCGCCTGCTGCACTTCCTTGCCGACGACCGGCCGCTTGCCGAACATCGCCTGCGCGTCGCGGATGGCCTCCGCCGAGATGATCGCCCAGACCATGGCGCGGGCGTAGAACACCTGGCCCAGCCGCTCGCGCGGCAACTCGCCGTTGCCCTTGTCATAGACGTGCTTGATCACGTCCTGGATGACGGGAAAATGCGTGCCGGAGCCGTTGAACGCGGCCGAAATATAGCCCTCGGCCGCATCGCCGGCCGGCACCACGTCCTCCTCCGAGCCCGACCACCACACGCCGACGATCTTCTCGCGCGCAAAGCCGACGCGCTCGGCCTCTTTCAGCGCCGCCGGGTTCATCACCCCCCAGCCGCGCAGGATCACCCAGTCGGCCCGCAACTGCCGGGCGATTTGCAGCCACACGGCCTTCTGGTCCAGGCCCGGGGCGGCCACGGCGAAATGCTGCACGCTGAAGCCATAGCGCTTGGCCTGTTCGTCCAGCACCGGAATGGTTTCCTTGCCATAGGCGCTTTCCAGGTAGACGTTGGCGATCTTCTTGCCCTTGAGCTTGTCCATGCCGCCTTCCTGGGCGCCCATGAAGCGGATCTTGGCGGTATTCTGGCTCCAGTAGTTGGTCAGCATCGGGAACTTGTAGGGAAACACGCGACCGTCGGAGGCATCGGTCCGGCCATAGCCGATGGTGATGACCGGGATCAGGTCCTTCTGCGCCCGTTCCAGCACGGCGTAGGCGCCGCCGGTCGACATCGGATGGAACAGCGCCAAGCCGCCGTTATGGCCCTTGAAGCGCTCGTAGCACTCGACGATGCGGTCGTTCTGATATTGCGTCTCGCACTTCTCCCAGCTGAGCTTCACGCCGTTGATGCCGCCATCGCGCTCGTTCAGCATGCGGTAGTAGTCGATCATGCCGCCGCCGAAGGCCGAACCGCCGGCCGCGAACGGCCCGGTCCAGTAGGCGTTGACCAGCATGAACTGCGTGCCGTCGTTCTGTTGCGCCTGGACCGCCCCCGGCAGGCCAAGCGCCGCCGCGGCCAGCAGCGCCGTAGCGAGTTTTCGTAATGCCATCTGCAACTCCTCCCTGGCGTTTCGCCCCCTACGGGGCGGCGCTCCCGATCTATTCAGGCTAGCACAGGACCTATTCCCTCACCACGCCGTCGCTGTCACGTCCCCGTCAATGGGGGAAGGGCCAAAGCCGCAGCTTCTCCTTGCCAATCTGCCAAAGGCGGGCAAGGCCGAGCGGTTCGACGATCAAGAAAAACACGATCAGGATGCCGAAGATGATGAGTTCCAGATTGGACAGCACCTCGGCCGGGATCTGCCCGCCGAACGGCGCCGCCGCCAGGGTGATGAAGATCGGCAGGGTCACAATGAAGGCAGCGCCGAAGAACGAGCCCAGAATGCTGCCCAGCCCGCCGATGATCACCATGAATAGCACCTGGAAGGCGCGATTGAGATCGAAGGCCTGCGGCTCGACGGTGCCGATATAGGCGAACACATAAAGCGCGCCGGCGATGCCGCAATAGAACGAACTGACGGCGAAGGCCAGCAGCTTGGTCTTGAGGATCGGCACGCCGATCACCGCGGCCGCCACGTCCATGTCGCGCACCGCCATCCAGGCCCGACCGACCGAACTGCGCACCAGGTTCTTGGCCAGCACCGCCAACACCAGAACCCAGGCCAGCACGAACCAGTATTTCTCCGTCGTACTGTCGATCGCGATGCCAAAGACGTCCAATGGCGGCGCGGAAATCACGCCGGACGGGCTGTAATTGGTGAACCAGCCGAACTTGGTGATCGTCCATTCGACGAAGAAGTGCGCGGCGAGGGTGGTGACCGCCAGGTAGAATCCCTTGATGCGCAAGGAAGGCAGGCCAAAGGCCATGCCCACGACCGCGGTAACGAGCCCGGCCAGGATGAAGTTGAGAACGATCGGCAGGTCCGGAATGCCGGTCGCCAGCTTGTAGGCCGAGAAGGCGCCGACCGCCATGAACGCGGCGGTGCCGAGCGAAATCAGCCCGCAATAGCCTAGCAGCAGGTTGAGGCCGATGGCGGCGATCGACAGGATCAGGAACGGCATCAGGATCGAGCGGATAGCGTATTCGCTGACCACCACCGGCACCACCGCCACCGCCGCCACCAGCAGCAGGGCGATGAAAATCCGATCCTGGCGGATCGGAAACATCGCCTGGTCGGCGGCGTAGCTGGTCTTAAACTGCCCGGACTCGCGGTAAATCATGGCCTATACCCGCTCGATGATCTTCTCGCCGAACAGGCCTTGCGGCTTGATCAGCAGCACGACGGTGGCCAGCACGTAGGGGAACCAGTTCTCGATCGCGCCACCGAAATACGGCCCGACGAAGACTTCCGCGAACTTCTCGGAGGCGCCGACGATCAGGCCGGCCACGATCACGCCGACGATCGAATCGAAGCCGCCGATGATCAGCACCGGCAACGCCTTCAGCGCCAGCAGCGACAGGCTGAACTGCACCCCCAACTTGGCCCCCCACAGCATGCCCGCCACCAGCGCGATGATGCCGGCCACCGCCCAGACCACCGCCCAGATATGCTGCAGCGGGATGCCGACCGACATCGCCGCCTGATTGTCGTCCGACACCGCGCGCAGCGCGCGGCCGGTCGTGGTCTTGCTGAAGAACAGCGTCAAGCCCAGTACCAGCACGCCGGCAATCGCCGCCGCCACCAGTTCGAACACGCTGAGCGTAATGCCGGTGGCCAGGCGCAGGCCTTCCCACGGCTTTTCCGGAATGCCGAGATCGAGCCGCTTGACCTGCGCCCCCCACAGCATCTGCGCGAAGCCCTCGGTGAAGAAGTTGAGGCCGATGGTGGCCATGAAGAGGATGATGAGCGACTGGTTGATCAGCGGCCGCAGCACCAGCCGTTCGACCGCCATGCCATAGACCACCATGATGACAAGCGTCACCGCCGCCGCCAGCAGCAGGGGCAGCTTCACGCCGAACAAGGCGCCCTCGATCAGGCTGACCAGCGTCAGCGCCGCGAACAGCACGAAGGCGCCTTGCGCGAAATTGAAGATGCCGGAAGCCTTGAAGATCAGCGCGAAGCCGAGCGCCACCAGGGAATACATGATGCCCGAGAGCAGGCCGCTCACCACCACCTCGATGGCGAACAGCGGATCGAGATAGATCATTTCCAGCATGTCGGGGGCTTGCTCCTAGTGGGCGGCGCCGAGATAGGCGTCGATCACCCGCGGGTCGCGGCGCACCTGCTCAGGCGGGCCGTCGGCGATCTTCCGGCCATAGTCCAGCACCACGACGTGATCCGACAGATCCATCACCACGCCCATGTCGTGCTCGATCAGGCAGATCGTCGTGCCGAACTCGTCGTTGACATCCAGGATGAACCGGCACATGTCCTGCTTCTCCTCCAGGTTCATGCCGGCCATCGGCTCGTCCAGCAGCAACATCTCCGGTTCCGCCGCCAACGCGCGGCCCAGCTCGACGCGCTTTTGCAGACCATAGGGCAGGCGGCCGACCGGGGTCTTGCGGATCGCTTCGATCTCGAGGAAGTCGATCACCCTCTCGACTTGCGCGCGATGTGCCAGTTCCTCGCGCTCGGCCGGCCCCCACCACAGGGCCTTCCACAGGAAGCCGCGGCGCATCTTCAGATTGCGCCCGGTCATGATGTTGTCGAGCGTGCTCATGCCGCGAAACAGCGCGACGTTCTGGAAGGTGCGGGCAATGCCTTGCGCCGCCGCCTGGTGCGGCTCCATGCGGGCGCGCATCTGGCCCTTGAAGCTGATCTGGCCTTGCTGCGGGTGATAGACGCCGTTGATGCAGTTGAGCAGCGAGGTCTTGCCGGCGCCGTTCGGGCCGATGATCGAGAAGATCTGCCCCTTGCGCACCTCAAGGCTAACGCCGGACAGCGCCTGCACCGCGCCGAACGACAGGCCGATATTCTCGACGCTGAGGATGACCTCGCCGAACTGGCGTCGACCCGCCATCGCTAGGCCGCCTTGCCAAGCGGCGCCGTGTCGGCGCCGGCCGCCGGGAAGGTCTTGGCGTCGCTGACTTCCAGGTCGGCATGCAGCAAGCCGACCCGGCCGTCCTCGAACCGCACCTGGCTTTCCACGCTGGCCTGCCGAGCGCCGGAATAGAGGGCGTCGATCAGCGGCTTGTAGCGTTCGGCGATGATCCGCCGACGCACCTTGCGGGTCCGCGTCAACTCGCCGTCGTCGGCATCCAGTTCCTTGTGCAGCAGCAGGAAGCGCTTGATCTGCGAACCGACCAGCGCGCGGTCCTTGGCCAGCGCGCGGTTGACCTGTTCGATACAGCCCTTGATCAGCTCTCGCACCGGCGCCAGCGACGCCAGGTGCTGATAGCTGGCATAGGTCAGCCCTTGCTTCTCCGCCCAGTTGCCGACCGCCTGCAAGTCGATGATGACGAAACAGCCGACGAACTCGCGATCCAGGCCATGTGCCACCGCTTCCTTCACGTAGGAGAAGAATTTCAGCTTGTTCTCGATATACTGCGGCGCGAACAGCGTTCCGTCCTTGAGCTTGCCGACATCCTTGGCGCGATCGATGATCTTCACATGGCCGCGCTCATCGACGAAGCCGGCATCGCCCGTATGCACCCAGCCGTCGGGCTCCAGCGCCTCGCGGGTCAGGTTGTCCTGCTTGTAGTAGCCGACGAAATTGCCTGGGCTGCGGTACAGCACCTCGCCATCGTTGGCGATCCTGATCTCCACTTCCGGGCAAGGCGGGCCGACGGTGTCCGAGCGTACGTCGCCGTCGCGCTGCAACGTGCAATAGGCGAAGCACTCGGTCTGGCCGTAGAGCTGTTTCAGATTGATGCCGATGCCGCGATAGAAGTCGAACACCTCGTCGCCCAGCGACGCCCCGCCGGTATAGGCGCGGCGGATGCGGCTCAGACCCAGATTGCTTTTCAGCGGGCCATAGATCGTGAACTCGCCCAGCGCCAGCCAGAGTCGGTCGAGCGGGCCGACCGGCCGGCCCTCCAGCAGCGCCACGCCGCTGCGGCCGGCCACGGCCAGGAAATACTCGAACGCCTTGCGTTTCAGCCAGCCGGCATCGGCAATGCGCACATGGATCTGAGTGAGAAAGCTCTCGAAGATCGGCGGCGGGGCGATGAAATGGGTGGGCCCGATATCCTTGAGGTCGAGCATCACGGTGTCGGAGCTTTCCGGGCAGTTGAGCGCGAAGCCCGCCCAGTGGTGCTGCGCCACCGAAAAGAAATGATCGCCCGCCCAGGCCAGCGGCAGATAAGCCAGCATCTCCTCGTCCTCGCGCACGCCTTCGGCCGCGCAGGACAGCCGGGCGCTGCGGATCATGCCGTCATAGGTCAGCATCACGCCCTTGGGATTGCCGGTGGTGCCGGAGGTGTAGGCGATCAGGCCGACATCGTTGCCCTTGCCTTGGGCGACCGCGGCATCGAACGCCCCGGGATGCTGCTTGTCGTAGTCGCGGCCCTGCCGCTGCACGGTCACCAGGTCGTGCAGGAATGCCTGGTCGTAATGGCGAAGGCCGCGCAGGTTGCAGTAGACGATGGCGGCCAGGTTGGGCAGGTGCGGCTTCTGCGACAGCACCTTGTCGACCTGCTCTTGGTCTTCGCAGATGGCGAACCGCGCCTCGGCATGTTCCAGCACAAAGCGCATTTCCTCTGCGACCGAATCGGCGTAGAGCGGCACCGCCACGCCGCCGAAACTCTGCAGCGCATCGAACGCCCAATAGAGCTGCGGCCGGTTGCTGCCGATCAGCGCCACCTTGTCGCCGCGCCGCAGGCCCAGCGCCGCCAGCCCGCAGGCAAAGGCGCGCACCTCGTCGGCCGCTTGGCGCCAGGTCCAGGACTGCCAGATGCCGTAGTCCTTTTCCCGGTAGGCGGTGTGCTGCGCGCGGGTTTCCGCGTTGCGCAGCAACAGCTTCACCATGGTGTCGCAGGCCCGCAACGACGCCGCGGGATCGGCCATCGCCAGCATCCTCCCCACAAGCTCGACCCTTCGGCGGTGCTTGTTCGCGCACCGTTGGCCGCCGGGCTTGGCGCTAATAGTTCACACACTCGAAAGGGTCAAGCCCGTGTCCGGGTTGAACCGCGCCGGGTTTCCCGGAGGCATTGTCGTTTGAGTCACGCGGCCATGGCAGGTTGGTCTGCCATGGCGTAGTAGCGTTCCTCGGCTTCGGCCGGCGGGATGTTGCCGATGGGCTCCAGGATACGCCGGTTGT
>VGEV01000110.1 GCA_016869175.1 Alphaproteobacteria bacterium
TCGCGCGTGAGCCGGGGGCGGCGCGCCTCGACGACAGTGGCATCGACGATCTGCCCACCCATCGCCAGATAGCCCTTCTCCCGTAGCGCCGCATCGAACCGGGCGAACAGCCGGTCGAAGGCACCAGTCCGAACGAGTTGCTCGCGGTAGAGCCAAATCGTCTTGGCATCCGGCACGGCATCGTGCAGCGCCAGCCCGACAAAGCGCATGAACGACAGCCGATCCCGGATCTGATACTCGGCCTGATCGTCGGACAGCGTGTACAGCGTCTGCACAACCAGCACCTTGAACATCAACACCGCGTCGTATGGCGGCCTCCCGCCCTTGGAGCGGTCCGTGCGCGGCACCGCCGCCTCGAGATCAGGGCGGAACAGCTCGAAGTCCACCACCTTCGCCAGCCGCTCCAGCGGGTCCCCCGCCGCCGACAGCCACGCCAGCCGCTCGTCCGTGTCGAAGAAACCAGCCTGTCCCGCCATCCCCGCCTCCGGCCATCGCCAGAGGTCAGAGAATCAACCCGCGACCCTCAACGCCAGAGGTTCTCGAGGTGTCCACTATGCCACCGCGACGGAGAATGCGCAGCGGCAATTTGGCCATAAGCGCGTTCGCCGGGTTGCCGCCGGGCGGCCACGCGGTTTCGCCCGTGCTCCTTCAGCCCGGCACGAGGAAGAAGTCGCCGGCCTCGTGTCCGGCATAGCTGATGGGTGCGAATTGCGGCAATTGCTCGGTGCTGAGGCTGGCGGCGGCGCCGGCCACCCCGGTGGCGACCGCACGATAAAGCCTTTGACCCTCCAGGATGTCCGCGTTCTCGCGCAACGCTGACAGGAACGCCTTGGCAAACACCAAATGGTTGCCGCCGCCGCCGTCCAGCACCGGTGCGATACCGCCCGAGCTCAGCACCACCCGGCTGCGCTTGGCCGCCATGGTCTTGATCCATATGCCGCGCTGCTCCTCGCTCATCCTGGCGTCGATCTGCGCGACCGCGGAACGGGTGAGGGTGCCTGAGTAGCAACTGTCGGCGATCACGAAGATTTTCCGTGCCGCCATGGCGTTCAGCATGTCGGTGATCTGGATGTTGGAAATCCAGTTGGCCGGGCTGCTTTCCTCGGCATCGACCGGCAGCCAGAAGCCGCGCTGGTTCACCCGGTCGAGCGCGCCGTGGCCGGCATAGTAGATAAGCAGATTGTCATCCTCGCTCAGCTCCTCGCGCAACTTGTTGAGCGCGGAGAGCATCTGGTAGCGGCTGGCGTTCAGCAGCAGCGTCGCCTTGAACCCATAGCGATCGCCCAGCAGCTCGGCGACGGCGCGGGCATCGTTCTCCGCCGTCTCCAGCTCGGCCAGGCTCGCGTATTTGTTGTTGCCGATCACCAGCGCGCGGAAGTTGCCGAACTTCACGTCCGGCAGTTTCAAGGGCTTGGCCGAGGCTCCGGCCTGCGTAACCGGGTTCTCGCCGCCCTCGGGCACCAACTGGAAGCGAACTTGGGCGCGAGCGCCACGGGCGCCGATCGCCACCACCGCCACGTCGGTCTGCGGTGCGCTGACCGGCACATTCGCCCGGAACAGGCCGTCGCTCTCGGGCTTGATCTCGCGGTCGTTGACCAGCAGCGCCAGTAGACCGCCCGGCGCCGACACCCTGCCCACAATGACCCGCTCGCCCCGCCCCCGCACCTTGAGCGCGGGCGGCGCCTCGGCACCGCGGGTTTGTGGCAACGGCGGGTCGATGATCTCGATCCGTGGCACCGCCAGCGCCTCCGCGGCCTGCCGGGCGGCCTCGCTCTCGGCCGCGCGCCGCAGTTCCGCCACTTCGCGTTCCAGCACCTGCCGGGCCGCTTCGCGGGCCGCCGCCTCGTCTTGCTTGCGCTGCAACTCGGCTTCGCGCTCGGCCAAGCGGGCTTCCAACTGCTTCAGCTTGCCTTCGTCGCGCTGGGCCGAGGCCCGCTCGCGCTGCAAATCGCCGCGCGCCGTTTCGACCTGCCTTAGCGCGGCCTCCGCCGCAAGACGTTGCTCCGCGGCGGTGCGTGCGGCCAACTGCAACTGTTGTGTGAGCAAGGCGGCCTCGCTGCGCGCGTTCTCGGCCTCGGCCTTGTAGCGGGCGAGTTCCGCCACGCGGCCCTGCTCGGCGGACTGCGCGGCCTTCTGCAACAGCTCCGACTGGCGGCCCAGACCGGCGATCTCGGCACGCAGGCGGCCAAGCTCCGTCTCCTGTTGGCTGGCCACCTGCCGCCGGCCTTGCAGCTCCCGTTCCAATTCGGCGAGCCTGGCCGGGTCGGAGCCGGCCGCGGCCCGGGCCTGCTTGGTCTTGGCTTCGGTTTCGCTCACCGCCTTTCGCGCCTGCTCCAGCTCGCTCTGCCGCCGGTTGAGTTCGCGCTGGCTGCGTTCGAGCTGCTGGCGCGCCGCGTCAAGTTGCCGGCCGAGGGCATCGCGCTCTTGGGTCAACCGGTCGTGTTCGCCGCGCAATTGCTCCAGTTTCTGGGCCACGGAAGCCGGCACATAGGGCACGTGGCCGGCCTCCAGGCCAGAGGCGCGTCGATACCACTCAACCGCCTTCTCCGGGTCCTTGGCCATGCCGAGGCCGCGTTCGTAGAGCGACCCCAGGTTGACCTGCGCCCTGCTGTTGCCGAGCTCCGCGGCACGCCGATACCACAATGCGGTTGCGTCGAATTGGGGTGGAACGCCCAGCCCTTTCTCGTAGATTTCGCCCACATAGGTCTGCGCCGCCGCGTCGCCCGCCTCCGCGAGCGGCAGCCAGACTTGCAGCGCGCTGGCGTGGCTGGCGCGGTCGTAGGCGACATATTCCCCGCCGCGAATGGCGCAATCCGCGTTGGTCGTCTTGATCGCCCGGCGCGCTCCGACATAGGTCATCCGAGTGCCCAGCCGGCGCATCTGCCCCGGCAGCAGGCAATCGACCACGAACAAGTCCTCGGCGCTGCTGGCGGTTTGCGCCTGCGCCCGCGGCGGGCCATTCGCCAGCAGCAGCAGCGCAGCCAGACCCAGCAGGAACAGCGACAGTGCCGATGCGCTTCGGCTCAAGCATGCGGCGCGGCGACGCATCGGGTTCGTCCCAGTCGTCCGAACAAGGAGTGCGTCAGCAAGGTAGCATGGAGAGAGGGATCATCCAGGCCGGCGAATCGGTCCAGGCCGCTTTTCCTGCTCACAAGAACGGCTGGGGCTGCCCGCGGGCCGGCTTTCACAGTGTTTTGATCGCTCGCGAGCAAGCGGGCCGGTCGCCCCGGCCTGGCCGCGTCAACCACCCAGAATTCGGCCAATTCTCTAGCCCATGCGCATTCTCTGATCCTTCACCGTTTGGTGTTGCGGGCACAGGGGTGACGCCGCAAGGAGATTTCATGACAGCGGGCTTTCTTGGCAATTAAACATTACTTCGCTAGCTTCCTCGCTGTCTACACGTCCCACCATCCACTCTTTCGGGAGAGACCAAGAATGATTGCTTCCAAGAAGTCCGGCGCCGTTCTGGCCGCCGCCGCCGCAGCGCTGTTCGCCGCCGGCACGATCGCGGTTGTTTCGGCCCCGGCCGAGGCCGCTGGCGTGAAGTGCACCGGCGCCAACGCCTGCAAGGGCAAGAGCGCCTGCAAGACCGCCTCGAGCGCGTGCAAGGGCATGAATTCCTGCAAGGGCAAGGGCTGGATCGAGGCGAAGGACGCCGCCGATTGCACCAAGGCTGGTGGCAAGGCCGGCTGAACCACGGGCTTGCGATCGCTTCACGGTTGAAGGCGGGCGCCGTGGCCTTGGACCGGCGGCGCCCGTTCGCATTGGGACTAGTCGTCAACCGAAATGACCAGTCTGACCGCGGCACCCTTGGGGTTTGGCCTGGGCCTGCGCAGCGACCACTATGCCGCGATTCTTGAACGGCGGCCCCGGCTCGATTGGTTCGAGATCCTGAGCGAGAATTACATGGTGGGCGGCGGCCCCCCGCTGGCCAATCTGCTGTGCATCCGGGCCGACTATCCGATGGTGATGCATGGCGTGTCGCTGTCGATCGGAGCCAGCGATCCGCTCGACGAGAACTACCTGAATGAACTGAAGAAACTTTCAGATATCATTGAACCAAAATGGATTTCCGATCACCTCTGTTGGACCGGGTATGGCGGGGTAAATCTGCACGACCTGATGCCGCTGCCGGCCACCGAGGAGGCGGTCCGCCACGTTGCCGAGCGGGTCCGGCGGGTGCAGGACCGGCTGGGCCGCCGGCTGCTGCTGGAGAACGTGTCCAGCTATGTGGCCTATGCCCAAGCGGAAATGCCGGAATGGCAGTTCCTCGGCGCCGTCGCGGAGCAAGCGGATTGTCTGATTTTGCTTGATATCAACAACATTTACGTCAGCGCTTTCAATCATGACTTCAATGCGCTCGACTACCTCGACGGCGTGCCGGCGGCGCGCATCCAGCAGTTCCACCTGGCTGGGCATCGCAATTATCAGTCCCACATCATCGATACGCACGACCAGCTGATCATCGACCCGGTGTTCGAACTCTATGGCGAGGCGGTGCGGCGGTTCGGGCCGATTTCGACGATGATCGAGCGCGACGACAACATCCCCCCCCTGCAGGAGTTGCTCGACGAGCTGGACAGGGTGCGGGGGGTGGCGGCCTCGGCGGTGCGGAACCGCGCCGCCTGATGCGCTTGGCCGATCTGCAACGCCAGTTCACCGCCTACGTGCTGCGGCGACCGAACCGCATGCTCGACTTGGTGGCCGAAGGCGGCGCACCGGCCGATCTCCGCTTGGGGGTCTACGCGCATGCCTATGGCGCCCGCCTGGCCGAGGTTCTGGCCAACGATTATCCGCAACTGAGGTCGTTGTTGGGCGAGGCCGAGTTCGAGCGGCTGGCGCTTGCCTATCTGGCCCAGCATCCTTCCGATTGCTTCAACGCCCGGTGGTTTGGCCGGCACCTGGCCGGCTTTCTGGCAAGCGCCCAGGGCTGGTGCGAACGCCCGGAATTGGCCGAGTTGGCGGCCCTGATCTGGGCGGTTGGCGAGGCGTTCGACGCGGCCGACGTTGTCCCGGCCACTCCCGCCGACGCGGGCAGCCTGCCGCAAGCCGCCTGGCTCAACCTGCGGCTGGAATTCCTGCCGTCGTTGCGGCTGGTGGCGACGCGATGGGACGTGGCCCCCTTGGTGCGGGCCGCGGCTGAGGCGATGGCAAGACCTCGCCGCCTGCCCGAGCCGGTGCTTGTCGCGGTGTGGCGCCCGCATTGGGAGGTCGAGTTCCGCGTGCTCGACCCGGACGAGGCGGTGCTGCTGCGGGCAGCCGGTGAGGGCGCCGAATTCGGCGATCTTTGCCAGCTCTTGCTGTCGTCGGCCGGTGAAACCGCGGCGATCGCGCGAGCCGTCGGCCTGATCCGCCTGTGGCTGGAGCAGGGGCTGATCGCCCGCCTGGAGCACGCGGCGCCGCTCTCGACGGGCTAGGGAACCGGCGGCAGCAGGCGCACGATCCGCCCGGCGGAGGGCTGCAACAGCCAGAGCCCGCCGTCGGGGTCGCCCACCAGGCCGGCAATCGAGCCGGCAAGGCGGCCGAGGTCGAACGGCCGAGCATCGCCCCGCGCATCGTCCAGCCGCCCAAGACCGTGCTCGCCCGCCAGCCACAGCCGGCCGGACGCGTCGACCGCGAGTTGGCTGGCCCCGGCCGCTGGCGCGGCCAACCGACGCAACGCACCATCCGCGGCCATGTGTCTCAGCTCGCCGTCCCGCGCCAGGATATAGGCGCCGCCGTCATCGGCTGGCCGCATCGCGGCGACCGGCGGCCCCGGCAACACGTCGATCGTGCGACCGTGCAGGCGCCACAGGCCTAGCGGGGAGAGGCCGAGCAGGCCACCCTGCCAAGCGACCAGCTGATTGCCGCCGGCCAGCGGGAGTTCCGCCACCGTTTCGAGCCAGGCGCTGGCGGGATCCATGCGGATCAAGGCGTTGCCCCGCACCAGCCAAAGCTGCCCCTCGCGGTCCACGGTCAACGCGCCTGGCTGGCCGCCACCAGGCAGCGCGATGCGCCGAACCGTCAGGTCGGCGAGGGCGACACTTGTCAGTTGCCGCTCGCCAGAATCGAGCAACCATAATGTGCCGTCCCGCGCACTGGCCAACGCTGCGACGTGGCTGTCGGCGGCCAGGTCCAGCGCGCGCCAGCCGCCGGTGCGCCCGGCCAGGTGCCAAAGCCGGGCCTCGCCACGCCGGGCAAGCCAGAGCCCGCCCTGGCCATCGCCCGCGAACAGGTCCGGCTTGGCATCCGCCGGCAGCGCGAAGCTCGCCAGCAGGAATTCCGGCCCGCCATGCAGATGCGCCGCCCACTCCGCCGGCAGCACCCGGGCCAACACCGCGAAATCGCCCTTGCCGTCCGGCCAGAGCACGGCCGCCTCACCTTGCTGCAGGTCGAACCCCAGCAGATCCTTGTAATTATGGGCGACGACCACGGTATTGCCGCCGGCCGGCGGCGGCTGCGCCAGCAGGGCCCGCGCCTGCGTCGGCAGCGCCGCGCGCATGGCCTCCGGCAGCCTGCCCTGCCATAGCCGCAATTCGTGCCGTATTTCGGCCGGGCCGAAGGCGAGTTGCGCGGTTTCCAGCGCGCGGCAATAGGGGCTGGCCAGCACCCGCGCGACGGGCAGGGCAAACCGGGCGAAGGCGGCACCCAATTGCTCGGCCTCGACCCGTCCGAGCGGCGACAGGCTGCGCTGCGCCGGGCAGGCGCCAAGCCCGACCGGATCCTCGTCGATGCCTCGCTCGGCCGCCCCGTGCCGCACGTAGACGACCAGGCCGCCCTGTCGCAGCAGCTCGATCAGCGGCTGACCGACCAGCTTCTTCAGCTCGTCCTCGGCAGCCGCCGCCGGTGCCGCAGCAAGCCCAGCCAGAAGCCAAAGCAAGGCGAGGCGCATGGTCTCCTCCGTCAGTCGCCGGCCTGGGGAAAGGCCTCAGGAAACTCGGCCCTGAGGCCGGCAGTGAGTTCGTCCAGCATGGCAGAGAGGATGGCCGCGCCCTTGGCGGCGCTCGCCCGGCGCGGATCGCCGGTGGCGCCGCTGGCGCTGAACTGGCCGGGCGCGCCGGGTACCGGGGTCAGCAACCCGGTGCGATAGAACGGCGAAACGCCCGCGCGGTCGGCCGCCGACTGCTCGCTGACCGCCAGCTCCGGCCGCACCCGCTCGGGTGCGATGGCCATCAGCAGCGAGGTTTCCGCTTCGTCGGCATGCCCGCCGGCCGGTTCCGCGACGACCTCTCGCCTGGCCCCGAGACCAACCTGATGCAGATCCACGGCCCTGGCCAATACCCCAGTCTCTTCAAAGACCTGTCGCAGGGCCAGGCGAATCGGCGCCTCGGTCGAGACGCCCGTGTTGAGCAGCGCCAGACGCAGTGCGCCCTGGCGGATCAGGCCGGTCATCAGATCGACGAGCAAGGCAATGAAGGTCTCCGCCCGCAGGTGCTGGCTGCCAGCATAGGCGGTGAATGCCGGGTAGTACCCGAAGCCGACAATCGGCGCGACCAACAGCGGCAACCGCTCCGCCAGGCCGCGTGCCAGCGCGTGCGCCACGCGGTAGTCGGTCGACAACGGCAGATGCCGGCCGTGTTGCTTGGCCAGCGCGCCGATCGGCATCAGCACCACAGCACCCCTGTTCAGCCATTCGGCCGCCTCCGCCCAGGACAGATCCTGCAGGAAGGCGCCGCGCATCGGGGCTACCGGCGGTCGACCCGCGCCACCGCCTGGGCCACCTCGTCCGCCGCGAACACCGGCAGCGAACAGAGCTTGTCGGCGCAGGCGAAGGCCGCGGATTCCGGCAGTTCGGGGTAGCGCACGTCGGCATTGGGCAGCGGGCCTTCGCGGCGATCCCACCATTCGATGCGCAAGTAGCGGGCAGGATAGGCGCGCGCCGCGGCATAGAGCGCGGCCGCCTTGGGGTCGTCCTTGCCGCCGACCACCGCCACATGCACCGGCGGGTGGCCGATTTCGTGGTCGGCCAACAGGATGCCTGGAAAAAACCCTTCCAGTTCGGCGAATGCCGCGAGATAGCTCATGCCATGTTCGGCCAGCCGCAGCAGTTGCGGGTCTCCCAGATAGTGCGACAGCAGGTTGAAGACGCGCACGGCCGTGACGTTCTCCTCCAGTTGCTTTACCGGCTTCTGCAAGACGCCGCGGGCGTCGGCCGGCGGCCGCTGCGCATGGAAGCCGCCGCCTTCGTCGCGGAACCGCTCGGCGACATAGCGCGCGGTTCGCGCGGCCCAGTCGAGCCAGCGGCGCGCGCCGGTCGACCGGTGCAAGGCCAGGAAAGCTTCCGCCATGGCGATGTTGTCGGCCAGGTAGGCATCCGCGTCGGCCGCCGAGCCGTGGCCAAAGCCGCCGCCGGGCGTGCGCCGGTGCGCCAGCACCCAATCCGCCGCGCCGACCGCCGCGGCCCTGGCCTCGGTCTCGCCCGTGGCATCGTAATAGGCCGTCAAGCCCATGATCGCCCAACCATTCTCCCGCGCGTAGCGGTTCCGATCGATGGCCGGGGCGGCGACCCTGGCGCGGCCCTCGGCGGGCAAAGCATAGAACGTCTGGCCGGTCAGACGGGCGTCCACGTCGGCGTCCTGGCTGGTGTAGAAGGCGCCCTCCGGCGAACGCAAGTGGTTCATGAGGTAGCGGTAGACCGCGGTTGCCGCCGCCAGGGCCTCGGCCGAAGGCTGGCTGGCATGCTGCAAGCCGTAAAGCCGCAGGGCGGCCAGCTGAATGTTCATCAGTTTTTCGTAATGCGGCCCCGACCAGTCCAGCCGGTCCGAATATTGGTACATGCCGCCCCAGACCGGGTCGATCAGCTTGCGTGCATTGTCGAGCGTTCGCTTGGCCATTTCGGCATAGGGCGGTTGGCCGTCTCGGCCGCGCAGCAGGGCCCATTCCACGGCTTCCGGCTGTAGGAAGCGGTGGATATCGCCGAAGCCGCCATGCTGGGCGTCGTAGCTTTCGCGCAGGATGGCGTCCAGGCCGGCGCGCTGCTCGGCGCTCAATTGCACGGTATCGAGCCGGATGTCGAGGTCGGGATCGGTGCTCGGCAGCGCCGAGGGGTCGTCGATCACCGCCTGCAGCAGCTTGGCGAACAGTTCCGGCGGCAGATAGCCTTGGCGCTTGAAGATTTCGTTGCCGTCGGCATCGAACATGATGGTCGCGGGCCAACCCCAGCGCTCGTAGCGATACGACAGATCGGGCCGCGAATCCTGATCGACCCGCACCGGGATGAACCGCCGATCGATCAGGTCCCGCACTGCCGGATCGCGATAGGTGGTGCCTTCCATGACATGGCACCAATGGCACCAGACCGCGGCCATGTGCAGGAGGACATAGCGGTTTTCCGCCCGGGCGCGCGCGAACACGGCGTCGGCGAAAGGCTGCCAGGCGAGCCCGCTCGGATCCGCCCGGCCGGAAGCGGGTATGCCCAGCGCCAGCGCGAGGCCAAGCAGCAGCGAACGAACAATGCGCATCGGGATTACCATCGCATGCGTTGCGGTCGAGCGTTTACCCTTGGTTGCGGCCCGCGGATGTGGCCTCACGGGCTTTTGATGCTTGGGGCGGTCAATCCCGTCGCCACGGCACCGCCCGAGGAACTAGCCTGGGGGCATGCGCTGGCTGACTCAGTGGCTGACGGCTCTGCTGGTCGGGCTTGGCGGCACTGTTGCGGCCCTGGCGCAGCCGACGGCGCTCTGCGACTACCAGGTGACGCTGCTGGATGCCCGCGCGAGCGCGCTCGACATCGTCGTCGACTGTCCCGGCCAGGAGGCCTTGACATTCGGCGGCCAGCGCGGCTTCCGGGCGGCGTTCGTGTCGGATTTTGAAGGGCTTGACGAGACACGCGTGCGCGCCATCGGGGGCGCGTGGATCGTTGCCGGCGAGGCCGGGAGCCTGCGCTTCCGCTACCGCTTCGAACTCGACCAGGCGGCCGCCGAGGCGGCCATGCCGGACGTCGCGCAGCGGGTGGGCGATAGCGTGGTGGCGACCCTGCCCACCTGGCTGGCGGCACCGCAGCGGACCGCCGGCCGCTTGAGCCTTGGCTTCGGCTTGCCGGAAGGCGCGGCGTTCGCCAGCGCGCTGGTCTGGTCGGACGGGCGCTATTGGCTCGATAACGAAACGGTTTGGTCGGGCGGCTACGTGGCGTTCGGTCGACTGCGCACGGCCGAGCTTACGCTTCCGGGGCCGGTTTCACTTGGCCCCGCCGGGCAGCGACGGCCGCCGGCGGCGTTGCGCCTGGCCCGCTTGGACGGCCCCCTCGACTTGCTGCAGGATGAACTGGAACAATGGGTTAGCCGTTCAGCCGCGATTGTCGCCGACTACTATCGCGGGTTCCCGGTCGAGCAGGGATTGCTGGTCGTCGTGCCGGTGCCCGGTCGCTCGGGCGTGGTGTTCGGTCGGGTGATCGGCGGCGGGGGCGGCGCGGTGATGCTGCAGGTTGGGCAGCGCACGACCGTCGAGCAGGCCTACGACGCCTGGGTGTTGGTGCACGAACTGTTGCATCTGGGTCAGCCGTTCTTGGGCAACGCCTTTTGGCTGATGGAGGGAATCGCGACCTACTCTGAGCCAGTGCTGCGGGCGCGCGCCGGCTGGTTGTCGCCAGAGGAGGTCTGGGAGGAATTCGGGCGCGGCATGCCGCGGGGGCTCGACGGCGTGGCCCGGCAGGGGCTTGCCAACGTGTCCGCGCGGGGCGTCTATTGGGGTGGCGCCTTGATGATGCTGCTCGCGGATATCGAGATTCGACGGCTGACCGGCGGCCAGCGCGGCCTGGAACACTGCCTGCGCGGCCTGATCGCGGCCGGCGGCGTGGCCAGCGTGCGCTGGGACACCGCGCGCGCCATCGCGGCTTGCGACGCGGCGGTCGGACGCGACGTGCTGGCCCGCCTCGCCGAGCGGCACGTCTATGACGCGACGCCGGTCGACCTGCCCGACCTGTGGCGCCAGCTCGGCGTGCGGTTCGATGAACGCGGCCGCGCCAGCTTCGACGATTCCGCCCCGCTGGCCAGCATTCGCGCCCAGATCACCGCCCCCGACCCGGCCTCGCCCCTGCCATTGCCGCCCTTGCGCAATTGAGGCTTGCGGCGGCGGTTCATGAAATGTTGCCATGCCGCGCCAGCCGTGGCAGAAAAGCAGCGATGCCGACCGTTGGCCGACACCTCGCCTTGCTGTTGCCCCTGCTCTGGGCGACCCTGCTGCCTTGGTCGGCCGGGGCGACGCAACAGAGTTTCGCGGATTGGCTGCACGGGGTCCGGCGCGAGGCGGCGCAGCGCGGCGTGCGCCCGCAGACCCTGGAAGTCGCCCTTGCCGGGCTGGCACCGATACCGCGAGTCCTCGAACTCGACCGCAAGCAGCCGGAAACCACCCTGACGTTCCAGCAGTATTACGAGCGGGTGGTATCGCAGGCCCGCATCGAGCATGGCCGGCGGCAGCATGAGGAGAATCGGCTGCTGCTTGGCGAGCTGACCCGCAAGTATCGGGTGCCCGGCCAGTTCATCGTCGCCTTGTGGGGTGTCGAAACCGATTATGGCCGCATCACGGGCGGCTATCCGGTGATCGCGGCACTCGCCACGCTGGCCTACGATAGCCGTCGTTCCAGCTTTTTCCGCCAGGAGTTGCTGCACGCGCTGCGCATCCTGGACGAAGGTCATGTGCAGCCCAAGGCGATGCTGGGCTCCTGGGCGGGCGCCATGGGCCAGAACCAGTTCATGCCGTCCAGCTTCCTCAGCTACGCGGTTGACCATGATGGCGACGGGCGGCGCGACATCTGGCAGAACCGGGGCGACGCGCTGGCCTCCATCGCCAACTACCTGGCCCGGGTCGGCTGGGCGCACGAACTTGACTGGGGAGTTGAAGTGGTGCTGCCAAGCCCCTATCTGGCCGACCGGTCAGCGACCCGGCCGTGGCTGGTCTGGCAGGACGAAGGGGTGCGCTTGGCCACCGGCCGGCCGCCGCCCGACCCGCTGCTGCTGACGCTGGTCCTGCCCGAGCGCGGGGCGCAGAATCCGGCCTACCTGGTGACGCAGAACTTCCAAAGCCTGATGCGTTGGAACCGCTCCAACTACTTCGCCTTGTCGGTCGGCCTGCTGGCGGATGCCATCGCCGCCGGTCGCTAATGGATCGGCCCGGTCGGTTCGCCCGGCGCGATTGCCGAACGGCGAATCCCTGGATAAACTCGACCCCTGGGGTTCGGACGACAAGCTGAACACAAGATGCGCGATCGACGATTGAGGCTGGTTGGCTTGCTGCTGGTCCCGTTGCTGTTGGCGGCCTGCGCCGAATCGCGGCTGGCGATCCATGCGGCGAAACGCCTGACCGAGGAGCCGGAGCCGGTGAAGAAGCGGTCGGCCTACAAGGTCGGCCAGCCCTACCAGGTTGCCGGCGTCTGGTACTACCCGCGGGTGCAGCCCAATTACAACGAGACCGGCATCGCCTCCTGGTACGGCGATCCGTTTCACGGCCGCGATACGGCGTTGGGCGAGAAATACGACATGAACGAGCTGACCGCGGCGCACCAGACGCTGCCGCTGCCGAGCAACGTTCGCGTAACCAACCTGGAGAACGGACGGCAGATCGTGCTGCGGGTGAACGACCGCGGGCCGTTCGTCAATGGCCGCATCATCGACGTGTCGCGGCGCGGCGCGCAGTTGCTGGGCTTCCATGACAAGGGCACGGCGCGAGTGCGCGTCGAACTCGAGGATGGCGGACCCGATGACGAGGGCGTCGCGGTCGCCGCCAAGACGCCGCAGCTGGAGGTGGCTGGTCTGCCGGCGCAGCCGAAAGGCGAGGTGGTGGCAACCTCGCTGGCGCCGCCGCCGGGCGCGCAAGAGGCGCGGCCTCGGCCGGTCGCGGCCATCGGCGCCCGGTCCAGCGCCGGCGC
>VGEV01000111.1 GCA_016869175.1 Alphaproteobacteria bacterium
GGATCGCCTTTTACAACGAAAGGCGGCCACATCAAGCCTTGGAGAACCGGACACCGATGGCGGTGTGGCGGGCCGCGATCGAGGCTGTGGACATGCCGCTGCGCTTGGACGACGCTGGCGCGTCGCCCACATGCCCACAGCCGCCGCAACAGCAACTGGCAGCATGAAAGGATGACAGGGGAAGGCGCGGCTCCACCTTAGAAAGGCCTCATCGTGGTCCCACAAAAGGGGTCCACTTCAATTGGCGCCGCGCCGGCTTGACCTCTTTAATGATGCTCTGTCACTGTCTCGCAATCGCAACCGGCCGCGGCCGAGGCAAGTCCGGCAAAGACTGGGGGCGAACGGGATAACGAGGGGAACCATGCTGAGACGGATCTTCATGGCCGGCGCCGCCGGCGTGCTGGCGCTGGCCGCCGGGGCGGCGCGGGCGCAGTCGAGCGAGCCGATCATCGTCGGACTGACCTACGACGCCGCCAAGCAGGCCTCCTACTACTCGCTGCTGATGCGCGACGGCACGCTGGCCCGCATCAACGAGATCAACGCGGCGGGCGGCGTGCTGGGCCGGCAGATCAAGGTGCTGACCGAGGACGACGAGAACAACCCGGCCGTGGCGGCGCAGAAGGTCGAAAAGCTGGCCGCCGCCGGCGCGGTGTTCATCTTCGAGGTCGGTTCGTCGTCCACCGGCCTTGCCGCCTCGCGCGTGGCCGAGGAGCTGAAGGTGCCGAACGGCTCATCGGCCAACGTGGCCGAGGCGCTCACTAATCCGCACAAGCATTGGTATTTCCGCATCAGCCTGCGTGACAGCATCGCAACGCAAGGCCTGATCGGCTTCCTCAAGGCGAAGTTCAAGGAGCCCAAGCTGGCGGTGATCCGCGACGCCACGGAAACCGGCCTGGTGGTGTCCGACAACCAGATCAAGTTCCTGGAGGCGGCGGGCTTCAAGTACGTCGCCAAGGAACAGATCTCGCCCGGCTCGGTCGACGTCACGGCGCAGGCGCTGCGCATCAAGGCCGCCAACCCCGATGTGGTGCTGGTCACCGGCGGTTCGCTGCCGGACCTGGCGAACTACGTCAAGGCACATGCCCGCCTGGGGATCAAGGCGCCGATGGTCGGCAACAACCTGTTCGCCACCACCAGTTTCCCCGCGCTGGCGGGCGAGGCCGCGGACGGCTTCATGTTCGTCGACGTGGTCGATACCGGCCGCCCCGACGTGAGCGAGGCCGACAAGAAGCTGGTGGCGCTGCATGGCGACCGCGCCAAGAACAGCACGCTGATGCTGGTCTCCTACGACTTCGCCGGCCTGGTGGTGGATGCGATCAAGCGGGCGGGCGCCGCCGATCGCGCCAAGATCCGCGACGCGCTGGAGGCGACCAGCAACTATCCCAGCCTGGTCGGCCGCAAGGGGGCCGGCGTCTCGTTCAGCGCGACCAGCCATGACGGCGTCAACAACTCGGCACAGGTCGTCATTCGCCTGGTCAAGGGCGGCCAGTACGCCGGCTCCGTGGACTACTAGGCGGGGCGGATAGCATCGGCGGAAGCGGCATGGAGTTCCTGCCGCTCGTCGTGTTGTCCGGCCTGCAGGTCGGCTGTGTCTACGCGATGATGGCGCTCAGCTACTTCGTCATCATCAACGCCACCGGCATCGTCAACTTCGCGCAAGGCGAATGGATGATGCTGGCGGCGGTGTTCGGGGCGGCGATGCTGCTGGCGGCGCTGCCCTATCCGCTGGTGTTCCTGGCTTCGATCCTGGCCGCCACCCTGATCTCGCTGCTGGCCGAGCGGCTGGTCATCCGGCCGCTGGAGGCGCGTGGGGCCGACATCAACATCCTGGTCGTGGGCCTGTTGGGCGTGCTGGTGGTGGTGCGGCACACGACCGGTCTGATCTTCGGGCGCGAGGAGGTGCGGCTGCCCGGCCCGTTCGCCGAGAATCCGCTGATCCTGGGCGAGACTGTCTTCGTGCTGCCGCAGACCCTGTTCGTGTTCGCCGTCACCGCGGCCACCTTCATCGCCCTGTGGCTCTTCCTGCATCGCACCTCGTTCGGCCGCTCGTTCCGCATCGCCGCCATCGACCCGCTGGGCGCGCAGATCTGCGGCGTCGACCTGGGCCGGGTGCGCTTCGCCGCCTTCGCCATCGGCGGGCTGATCGCCGCCCTGCTGGGCTGGCTGTACGGCCCGCTGCATGCCGCCGGCAACCTGATGGGCGAGGCGCCGGGCGTGAAAGGCTTCATCGCCCTCATCATCGGCAGTCTGGTCTCGCCGTTGGGCGCGCTGGTGGGCGGCCTGCTGCTAGGCCTGTTCGAGGTGGCGGCGGCCTTCTACATCGGCTCGCTCTACAGCGAGGCCATCGCCTTCGTCATGCTGATGCTGTTCCTGTTCGTGCGTCCCCAGGGCATCATCCCGGCGCGCTGGGGCAGCGGGTGAAGGCGGCCGCCGACCAGGAGGTGCGCCGGCTGCTCGACCGGCCAAGCTGGCCGGCCCGCCGCGTCGCCGTTTGGGCGGCGATCGTCGCGGTGCTGCTGCTGGCGCCCCTGGTGGTGACCAACGGCTATCACCTGACGCTGGCAACCAATGTCATCGTCACCATGATCCTAACCTTCAGCCTGAACTTCGTGATCGGCCGGATCGGCCTGTTCTCGCTCTCGCACGCCGCCTTCCTGGGGGTCGGCGGCTATGTGGCGGCGATCCTGGCGCAGCGGCACGGCGTCGAGCCGTGGCTGACGCTGCCGCTGGCCATGGCCGCCAGCATGGCGATCGCGGGACTGATCGGCGTGCCGGTGCTGCGGCTCAGGGGCTTCTTCCTGGCGGTCGCCACGCTGGCCTTCACCCTGTTCGCCGATGTGTTCGCCCGCCAGGCCACCGATATCACCGGCGGCGCCTATGGCATCACCAATATTCCGCCGCTGACCCTGTTCGGCTTGCCCTTGCGCGGGCCGTGGATGTACGAGGTCGCGGTCCTGGCGTTGCTGCTGTCCGCGCTGGTCCTGGAGAACGTCCGGCTGTCCCGGCTGGGTCGCGCCATCCTGGCGGCGCGCGACAACGAGGCGGCGGCGGCCGCCGCCGGCATCGACATTCCGCGCACCCAACTGGCCGGCTATGTGCTGTCGGCGGCGATCACCGGGCTGGCCGGCTGGGTCTACAGCTTCTTCCACCTCACCCTCAATCCCTTCGTGCTTAGCCTCGACATCACCTTCCTGTGGCTGTTCATCGTGCTGGTGGGCGGGCTTGGCAGCATGCGCGGCGCCGCCCTGGCCAGCATCCTGCTGGGCGTCGGACCGGAAATGCTGGGCTTCGCCGCCGCGCAGCAGGTGCTGACCGCGGGCGTGCTGGTGCTCTTGGTGGTGCTGCTCTTCCCGCGCGGCCTGGGTGGCTTGGTGGAGGACATCGAGGCGCGCTGGCGCCGGCGACCGGCGACCGGCGATGGCTGAGGCCTTGGCATTTCTGCGGCTTGTTGGCCTCGGCAAGCGGTTCGGCGGCCTGACCGCGCTGGCCGATGTCGATCTGGAAGTGCCGCGGCAGGAGATCTGCGGGGTGATCGGCCCGAACGGCGCCGGCAAGTCGACGCTGTTCAACATCGTCGCCGGGGCCTACCCACCCAGCACCGGCGAAGCGGTGCTCGACGGCACGCGCATCAGCGGCCTGCCCAGCCACAAGGTGGCGACCATGGGTGTCGCGCGCGCCTTCCAGCTCGTCAACCTGTTCGGCACGATGAGCGTGGCCGAGAACGTCATGGTCGGCGCCGAGCGACACGACCGGCTGAAGCTCTGGCAGGCGATCACGCATCTTTCCGGCTTCGCCGCGGAGCGCCGGCAGGCGGCCGAGCGCGCCGCGCGGGCGATCGAGCTGGTCGGCATCGGCCATCTGGCACCGCTGCCGGTGTCGCAGATCACCTACGGTCAGCAGCGGCTGGTTGCCACCGCCCGCGCGCTGGCGGCCGAGCCGCGCCTGTTGCTGCTGGACGAACCGGCCGCCGGTCTGGCCGGGCCGGAGATCGAAGCGCTGAGCGCCGCCATCGGCCGCGCCCGCGATGCCGGCGCGACCGTGTTGCTGGTCGAGCACAATGTCGATTTCGTCATGCGGCTGTGCGACCACGTGGCGGTACTGCATTTCGGACGCAAGATCGCCGACGGACCGCCCGCGGCGGTGCGCAGTTCCGAAGCCGTGATCGAGGCATATATTGGCCGCTGAAGCCCCCATGCTACGCGTCGAGCGATTGGCGGCCGCCTATGGGCCGGTGCATGTGCTGCATGACGTGTCGTTCGAGTTGGCGCCGGGCGAGAGCCTGGCGGTGCTGGGCGCCAATGGCGCGGGCAAGACCACGCTGCTGCGCGCCATCTGCGGGCTGATGGTGCGTCGCCAAGGCAGCGTCGCCTTCGCCGGCCAGGAGATCGCTCGGCGCCGGCCGGACGAGATCGTTCGGCTGGGCATCAGCCAGGTGCCGGAAGGCCGGCGCCTGTTCTTCCCGCTGACGGTGCTGGAGAATCTCGAGGCAGGGGCGCTGCCGTTGCGCAGCGGCGGACGCGCGGCCGAGGTGAAGGAGGCGCTGGGGCTGGTGTTTGAGCTGTTCCCGCGGCTGGCCGAACGGCGAGCGCAGATTGCCGGCACCTTGTCGGGCGGCGAGCAGCAGATGCTGGCGATCGCCCGGGCGCTGATGGGCCGGCCCCGCATGCTGCTGTTGGACGAGCCTTCGGTCGGCCTGGCACCCAAGGTGATCGAGGCGCTGTTTGGCGTGCTGCACACGCTGAAGGGCACCGGCCTGACCATCCTCTTGGCCGAGCAGCATGTGCCGTTGGCGCTCGACCTGGCGGATCGGGCGATCATCCTGGGGCTGGGCCGTGTAGCCATGAGCGGCCGCCCCGACGAGTTGCGCGACAGCGCCGAAATTCACCGCATCTACCTGGGCGGTTGACGCACCGCAGGGGACTGGCATTCGGCGATCGCTGCGGGCGGCATCGCGTCGCTCTTGCGCGGTGCGGCGGCCAGGGTGTCGTCGCTGGGCATGACGAGGCAAGCCGTGGCGCGAGTGCTGAAAATCGGCGCGGTGACGGGCAGCGACGCGATACGCGAGCTGCGCTTTCGTGGCCAGCATGAGATCGATGTCCTTGGTAACAACGATGCCTGGCGCCTGCTGCACGAGCAGCGCGAACGGTTGCGTTGGCGGCGCCTACAATTGACGCCCGGCTATTTCCGACGCGACGGACGTTGGAACCTCGATTGCTTCGACCTGTTGTTCAATCTGATCAGCGATGCCGATCAGAACCCGCGGGTGCTCGAGATCGCCCACCGTCTGCTGGGCGACGGCAAGCGGCCGGTGATCAACGCGCCGGAGGCCGTGATGCGGACCACGCGCAATGGCGTGGCGCGGTTGCTGGCCGACCTGCCGGGCGTCACCGTGCCGCGCGTCGAACGGCTGTCGGCCAAGCAGCACGCGCGCGATCCCAACCGGCTGGCCGCCCTCGACTTTCCGTTTCCGGCCATCTTGCGCCGCGTCGGCTCGCATACTGGGCAGACCGCCCGGCTCTGTGCCAACGCCGCCGAGGTCGCCCTCGCCTTGGCCGGCCAGCGCCACGACCACTACCTGACTGAGTTTGTCGACTTCCGCTCGCCGGATGGCGTGTACCGCAAGTTCCGTATCTTCGTGTTCGGCGAGCAGCTCATTCTGCGCCACATGCTCGCCGATCACAGCTGGAACATCCATGCCGCCGCGCGCGGCGGCATGATGCTGGGACGCATGGATCTGCAGGCGGAGGAGCGGGCCTACTTCGCCGACGGCTTGGCCCAGCACTATCCTGGCGCGTGGGCCGGCCTGCGCCGCCTCCGCGCCCGCATCGGCCTCGACTATTTCGGCATCGACTGTCACCTGACCGGCGACGGCCGCGTGGTGGTGTTCGAAGTGAATGGCACGATGAACTTCTATCCGCTGCGCACAGAGCCGCAATATGCCTACGTCGCCGGTTGCATCGCGCCATCGCTGGCGGCGATGCGGGCGCTGCTCGAAAGCAAGGCGAGCGCGCCCGACACCACGGCCGGGGATAGTGGCTGACAGACCAGGCAGCAGGGCGATGGAGAATTATCGACGCTCACGCAGGCATTTGTTGAAATAACCCACTCTCACAGTGTCGTTCCGGGGTTGGGTAATTTTATCTTCGTCGACATGTTGATTATGCCCTCGGGCGGCCTTTTCCTAGGGTCATGCGGGAACCGACGATCCCCCCGAACCAGCCGATCGCAGCGGTTCGCGCTAGCGCCGCGGGCAGCGGGGTCGGTTGGCGGACGGTAGTCGTGGCGCTGTTCCTGCTGACGCTCGGCGCTGTGCTGGCAACGGGCGAAGGCGGCGGGCAACTGGGCCTGCTCTGGCTGATCGGCGCCGGCCTTGGCATCGCCCTCTATCACTCGGCGTTCGGCTTCGCCGCCGGGTTTCGCTCGGTGCTCGGCGAGGCGCGCAGCGTCGGGCTGCGGGCGCAACTGCTTCTGCTCGGGCTCTCCTTGCTGCTGTTCTATCCGGCACTGGAGGCCGGTCAGGCATTCGGCCTGCCGGTGCGCGGCTTCGTCTTTCCGCTCGGGTTGGAACTGCTCGTGGGTGCCTTTCTGTTCGGCATCGGCATGCAGTGGGCCGGCGGCTGCGCCTCGGGCACGCTCTATGCCACGGGCGGCGGCTCGCCGCGCATGCTGCTGACGCTGCTGTGTTTCGTCGGCGGCGCGACCCTGGCGGCCTTCGCCCATCCGCTCTGGGCCGATCTGCCCCGACTGCCGGCGGTGTCGTTGCCGGCCAGCTTCGGTCTGTGGCCGGCGCTGGCGGTGCAGCTCGGCCTGCTGGCCGCGCTCTGGCTGTGGCTGGCAGGCCGCGAGCGGCGGGCGCATGGCACGGTCGGCAGCCTGTGGCGGAACCCGCAGGCTAGCCTCTGGCGCGGCCGCTGGCCGCTCGGCATGGGCGCCGTCGTGCTGGCTGTGTTGAGCTTTGCCACCTTGCTGGTGGCCGGCCGGCCGTGGGGCATCACGCAGGCCTTCGCGCTGTGGGGCGCCTGGGGCGTGGAAGCCAGCGGGCTCGACGATCCCGCCTTCTGGCCCTACTGGGAGGTCGCCACGCGCGCCGAGCTGCTGCACCGCCCGCTATTCGCCGACACGACCTCGGTGATGGATTTGGGGCTGGCGGTCGGCGCCCTGCTGGCCGCCGGCCTGGCCGGCCGCTTCCGGCCCGATTGGCGGCTTTCGCCCGATGCCCTGGCCGGCGCGGTGCTGGGCGGCTTGCTGCTGGGCTTCGGCGCGGTGCTGGCCACCGGCTGCAATATCGGCGCCTATCTCTCGGGCGTCGCCTCGGGCAGCCTGCATGGCTGGCTCTGGCTGGCGGCGGCCTTGCCCGGCAATGCGGTCGGCCTCTACTTGCGCGCCTGGCCGCGGCCGGCCGAGCGGCGGGCCGGTGCCGCGCCCGGCTGGCTCGGCGCCGGCGGCACGGCATAGGCGGTGGTTGCCTTGATCCGTTCCATGGCGAAACGCGAGGTGACGTTCTTCAGCGGGATCGCCTCGATCAGCCGCTTGTAGAACGCGTCATAGGCCTGGATATCGGCCACCGCCACGCGCAGCATGTAATCGACATCGCCGGCCATGCGGTAGAAGTCCATCACCTCCGGCATGGCTGAGACCACGCTGGCGAACCGGGCGAGCCAGGCTTTCGAGTGGTCGCCGGTCTCGATCGAGACGAACGCGGTCAGCCCCAAGCCCAGCGCCTCCGGCCGCACCAGCGCCACCCGACCGACAATCACGCCGTCGCGTTCCATTTTCTGGATGCGTTTCCAGCAGGGCGTCGGCGACAGGTTGACCCGCGCCGCCAAGTCGGCGATCGACAGGCTGGCATCGCTCTGCAACAAGGCCAGCAGCTTGCGGTCGGTTGCGTCCATCCACCACCTGCGTGGCATCGGAGAAGAATTTTCTCCCGCCGTCAATCGCCGCCATGCGCCGGCGCTTCACGGCCGGCGCCGCGCCCGGCTAAGCTGCATGGATGACCGCCGCGGGAGAAGCGCATGCCGCCTGAGGAAGCCGCCAGTCACGCGCTGCCGATGCGTCCGACCGTCTTGGGCACGCGACACATGGTGTCCGCCGGACACTGGCTCGCGGCGGAGGCGGCCTTCCAGATCCTCGAGGCGGGCGGCAACGCCATCGACGCCGGCGTCGCCGCCGGGCTGGCGCTGGGCGTGGTGCAGAGCGACCTGGTCAACGTGGCCGGTGTGGCGCCGATCATTCTGCGCACCGCCGCCGGCGAGGTGGCAACCATTGCCGGCCTTGGCCACTGGCCGAAGGCGCTGCCGGCCGATCTGTTCCTGCGCCAGCACGCCGGCAAGATCCCGCAAGGTGTGCTGCGCACGGTGGTGCCGGCGGCGCCCGACGCCTGGATCACCGCGCTGGAACGCTGGGGCACGCGCTCGTTCGCCGAAGTGGCGGCGGCCGCCATGCGTTTCGCCGAGGAAGGCTTCCTCATGTACCCGCTGATGGCGGAACTGGTCGGCCAGATGGCGGAACGCTATGCCCGCTGGCCGTCCAGCGCGGCCATCTACTTGCCGGGCGGCCGCCCGCCCGCGGTCGGCGAACTGTTCCGTCAGCAGGATCTGGCGGCCAGCCTGCGCTGCATGGTCGAGGCCGAACGGGCCGCCGCCGCCGGCGGCCGTGTTGCCGGCCTGCACGCCGCGCGCGATGCCTTCTATCGCGGCGACCTCGCCCAGGCCATCTTGCGCTGCCAGCGCTCGGAAGGCGGCTATCTCTCGGCCAGCGATCTTGCCGAGTTCCGCTCCGGCATCGAGCCGCCCGTCGCCGTGCGCTTTCGCGACTGGACGGTCTATACCTGCGGGGCGTGGTGCCAAGGGCCGGTGCTGGCGCAGATGCTGCGCCTGTTGGCGGACCTGGACGCGACGATCGGCCATAACAGCCTCGCCTATGTGCACCGGGTAACGGAGGCGATGAAGCTCAGCTTCGCCGACCGGCACGCCCATTACGGCGATCCCCGCTTCGTCTCGGTGCCGCTCGCGCGGCTGCTGGCCGACGACTACGCCGCCGAGCGCCGCACGCTGATCCGTGCCGACCGGGCCTGCCCGGGCATGCCGTCAGCCGGGCTTGCGAGCAAGCCGGGTGGCCGTCTCGCCCATGCCGCCGGGGCGGCGGCCATGGCGCTCGACACCTCCTATGTCGCGGTGGTCGACCGCTGGGGCAACGCCTTCTCGGCCACGCCCAGCGATACCTCGTTCGACACGCCGGTGGTGCCGGGCACCGGTCTGGCGATCTCCTCGCGCGGCTCGCAATCCTGGGCCGATCCGGCGCTGCCGGCAGGCGTCGCGCCCGGCAAGCGGCCGCGCCTGACGCCCAGCCCGGCGCTGGCGGTGCGCGATGACGGCGCGCTGCTGCCGTTCGGCACGCCCGGCGGCGATGTCCAGGCGCAAGCCATGCTGCAATGCTTCCTCAACCTGACCCTATTCGGCATCGAGCCGCAGGCAGCGGTCGAGGCGCCGCGCTTCGCCAGCTACAGCTTCCCCGATTCCTTCGAGCCGCATGCCATGCTGCCCGGCCGGCTGGCGCTGGAGGCACCGCTGGCGCGCAGCTGCGGGGCCGCGCTGGGCAAGCTGGGGCACGATGTCGAAGCCTGGCCCGAGCGCACGCGCAAGGCGGGCGCCGTGTGCCTGGTGCTGGCCGAGCCCGGCAAGCGGCGCCTGCAGGGCGCCGCCGATCCGCGCCGCACCTGCTACGCGCTCGGCTGGTAGGGCGATGCCAGGGCAGCCGCATTACCTCGACCGTTCCGCCGTGGTCTATGGCTTCGCGCGCACGCAGGCGCCGCGGCTCAGCCTCAGCCCGCCGGCGGAGGTGATGGTGGAAACGCACGATGCCCGCACCGGACGACTGAAGCGTCCCGAGGACGTGGCGGCGACGCAGCCCGACTATGCGGAGCGGTTCCCGAAGACCAACCCGGCCACCGGTCCGATCCTGATTGAAGGGGCCAAGCCGGGCGATGCGCTGGCGGTGGACATTCTAGGCATCGAGCTGGACGATTACGGCTTCCTAATCGTGCGCCCGAACATGGGGCTGGTGACCGGCCTGGTGAACCAGCCAACCGCCAAGATCTGTCCCGTGATCGACGGCGTCATTCACTTCGACCGGCTGCGCTTGCCGGCAAGACCGATGATCGGCGTCATGGCGACCGCCCCGCTTGGCGATGGCATCGCCAGCCTGCGGCTGGGCCGGCACGGCGGCAACATGGACAACAACCGGCTCACGGTCGGCACCCGCCTGCATCTTCCGGTCGCGGTGCCGGGGGCGCTGTTCTATGTCGGCGACCTGCATGCCGCCATGGGCGACGGCGAGGTTTCCGGCACCGGCGTCGAGATCGGCGGGCGGGTGCATTTGCGGCTGTCGCTGGAGAAAGGCGGCGCTCGCGAATGGCCGTGGCTGGAGACCCGCGACCTGCTGATCACCACCGCCAGCGCGCCAACCTACGAGCAGGCGGCCGAGATCGCGGTCCGGCAGATGCTGGGCCTCTTGGGCGAACGCCTGGGCCTGTCGCCGGCGGATGCCTTTCTGCTGGTCAGCGCCACGGGCGACCTCAGGGTCAATCAGTCCTGCCGCATGCCGATCGACGTCAGCGTGCGCTGCGAGATGCCGAGACTGAACGCCGGACTGACCAGGACAAACGACGCCTGACCGCGGTCGCGGCGAAATGCGAGGGGCCCGATGCTGATCTTCCGGCAGCTCTTTGATCCACAGTCCTCGACCTACACCTATCTGCTGGCCGATCCGGGCGCGCGCGGCGGTGCTGATCGACCCGGTGTTCGAGCAGGTGCGCCGCGAGGCCGCCTTGCTGGCGGAACTTGACCTGACGCTGGCCTGGACGCTGGAAACGCATGTGCATGCCGACCACGTGACCGGGGGCGACCTGCTGCGCCAGCGTCTGGGCAGTCGCGTGGCGATCTCAGAGGCGAGCGGGGCGGTGGGCGCCGACCGCCTGTTGCGACATGGCGACCGCGTGAGGTTCGGTGCGCGGCACCTCGAAGCGCGCGCGACGCCCGGCCATACCGCGGGCTGCCTGACCTATGTGCTGGACGATCGCAGCATGGCCTTCACTGGCGACTGCCTGCTGATCCGCGGCAGCGGCCGCACCGATTTCCAGGAGGGCGACCCGCGTCGGCTCTACCGCTCGGTGCACGCACAGATCTTCATGCTGCCGGAAACCTGTCTTCTCTATCCCGGGTACGATTATCGCGGTTTGACCGCGAGCAGCGTGGCCGAGGAGCGGCGCTACAACGCGCGACTGGGCGGCAGCATCGCCGAGGACGACTATGTCGGCTACATGCGCAACCTGAAGCTGCCGCATCCCAAGCTGCTGGCGGTGGCGGCGCCGGCCAACCAGCAATGCGGCAAGCCCGCGACCCTGCCGACCGACGAGCCACACTGGGCACCCTTGCGCTTCACCTTCGCCGGGATCTGGGAGATCGGGCCGCAATGGCTCGAGGAAAATGCCGTGGTCGGCGGCAGCAACTGAGGTTCCCAGCCGCTATTGCGCCGCCAGCGGCGCGGTTGAACGCTTGCCCAGCACCACCTGGTCGCCAGCGGCACAGAGCAGGCAAGGCCCGGCTTCGCCCTTGCGGCCGGGATCGTCGTTGCAGGCAGCCAGTGCGCGTGTCTCCGCGGTACGTTGGCTGGCCGGATCGCTGGCGATGAACAGTCGCCCCCAGGGATGAAAGGCGGCCGCCTTGGGACCGGCCAGGTCGCGATAGCCGACGACATCGGCCCGCCGGCGCAAGCCGTCACCGGCGGCCGGCAGTTGCGCCGGGTCGAACAGCCCGTCATAGGCCACCCGCGGCATGGCGCGTGCCAGCCACTTGCCGTCGGTTGGCGGCCGCATCGCGGTTTCGTTCACCGCGAGCAGAATGCACGGCCCGCCATTGCGCGCCTGGCACGCCTCCAACACCCGCTCCTCCGCCTGCGCCGAGCTTGCCCAGCCCATCGTGCGCCAGCTGGCGCCCGGCGGAAACACCGCCAGCGCCTTGTGCTGGACGGCCTCCATGTAGCCATTGATCCGGCTCTCTCGCGATCGGGCGGGATAGGCCGGCCCCAGTCGGGCGAGCAGGTCGGCAAGCGTCTCGGCAAGCGATGACGGCAGGCCGGCGGCCGGCTGGCCGACGCCTGGCGGACTGGCGGCGGGCGGCGCGGCGCTCATGGCCGCGCCAAGGCGCAGCGGCAGCACCACCAGGTTGCCGGCGGCGTACAGGTAACACGGGCCCTCATTGGCGCGCCGAGCCGGATCGCGATTGCAGGCGCCGAGCGCCTGCTCTTCCGCCGCGCGCTGGCTCGCCGCCGCGCTGACGACATGCAGCCCGAGCGAGGCATGGAACGCGATCGCCTTCGGCGCAGGTGTCGCGGCATAGCCGGTCACCTCAGCACGGTGCAATTCCTTCGACCGTACCGCGGGCACCCGCTCCGGATTGAACGGGCCGGCATAGCGCACCCGGGGCATGTCGCGAATCGGCTAGCGTCCGTCCGCGCCCGGCGCCAGCACCGCCCCGCCCGAGGCCAGCAAGGCACAGGGCTCGTCGCGCACCTGCTGGCATTTCTCCAGGACTTTCTCCTCGGCTTGCTCGCGGCTCGACCAGTCGCCGGTGCGCCATGTGCCGCCCGCCACGGGCGCCACGGCGAGTGCGCGATGCTGCGCCAGCGCGGCAAAACCCTGCGAGATCTCGCGACGCGCACTCTGCGACAGGCCGGGCAATGCCTTGGCGAGCGCCGCCTCGACCTGGCCAACGAGACCCTGCGGTTCGGGCACGGCCGCCGGCCGGCCGAGCCACCAGGCCAAGCCGGCCCCGACCG
>VGEV01000112.1 GCA_016869175.1 Alphaproteobacteria bacterium
CCTTCGCCAGCCGCTCCAGCGGGTCCCCCGCCGCCGACAGCCACGCCAGCCGCTCGTCCGTGTCGAAGAAACCAGCCTGTCCCGCCATCCCCGCCTCCGGCCATCGCCAGAGGTCAGAGAATCAACCCGCGACCCTCAACGCCAGAGGTTTTTCGAGGTGTCCAATTGGATACATCCCTTCGACGACGGTAACGGGCGAACCGCGAGAGCCCTGTGCCATTTCGTGATGTGCGTAAGAATGGGAGCGTAACTGCCCATCACCGATACGATTCCCGACCAGATTTCGCGCGACAAGGGACCATACTATCGCGCCCTGGAAGCTGCGGATGCAGCCTCTGATCAGGATCGGATCGATGTCAGCGCCCTTGAGGCTTTGCTCCAGCGCCTCTTAGCGCGCCAACTCGCCGAACTTTACGAACGAGCAACGGGAGCCAGGTTCGAACCGAACTGACCGCCCTTTTCGTTAGCGCAAGTGCCATCGAGTGGCCGAAGCGCGGAGGACGAACTCGTGATAGTTCGCCTGCCGCCGCCGGCCGGCGGAGCGCGCGAAGGCGCGGTTGACCTGACGCCAGTCGGCGAACAAGGCGCGCAAGCGGTGCGCGAACGCGCTGCCCAGCCCGCTTGCGTCGGTCGCGCGCGAGGCGGCCGCATAGCCGCGGTCGATGGCCGCGAAGCCGAGCCCGGCATTGCAGAGCGAGCCCGGCCGCTGACGGCAGAGATAGCGCGCCGCCCCGACATAGGGTGCCCGGCCGCCGGCGCGGCAGAGCGCCTGCAGATGCCACAGCACGTCTTCGGCGAAGACATCGCGGAATGTGGCGCAGAGCCGGCGCGCGACCAGCCCGCGGAGCGGCCCATAGGCGCCGGTACAGGCGGCGAGATCGACCGCGCAACGCTGGCCGAAGAGCTGCCGGACCGGCCGTCCCCGCCAGTCCGTGACGACGGTCTCGGCGAAGGCCAAGCCGGTCGCGGCCGCTTTCGCCAGCAAAGCCGCGAGATAGTTGGCCGACCACAGATCGTCGGCGTCCAACAGGCACACATAGTCGCCTTGCGCCAGGCCGAGCGCGCGGTTGCGCGCCGCCGCCGGGCCGCTGCCGCACGACCCGGGCGGCACGAAGACGAGGCGCGGGTCGACCGGCAACAGGTGGCGATAGTCGCTGCCGTCGTCCGAGGCCAGGATCAGTTCGAAATCGCCAAAGTCACCCGCCAGCACGCTCGCCAGCGCCTCGCCGATGAAAGCCTGCGCCCGGTAAGCGGGGGTCAGGATGCTGACGAGCGGGCGGATCACACCACCGTCGGCGAAAGGCGCTAGCGCAGGATCGGCAAGAGTTCGAGCGCGTCGGCGACGCTGGCACCAGCGAGCACGCGGAAGCTGGGCCCGGCCAAGGCCAGCGCTTCCGGCCGCTGTTCCGGGCCGAAACCGGTTTCCACATGCAGTCCGCCCGGCAGGCCGGCGGCACGGCCCGCCGCCAGGTCGCCCGCCCGGTCGCCGACAATCCATGAGCCGCCCAGTTCCACCCGCAGCATGGCCGCCGCCTTCAGCAACATGCCGGGATTGGGCTTGCGCGCGGGATGGTTGGCATGACGGTAGGGCGGCAGTCCCTGCGGGTGATAGGGACAGGCCAGCACCGCATCAACCGCCGCGCCGAGTTCCGCCAGATCGGCCAGCATGCGGTGCTGCACGGCGCGGAACTCCTCCCAGCCGAACAGGCCCTGGCCGATGCCCGACTGGTTGGTCACCACCACCACGTGCAGGCCGCGCGCGCGCGCAGCCTGAATGACCTCGGCCGCGCCCGCAATGAGCCTCGCCTTGGCCGGTTCGCGCAAATGCAGCACTTCCTCGACGATGACGCCGTCGCGGTCGAGGAACAGCGCGGGCGCGCGTCTCGATGGCGCCAATTGCTCCACCCAGACGAGGTCGTTATCGAGTTCCGCCGGCCGCTCGGCCATCAATTACCACCGCGCGCCGCCGCCAGTTCCGCCTTGCAGCCGGCCGACAGCAGCCGCGCGTCGTTCATGATGGTGCAGAACTTGAAGCCCTTGGCCAGCATGCGCCGGGCCATGGCACCGGAGGCGCAGTGGATGCCCGGTATCACCTTGTTGCGCAGCGCAGCGGCGTGGATGGTGTCGATGGCTTGCAGCACCTCCTTGTCCTGCGGGTCGGCGGAGGCCTGATAGCCCAGGCTGATCGACAGGTCGTTGGGGCCGACATAGATGGCGTCGAGCCCCGGCGTCGACATGATGGCGTCAAGATTGCCCATCGCTTCGCGCGTCTCGATCATGGCGAAGGCGATGATGCTGTCGTTGGCGTGTTTGAAATAGTCGGCCCCGCCATAGAGCAGGCCGCGCGCGGGGCCAAAGCTGCGATAGCCAAGCGGCGCGTAGCGGCAGGCGCCGACGAACTTCTCGCATTCCGCGCGGTTGTTGACCATCGGGCAGACGATGCCATAGGCTCCGGCGTCCAGCATTTTCATGATGATCGCCGGATCGTTCCAGGGCACGCGCGCCAGCGGCGTCGGCGGCCGGGTGCCGATCGCCTGCAGCATGGCGATGCCGGCCTGGAAATCGACCATGCCGTGCTGCAGGTCCACGGTGATGCTGTCGAAGGCCTCGTGCGCCATCACCTCGGCGCTGTAGGAACTGGCGATCGCCAGCCAGCCGTTCACCACCGCGCCGCCTTCGCGCCAGATCTTCCTCACGCCGTTCTCACGCATCGCCTGCCTCCTCCATTCGGCGGTTCGCATAGCTGTCGCCGCGAGCGGTGGTCCGCACGGCTCAGGCGACCTCGGCCCGTCCGTTATTCAGTACCACAACGTCGCGTTCGACCACCTTGCTGCGGAACGAGATCACGCTGCCCTCCCGCCACATCTCGGTGCGGATGGTCTCGCCCGGATAGACCGGTGCCGAGAACCGCAGGTCGAGCGACTTGAAGCGCGCCGGATCATAATCGCAGCAGGACTTGAGAATGGCATGCCCCGCCACGCCCAGGCTGCACAGACCGTGCAGGATGGGGGCCTTGAAGCCGGCGGCCCTGGCCACCTTCGGGTCGGCATGCAGCGGGTTGTAATCGCCCGACAGGCGGTAGATGAGCGCCGCTTGCGGGAGCGTCGGCAAGTCGCAGGCCAAGTCGGGCTTGCGCGTGGGCAGGGGATGGGGGTCCTTGCTGGGTCCGCTCGGGCCGCCGAAGCCGCCATCGCCGCGGGCAAAGGTCGTGCTGGTCAGTGTGGCCAGCTTGTCGCCGGTCGCCTGGTCGAACACTTCCCGCTCGGTATGGATCAGCGCGCCCCGTTCCTTGCCCTTGTCGACGATGCCGGTGATACGGCTCTTGCCGATCACCGCGCCCTCCGCCGGCAGCGGCTTGTGCAGGCGGATGCCCTGCTCGCCATGCAGGATCTTCACCCAGTCGAGACCGGTTGCCGGATCCTTCGCCCATTGCCCGGGATAGCCCAGCACCACCGCCATGGTGGGCAGCGACAGCAAGCCGTCTTCATAGACGAAGCGAAGCTGCTTCTCGTCGAGCGGATCGGCGCCCAGGCCCAGGCCCAGCGCATAGAGGATGGCGTCGCGCTTCGTCAGGCGCTGTTCAATGTCCGGAAACGACCATCGCATCAGTTTGTCGTAGACAATTGCCATGGCGGCGCCCCTCGTTCAGACCGGGTCCCAGGAGAACACGTCGGCCGAGCGCTCCAGCGGATAGAAATGAGCCTTCATGGCGGGCATGGCGTGCTCGGCGACCGCCTCCGGCGTCCAGCCGTCCGAACGCTGCACCGAGCGCAGCGGCCGCGACTGGCTCATCAGGAAGATTTCGTTGTTGCGCACGGCGAAAATCTGCCCCGACACCTCGCGCGCCAGCGCGGACAGCAGATAGACCGCGACCGGCGCGATCTTCGACGGCGTCATCTGCTTGATCTTCTCCACGCGCGCCTTCTGTTTCTCGTCGGTTATCGGAATGGTGCCGATGAGGCGGCTCCAGGCAAACGGCGAGATGCAGTTGGAGCGCACGTTGAAGCGGGCCATGTCGAGCGCGATCGACTTCGACAGCGCCGTGATGCCGAGCTTGGCGGCGGCGTAGTTGGCTTGGCCGAAATTGCCGACCAGGCCCGAGGTCGAGGTCATGTGCACCATGGCACCCGTCTGGCGCTCGCGGAAATGCGTTGCGGCAGCGCGCGAGACGTTGAAGCTGCCCTTGAGGTGCACGGCGATGACCTGGTCCCAGTCGTCCTCGCTCATGCGATGGAAAATGACATCGCGCAGGATTCCGGCATTGTTGACCACGCCATCCAACTGCCCGAACCGGTCGATCGCCTGCTTCACCATGTTGTGCGCCGCTTCGAAACTGGCGACGCTGTCATAGTTGGGTTCGGCCTCGCCGCCCGCTTCGCGGATGGCGGCCACCACTTCCATGGCCGGCGTGCGGTCGTTGCCCTCGCCCTTCTCGCTGCCGCCAACGTCATTCACCACGACCTTGGCGCCTTGCTGGGCCGCCAGCAGGGAAATGTCGCGGCCGATGCCGCGCCCCGCCCCGGTCACCAGGATCACCTTGCCGTCCAGCATCTTGGCTGCGGCCATCGCTTCCCCCTTGTCCGCGTTGCTCAGTTGCTGCGTCTTTTAAGCGCAGAAAGGGTCCGCCGCCAGTCCGCAGTCGCCCTTTGCTTGTCCGCGGGCGCTGGCGCGGCTAGCCTGCCGGCCGGTTGAGCGGGCGCGATCAAGGAGGCCGGCATGCTGCCCCGCACGCTGTTCGGCGAAGAGCACGAGATCTTTCGCGCCCAGGTCCGCCGCTTCGTGGAGAAGCAGATCGCCCCCCACCATGCGGCCTGGGAGAAGGCAGGCGTGGTGGACCGTTCGGCTTGGCTGGCGGCGGGCGAGGCCGGCCTGCTGCTTTGTTCCTGCCCCGAGGAATATGGCGGCGGCGGCGGCAGCTTCCTGCACTCGGTCGTGGTGGCGGAGGAACTGGCGCGCATCGGCGCCACCGGGCCCGGCTTCACGCTGCATTCGGAGATCGTCGCCCCGTACATCCTGCACTATGGCAGCGAGGCGCAGCGCCGCGCCTTCCTGCCGCGCATGGCGAAGGGCGAGTGCATCGGCGCCATCGCCATGAGCGAGCCCGGCGCCGGCAGCGACCTACAGGCGATCCGCAGCACGGCCCTGCCGGATGGCGAGGAGTTGGTGATCAACGGCCAGAAGATCTTCATCACCAACGGCCAGAACGCCGACCTGGTGATCGTCGCCTGCAAGAGCGATCCCCGCGAGGGCGCCAAGGGCATCAGCCTGGTGCTGGTGGAGCGCCGGCATGCCGGCTTCGAGCGCGGCCGCAACCTGGAGAAGATCGGCTGGAAGGCGCAGGACACTTCGGAGCTGTTTTTCAGCAATTGCCGCGTGCCGAAGGCGAACCTGCTGGGCGAGGCCGGCAAGGGCTTCGTCTACCTGATGCAGCAATTGCCGCAAGAACGCCTGCTGACCGCCATGCGCTCGGCCGCCACCATGGAAGCGGCGCTGGCGGACACCGTGCGCTACACGACAGAGCGCAAGGCCTTCGGCAGGCCGATCGCCGAGTTCCAGAACAGCCGCTTTAAGCTGGCCGAGGCGAAGACGCAGGCCACCATCGCCCGAGTCTTCACCGACAAGTGCATTGCGCTGCACCTGGACGGCAAGCTGGACGCCGAACTGGCGGCGATGGCCAAGCTGTGGGTCAACGACCTGCTCTGCAAGCTGCTGGACGAGTGCCTGCAGCTGCATGGCGGCTATGGCTACATGTGGGAATTCCCGATCGCGCGTGCCTGGGCCGACGCGCGCATGTCGCGCATCGCCGGCGGCACCTCGGAGATCATGAAGGAAATCATCGGCCGCGGACTCTAGGGGGAAAAAATGGCGCAACGCTTCAAGGGCAAGGTGGCGCTGGTCGCCGGCGCCGGCTCGGCCGGTCCCGGCTGGGGCAACGGCAAGGCGGCGGCGGTGCTCTATGCGCGCGAAGGGGCGGCCGTGTTCTGCGTCGATATCGACCGGAAGGCCGCTGAGGAGACCCGCGACATCATTCTTTCCGAGGGCGGCAACGCCACCGCCCATGCCGCCGACGTCTCCAAGAACGCCGCCGTCGAGGCGATGGTCGCCGCCTGTCTGGCCGCGCATGGCCGCATCGACGTGCTGCACAACAACGTCGGCATCGTCGAGCATGGCAACGTCGTCGAGGCCAGCGAGGAAAGCTGGGACCGGGTGCACGACATCAACCTGAAGAGCGTGTTTCTGGCCTGCAAGCACGTCATTCCGCATATGGTGCGCCAGGGCAAAGGTGCGATCGTGAACATCGCCTCGACCGCCGGGCTGCGGCATATGGGCATGAGCTACTGCTCTTATTCCGCCACCAAGTCGGCCATCCTCCACCTGACCCGGGCGATGGCCATGGACCACGCGCGCCAAGGCATTCGCGTCAACTCCGTGGTGCCGGGCGTGATCCACACGCCGCTGGTCGAGAGCGTCTATGCCGCCGCTGGCCAGGGCGAGCGCGAACGGCTGCTGAAGCTGCGCGCCGAGCAGGTGCCGCTCGGCCGGCTCGGCGATGCTTGGGACGTGGCCCAGGCCGCCGCCTTCCTGGCTTCCGACGATGCCAAATACATCACCGGCACGGAGCTGGTGGTGGATGGCGGCCTGATCGTGAAGGCGATCTGAGATGACGACCAGACGCCAACGCGGCCCGGCCAGCGCCACCACCGCCAAGGCACATTTCCAGGCAACGCTGGGCAAGGTGCCGGCGGCGGTGGAGACGCTGGCGCGCCATGCGCCGGCTGCCTTGCAGGGCTATCTGGCGTTCCGTGCGTATGTGCATGAGGTGCCGCCGCAAGGCAGCCTCGACGCCGCGACGCGCGAACTGCTGTTCGTTGCGCTCGACGTCGTCGAAGGCCATGTCGAGGCGGCCAAGGCGCATGCCGAACAGGCGCTGAAGGCGGGCGCAACCGTCGAGGCCATCGCCCAGGCGCTGGTCATCGCCATGATGGTTTCCGGCATCCATACCTGGTCGATGTGGGGGCATGAAGTCGTGGAGCATGCCGCTAAGGTTGCCGCCCGGGCCGGCCGCCGGGGCAAGCGCCGGTGAGCCAGCCTGAGACCATGGCCGACCTGGTGCGTCGGCAGGCGCGCGAGCGGCCCGAGGCCATCGCGCTCAGTTTCGAGGATCGCCAGCAGAGCTATGCCGAGTTCGACCGGCGGGCCAGCCAGGTCGCCAACGCCCTTGCCGGACTTGGCGTCCGGCCGGGCGACCGGGTGGCGATCCTGGCCCGCAACAGCGACCGCTTCTTCGAGCTGTTCTTCGGCTGCGCCAAGGCAGGTGCCGTGCTGGTGCCGGTCAATTATCGCCTGGCGCCGCCGGAGATCGCGCAGGTGGTCAACGACAGCCACGCCCGGCTGTTCGTCGTCGGTCGCGACTACCTGGCCGTGGCGCGTGCCCTGCGGCCGCAACTGCCGCGCCTTGCGCATCTGATCGGACAGGACGGACCGGCCGAGGGGTTCCTCGACTACGCCGCCTGGCGCGAAGGCGCATCGGCCGAAGACCCGCGCCTGGCGGTGGCGCCGGACGACGTCGTGCTGCAGATGTATACCAGCGGCACCACCGGCTTGCCCAAGGGCGCCCAGCTTACCCACGGCAATCTGGGCGGGTTGCTGCCGGCGGCAGTCGACGAGTGGGCCGGCTTTTCGCCCCAGGATGTCAACCTGGTCTGTCTGCCGCTGTTCCATATCGGCGGCGCCGGCTGGGGTTTCCTCGGCCTGCATGTCGGCTGTCGCAACGTGGTGCTGGCGGAGGCCGATCCGGGCCGGGTGCTGGACTGCCTGGCCCGCGAGCGGGTGACGCAGACGATCTTCGTGCCGGCACTGATCCTGTTCCTGCTGCAACACCCCGAATGCGGAACGACCGACTTCTCCAGCCTGAAGACGATCTATTACGGCGCCTCGCCCATCCCCTTCGACCTGGTGAAGGCGGCCGTCGCCCGCTTCGGCTGCGGCTTCTGCCAGCTCTACGGCCTGACCGAGACGACCGGGGCCATCGTCTTTCTGCCGCCCGTCGAGCACGACCTGGCGAGGCCTGAACGCATGCGCTCATGCGGCAAGCCGATGAGCACGGTCGAGTTGCGCGTGGTCGATGCCGAGGGCAAGGATTGCGCCCCCGGCCAGGTGGGTGAGATCGTCTGCCGTTCGGGCCAGGTCATGAAGGGGTACTGGAACATGGCCGAGGCGACGGCCAAGGCCATCCGCGACGGCTGGTTGCAGACCGGCGATGCCGGCTATCTCGACGCCGATGGCTATCTCTACATCCACGACCGGGTGAAAGACATGATCGTTTCCGGCGGCGAGAACATCTATCCCGCCGAAGTTGAAAGCGCCCTGTTCGGCCACCCCGCGGTCGCCGACGTGGCGGTGATCGGCGTGCCGGACGAACAGTGGGGCGAGACGGTCAAGGCCATCGTCGTCCGCAAGCCGGGCATGCCGCTCAGCGCCCAGGACCTGCTCGGCTTCGCGCGTCAGCGCGTGGCCGGCTATAAGTTGCCCCGGTCGGTGGATTTCGTCGAGGCCTTGCCGCGCAACCCCTCGGGTAAGATCCTGAAGCGTGAACTGCGCCGGCCCTATTGGCAGGGCCACGAACGCCAGGTGAACTGAGCGGACCGACGGCTCCGCCGCGTAGGAGAGCACAATGGACTACGATCTGAAGATCGTCGGCGGCACGCTCGTGGATGGTACCGGCAAGCCGGCGTTCCAGGGGGATGTAGGCATCAAGAATGGCCGGATCGTGGCGCTGGGCGAGGCGCCGGCGCGTGCCGCCCGCACCATCGAGGCCAACGACCGGGTGGTGGCGCCGGGCTTCGTCGACATCCACACCCATTACGACGCGCAAGTGCTGTGGGACCCGCTGCTGTCGATCTCGCCCTGGCACGGCGTCACCACCGTGGTGATGGGCAATTGCGGCTTCGGCGTGGCGCCGACGCGGCCCGCCCACCGCGAGCTCATCCTGCGCACCCTGGAGAAGGTCGAGGGCATGAGCCTGGACGCGCTGGAGGCCGGCTGCGGCAGGGACTGGCCGTTCGAGACCTTCCCGCAATATCTCGATTTCCTGGAGCGTCGCGGCCTTGCCGTCAACGCCGGCGTGTTGATGGGCCATACGCCGCTGCGCCTGCATGTCATGGGCGAGGCGGCCACCGAACGCGCCGCCAGCGACGAGGAAGTGGCCGAGATGCGGCGGCTCTTGCAGGAGGGGCTGGCAGCGGGCGCCGTCGGCTTCGCCACCTCGAAGGCCGGCACGCATGTCGGCTATGACGGCCGTCCGGTGCCGAGCCGCTTGGCGCAGCTTGACGAGATCTTCGCGCTGGCGAGCGTGCTGGGCGAGCAGCGACGGGGCGTTATCCAGGCGACCGTGGGTCGTGAGCTCTACATCGACGAGTTTGCCAGGTTGGCGCGTCAGACCGGGCGGCCGATCACCTGGACCGCGTTGCTGGCCGGCTTCACGCTCGGCGGTGCAAGCCATGCCGACGATCTGGCGCGCTCGCAGAAGCTGGCGGAAGAGGGCTTGCCCGTCTATCCGCAGGTCAGCCCGCGCGCGCTCAACTTCGAGTTCCAGTTCTCGGCGCCGTTCCCGTTCGAGCCGATGTCGGTGTTCAAGGCGGTCGCGGCCGCTGACCGGGACGGCAAGAAGCGGATCTACGCCGACCCGGAATTCCGCGACGCCTTCCATGCCCGCATCGCCCAGGCGCGTGGCGGCTTCGACAAGCGTTTCGCGCTGACCGTGATCTCGCAATGCGCGGTCGAACCGGCCTTGGAGGAGCGACGGCTTGCCGACGTGGCGCGGGAACGGGGCAAGCGGATCGTCGACCTGGCGCTCGACCTGGCGTTGGCGACCGATCTGCAAGCGCGCTTCCGCATGCCAGTCGCCAATCACGAGGAAGACGAGGTGCTGCCGCTGCTGCAAAGCCCCTGCACGGTCATCGGCCTGTCGGATGCCGGGGCGCATGCCAGCCAGCTTTGCGATGCCTGCCTACCGACCTACATGCTGCAACGTTGGGTGCGCGAGAAGCGGGCGATCCCGCTGGAGAAGGCGGTGCACATGCTGACGGGACGCACGGCAGAGGTCTTCGGGCTGGCCGATCGCGGTCTGTTGGCGCCCGGCCGCCCGGCCGACATCGTGGTGTTCGACCCCGACAGCGTCGGCTGCACCGCGTTGCGCCGCGTGCACGATCTGCCGGCTGGCGCCGACCGCCTGGTGTCGCAGGCCATCGGCATCGACCATGTATTGGTGAACGGCGTGCCGGTGCGCGAGGCCAACCGCGATGCCGTCAGCGCCAGTGGACCGCTGCCGGGCCGTGTGCTGCGGGGCGGCCGCACCAACTGAACGATACGGAAACCGTGATGACCGCGAAACTATTCGAGCCGCTGGCGCTCGGGCCCTTGGAACTGCCCAACCGCATCGTGGTCGCGCCGATGTGCCAGTACAGCGCCAGCGGCGGCTCGGCCGACGCCGATTGGCACACCCAGCATCTGATGACGCTCGCCATGTCCGGCGCGGGCCTGATCGTGGTCGAGGCCACCGGCGTCGAGCCGCGCGGCCGCATCACGCATGGCTGCCTTGGCCTCTACAACGAGGCCAACGAGGCGGCGCTCGCCCGCGCCCTGGCGGCGGCCCGGCGGGTCGCGCCCAAGGGCACGCGCTTCGGCATTCAGCTTGCGCATGCCGGCCGCAAGGCCTCGGCGCAACTGCCCTGGCAAGGCGGCCAGCCGCTGGAGCCGGAGGCCGATGCCTGGACCACCGTCGCGCCTTCCGCCATTGCCTTCGGCGACGGTTGGCCGGATCCGCGGGCGCTCGACGACAAGGGGCTGGCGACCGTGCGAGGCGCCTTCGTGCAGGCGGCCCGGCGCGCGGCACAGATCGGCTTCGATGCCGTCGAACTGCACGCCGCGCACGGCTATCTGCTGCACGAGTTCCTCTCGCCCGTGAGCAACCGGCGGAACGACGCCCATGGCGGCACGGCCGAGGGGCGCATGCGCTTTCCGCTGTCGGTCGTGGAGGCGGTGCGCGCCGCCCTGCCGGCCGGCATTCCGCTCGGCCTGCGCATTACCGGCAGCGACTGGGTCGAGGGCGGCCTGACACCGGCCGACGCGGTTCAGTTCGCCGCCGCCTGCAAGGCCAAGGGGGCGGCCTTCGTCTGCGTTTCCAGCGGCGGCATCGCCGCCAACGTGACCGTGCCGTTCGCGCCCAACTACCAGGTGCCGTTCGCCGAGCGGGTCCGGAAGGAAACGGGCATGACCACGCGCGCCGTCGGCCTGATCGCGCAGCCCGAACAGGCCGAAGCCATCGTCAGGGACGGCAAGGCCGACCAAGTGGCGCTCGCCCGCTCCTTGCTCGACAACCCGCGCTGGCCCTGGCATGCGGCCGAGAAGCTCGGCGTCGACCTCGACTATCCGCCGCAATATCTCCGGGTGAAGGCGAAGCTGTGGCCCGGCGCCAAGCTGGCGCGCCCGCCGGAGGCGCGGGGCGGCGGAGTGATCGGACCGAGCGAAATTCAGTTGGATGGGAAAACGACTTCTTGTGTCAGATAAAGCACGTCTACCTTAAACAGCCTTTTCGCAAACCACATAGCCTACGAACCCCCGCTCGGTGCGAAATCTTGACTTTAAGATTCGACTTCCACTCAGGTTAGCGGTGTTACCTCGCATGTGATAGTTCGGCTTAAACTCAAATCTTTAGCAAAATCTTTCCAGCAATACTGAATCATTCTTCCATCAAGAAAGACGATTATGGGAAATCTATCTTCTCTTCATATCTTAGTTGACAATTCGTGACAGAATTTGTCAACTCTATAAATAATCTCACCAATGTACACGAAATGTATGCTCTCCAGCAAGAGAAGAAAATCTCCATTTGTCATTCGACTCTCAATTCGCTGAGCGCCCAAAGGGAGTCCCCAAACCTGGAGGCCACGACCCCCGAAACGACGCCCGATCTCTCAAATCTCGCCTTCATCAAGCTCGCTCAAATATCCAACAATACTATCGAAAGAGAAATTAACAACCCCGCTGTCGGGCGCTCCAATACTTCTTGGGAAATCTCGTCGACCGAGCCTCTCGCCAACATGTTGATAGTAGATTGTCATCGATAGACACCTGGACACCTCGAAAAACCTCTGGCGTTGAGGGTCGCGGGTTGATTCTCTGACCTCTGGCGATGGCCGGAGGCGGGGATGGCGGGACAGGCTGGTTTCTTCGACACGGACGAGCGGCTGGCGTGGCTGTCGGCGGCGGGGGACCCGCTGGAGCGGCTGGCGAAGGTGGTGGACTTCGAGCTGTTCCGCCCTGATCTCGAGGCGGCGGTGCCGCGCACGGACCGCTCCAAGGGCGGGAGGCCGCCATACGACGCGGTGTTGATGTTCAAGGTGCTGGTTGTGCAGACGCTGTACACGCTGTCCGACGATCAGGCCGAGTATCAGATCCGGGATCGGCTGTCGTTCATGCGCTTTGTCGGGCTGGCGCTGCACGATGCCGTGCCGGATGCCAAGACGATTTGGCTCTACCGCGAGCAACTCGTTCGGACTGGTGCCTTCGACCGGCTGTTCGCCCGGTTCGATGCGGCGCTACGGGAGAAGGGCTATCTGGCGATGGGTGGGCAGATCGTCGATGCCACTGTCGTCGAGGCGCGCCGCCCCCGGCTCACGCGCGA
>VGEV01000113.1 GCA_016869175.1 Alphaproteobacteria bacterium
GGCGATCTTCGCCTTGAATGCCGCATCAAACTTCCGTCTTGTCTTCGCCATCGCTCCCTCCGTCACAATGACGGATCAGAACGCGGCTCCACTCAAGCCCCTGGTCCCAAAACCGGGGTCCACTTCTGCCTTCGATCTCGTTATGAGTGAAGCGTCGTAGAAGCAAATCTCACGGGACGAGAGGACATGCGGAACGCCCATATGGGCGACACCGCGGCCTGACCCAGATTGCGACCGTTCAAGGCGCAATGGGCTTAACCAAAAGCCGGGATGGAACGGCGCGGCATGGCTGCCAGCTAGCAGCGACGCGCCGCAAGTCGTCGCGCACAACGACGACCGCGCCGCATCGACCGCGCGCCCGGTTCAGTGCGCGGTCCAGCCGCCGTCGACGAACAACAGGCTGCCGGTGGTGAAGGACGCGTCATCGCTGGCAAGGAACAGCGCGGCCTTCGCGACCTCCTCCGGCTTGCCGAAGCGGTTCATCGGGTGGCGGGCCTCCCACGCCTTGCGCGTGGCCGTTGGATCGTCGTAGCGCCGCAACGATCGGGCGGGCATCGGCGTGTCGATCACGCCCGGCATGACGGCATTGACGCGGATGCCGTCCCGGGCGTGGTCTACCGCCATGGTCTTTGCCAGCGTGGCGATGGCGCCCTTGCTGGCGATATAGCCGGCGTTGCCGCCGCGGCTCGACACCACGAGCTGCGAGCCGATCAGGATCACGCTGCCGCTTTTGGCCGCGATCATCGCCGGCAGGGCGGCATGCAGCCACAGGTAAGGGCCCTTCAGGTTGACGGCGATCACCCGGTCCCACGCCGTCTCGTCCATGCTGACCACGGTGCCGCCGGACGAGATGCCGGCGCACGGCATCAGCACGTCGATGCGGCGCCACTCGGCCAGCACGCCGGACACCGCGGCCTCGACGGCGGCGCGCTGGCTGGTGTCGAGCTCGAAGCTGAGCGCGGTGCCGCCCTTGCCGCGGATCCGCCCGGCGGTCGCCGCCAGGCCGGCGGCGTCCTGGTCGGCCAGCGCCACCTTGGCGCCTTCCGCCGCGAACAACTCGGCCGCCGCCGCGCCGATGCCCGAGGCGGCGCCGGTGACGATCGCCACCTTGCCCTGCAGTTTCATGCTTTGGCTCCCGATCGCATGGACGCTACATTAGGCGCATTCGTGGAGTGCCTGCCATGCCCGCCAGCCTCTCTGCCATGCAAGTCGCACAATACCGCCGCGATGGGTTCCTCTTCCCGGTGGACTGCTTGAGGGCAGAGGAAGTGCGCCATTTCCGCGGCCGGCTGGAAGCCTTCGAGCGCGAGCAGGGCGACACCTTCGGCAAGCTGCCGGACTTGGTGCGCTCGAAGTCACACCTGCTGTTCACCTGGATGGACGCGCTGGTGCGGCATCCGAAGGTGCTCGATGCGGTGGAAAGCATCATTGGCCCGAACATCCTGATCTACCACCTGACCTCGTGGCTGAAGGAGCCGGGCGAGCCGTCGCACGTCTCATGGCACCAGGACGGCACCTATTTCGGGCTCGAACCCTACGAGCAGATCACCGCCTGGATCGCGCTCTCCGACGCGACGCCCGAGACGGGCTGCATGAAGATCATTCCGGGCAGTCATGCGATCGGCCAGCGGCCGCACAAGGACACCCCCTCGCCCGGCAACCTGCTGTCGCGCGGCCAGACCATCGATCATCCGTTGGACTTCACCAAATACGTGATGATGCCGCTGAAGGCCGGGCAGATCTCGCTGCATCACACCCACATCGTGCATAGCTCCGAGCCGAACCGCACGAACGAGCGCCGCATCGGCATCGGCGTCAGCTATATCCCGCCGCGCTGCCGGCTGATGAACGACGCGCGCGTGACCGCCATGCTGGTGCGGGGCCAGGACGAATATGGCCATTTCGACCCGGAGCCGCGGCCGACCGGCGACTTCGACCCGGCCTCGCGCGCCGCCCATACCGACGCGGTGAGTAAGTTCTTCGAATCCAACAAACTGCTCGCCGCGCGGCGGCGATCGGGCAACGTCGGCATCTGATCCAAGGGGCGCTCGGGACGTAAGCCCCTGACCGCTCTTGCCGTGACCCACACGTCGGCGCCCCTGCACCGGGGGGATCCGGCGTGATCCGTGGCCTGGCACCGATCCGCGACGAACAAGGTGGCGATGGCGGCCGGTTCGCAAGCCTGGATCGAGGCGGAGCCCGCCGGCTGCGAATTCGCCGACGAGCGGCCCGGCAAACGCCTGCGCCTGGCCCGATCACGGGCAAGCTCAGCGGCCGATCACCTCGGGCTGTGGCATGCCGAACAGGTCCGGCACGGTCTTGCCGGCGGCGATGGCGCGGAGCCAGCCCTGCTCCTTCTCCAGATGCGCTTCCGCCTTGCGCAACACCTCGGCCGCGCGCTCCAGCGGCACGACGACCACACCATCGTCGTCGCCCAGCACCAGGTCGCCCGGTCGGACCGGCACCCCGCCGGCCGCGATCGCGCTGTCGATGATGCCGCCAAACCCATCATGCGGCCCGCGCGGCACCACGGCCCGCGCGAAGGTCGGCAGGCCGTCGGCGCGAATGTCCGCCAGGTCGCGCACCGCGCCGTCGATGACGATGCCGGCGATGCCAAGGGCGCGGGCCGCCGCGGTGGCAATGCCGCCCCAGACCGCGGTGTCCAGCACGCCGCCCGCATCCATGACGATCGCCTCGCCCCGCCGCGCCAGCGTCAAGGCGACCTGCACGATGCCGCCGTCCGCCGCCATCGCCACCACGGTGCGGGCCTGAGCGCAGAGCCGCATGCCCGGCGCCACCGGCTTGATTGCCGCCGCCATGCTCTGGGTGCGGTTCATGCAGTCCGACGCCACCGCCGTGGGAATGCGCCGCCAGGCCGTCAGCACCGCTTCGTCGAGCGTGGCATAGGCTGGCACGTAGCGTTGATAGGCCATGGTCTGCGCTCCTTCGGGCGGTCGCCGGGTTGGCTGCCATGATTTGAACGACGGTGCCCGGTCGGGGCAAGCTTCTGGCGCGGGGGGATCGAATGCTGGTTCTTGTTCCCGACAACCAGGTCGAGGAAGCCGATATCGAGCGGGCGGCGCTGGGGCCGGGCGCCGACCTGCGGCTGTTCCGCTGTCAGCGTGGCGAGAGCGTTCCGGACGCCCTGTGGCGGGAGTGCGACGGCATCGTCATGTGGCACGAGTTCCGCCTGACGGCGGCGCTCGTCGCGCGGCTGCAGCGCTGTCGCATCGTGGTGCGCTGCGGGGTCGGCTACGACAACATCGACGTCGCGGCCTGCACCCGACATGGCATCCCGGTCTGCAACGTGCCGAACTATGGCACCACCGAAGTGGCGGATCACGCCATCGCGCTGCTGCTGGCGCTGACCCGCGGCCTCTTTCCCTACCAGGAGCGGCTGAGGGCGGACCCGGTGGTGGGCTTCCGCTACGACGCGGTGCCGGTGGTGCGGCGCATCCGCGGCCGCCGCCTCGGCATCGTCGGCCTTGGCCGGATCGGCACCGCCGTGGCCAGACGCGCGCTCGCGCTCGACATGGCGGTCGCCTTTTTCGACCCTCATGTCGGCGAAGGCTGGGATCTCGCCCTCGGCCTCGCGCGCTGCGACAGCCTGGAGGCGCTGCTGGCGACCGTGGACGCCGTCAGCCTGCATGTCCCGTTGACGCCCGAGACGCGTGGCATGATCGGCAGCAAGACGTTGGCGGCGATGAAACGGGACGCCATCCTGATCAACACCGCGCGCGGCGCCGTCGTCGACCTCGATGCATTGCATGCCTGCCTGCAGCAGCGCCATCTCGCGGCCGCGGCACTCGACGTGCTGCCGTCCGAACCGCCGGATCCCCGGCACCCGCTGATCGTTGCCTGGCGCGAGGGCGCGGACTGGCTGAGACACCGCCTGCTGCTGACGCCGCATGCGGCGTTCTACAGCGAGGATGGCTTCCGCGACCTGCGGCGGCTGGGCGCGGAAACCGCCGCGCTGTGGCTCGGCGCCGGGCGACTGCGCAACAATGTCAATCCTGAGTTCCGACACCAGGCGCCCATTGGTCGCTAGCAACCAAGGCCAGGACGACCGCACCATGGAACTGCATGTCGGGATCGATGTCGGCGGCACCTTCACCGACATCGCCATCAACCGCGCCGATGCCGGAGAGATGCTGCTGTACAAGGTGCCCTCGACGCCGGGCGCCCCCGACCAGGCCATCGTCCAGGGCCTGGCCGCGGCACTTGGCGAATACGGGCTAGCCGCCGGCGACATCCAGCGCCTGTCGCATGGCACGACCGTCGCCACCAACGCGCTGATCCAGCGGCGCGCCGGCAAGGTGGCGGTGGTGACCACCGAGGGTTTCGCCGACCTGATCGAGATCCGCCGCCAGGCCCGGCCCCGCATGTACGACGTGCATCTCGACCACCCGCCGCCGTTGGCCCCGCGCCATCTGCGCTTTGGCGTGGCCGAGCGCCGGCGCGCCGACGGCGTGGTGCACAAGCCGCTCGACGAGGCGGCGGTGCGCGCCCTGGCGCCTCGCCTGACGGCGGAGGAGGTCGACTGCGTCGTCGTCTGCTTCCTGCACTCCTACGCCTTTCCCGAACACGAGCAACGCGCGGTCGCCATCCTGCGCGAATGCCTGCCGGCGAAGGTGCATGTCATCGCGTCATCCGGCGTCTATCCGGCGTTCCGCGAGTACGAGCGGTTTTCCACCGCCGTGCTGAACGGCGCCCTGATGCCGGTGATGCACGACTACCTTGTGCGCTTCACAGCGGGCGTCGCCGGCCTTGGCATCCCGGCCGATCCGAAGCTGAGCCAGAGCGTCGGCGGCCTGATGTCGGTTGCGATGACGCGCGAGCTGCCGATCCGCAGCGCCTTGTCGGGGCCGGCGGCGGGCGTGCTGGGTGCCGCCTATCGCGCGAGCAACGCAGGCTTCGGCGATGTCATCACTCTCGATGTCGGCGGCACCAGTTCTGATGTCAGCCTGCTGCGCGACGGCTGCCCGCGCGAAGTGCAAGCGCGCGATCTGGCGGGCTTTCCGCTACTGCTGCCAACCCTGGACGTGAACGCGGTCGGTGCGGGCGGCGGCAGCATCGCCTGGGTGGATATCGACGGCCTGATGAAGGTCGGCCCGCGCAGCGCCGGCGCGGAGCCTGGGCCCGCCTGCTATGGGCTAGGCGGCACGGAGGCAACCGTGACGGATGCCAACGTGGTGCTGGGACGTCTGCCGGACGACGCCTTGCTGGGCGGCCGGATGCCCATCCAGCGGGCGCTGGCCGAGCGCGCCGTGGCGGCGCTGGCGACGCGCCTGGGTCTCGACCTGCACGAGACCGCGCTCGGCATGGTGCGGGTGGCGAGCGCCACTATCGTCAAGGCGATCGGCACGATCTCCATCGAGCGCGGGCATAACCCCGCCGACTTCTCGCTCTTCGCCTTCGGCGGCGCCGGCCCGCTGCACGCCAGCGACGTGGCCCGTGCCCTGGACATCCGCACCATCGTCGTGCCGCCGCATCCCGGCATCCTTTGCGCCGAGGGCCTGCTCGGCGCCGACGTCGTCGCGGACTTCGTGTTCTCCACGCTGCTGGCCTTGGAGGACGCGGCGACGGCGGTGGTGGAACGCGGTCGGGGCGAGCTGTTGACGAAGGCCGCCCAGTGGTTCGAACGCGAGCGCATCGAGCCCGCCGCCCGTCGCCTCGCCTGGAACTTCCGGCTGCGCTATCGGCGGCAGAATTTCGAGCTCTCCGTACCGTTCGCGGGCGGGGCGTTCGACCTGGCGGCCTGTCGGCAGGCCCGCGCCGCGTTCCATCAGGCGCACGAACGCGCCTATGGCTATGCCTCGGCCAGCGAACCGGTGGAGTTCGTCAGCCTGCAATTGAAGGCGATCGGAGTGTTGCCGAGGCCGCCGCTGGCCCGGCTGGCGCCCGGCCGGCCGGGCGCCGCGGCCGGCAGGCGGCGGGCGATGTTCCGTCTGCACGAATGGCACGACACGCCGGTCTATCGCCGGCAGGACCTGGGCTGTGGACAGGAACTCGCCGGCCCGGCGATCGTCGAGCAGCTCGACACCACCAGCCCGATATTTCCCGGCGACGTGGCGCGCGCCGATGAATGGGGCAACCTGATCATTCGACTGGCGTGAGGGAGAAAGCCATGACGTTGAGCCCCATCGATGTCGAGATCTTGCGCAATCAGCTCAACGGCATTGTCGAGGAGGCCTATATCGCGCTGATGCAGAGTGCGTACTCGACCAACATCAAGGAACGGCGCGACCACAGCGCAGCCCTGTTCGACGCCGTCGGCCGCGCCGTGGTGCAGGGCGAGAGCCTGCCGCTGCATCTTGCCTCCATCCTGGGGCTGGTTCGGCTGGTGCTGCATCGCTATGGCGCGCAGGGCGTGCGCCCAGGCGACATGTTCGTGTCCAACGATCCCTTCGTCGGCAAGGGCTCGCACCTGCCGGACGTGGCCATCGTGGCGCCCGTGTTCTGTGGCGATCGGCTGGCGCTGTTCGTCGGCAATATCGCCCACCATGCCGATATCGGTGGCATGGCGCCTGGCAGCATGGCCGGCGGCATGACCGAGGTATTCCAGGAAGGCCTGCGCATACCGCCGATCCGGCTGGTGAGCGGCGGCGAGATCGTACGCGACGTTTTTGACATGATCTTGTTGAACGTGCGCGTGCCGGAGGAACGGCTGGGCGACTACATGGCGCAGATCGCCGCCAACCGGCTGGCCGAACGGCGCTGCCACGAACTGTTCCGCCGCCAGTCCTTGGCGCATATCGAGGCTGGAATAGAGGAGATCATCGCCGGTACCGAGCGCCGCGTGCGCGCCTCCATCGCCCGCTTGCCGGATGGCGAATATCGCTTCGCCGACATCATGGACGACGATGGCCTGGGCAAGCGAGACATCCCCATCGCGGTCAGCATCGAGATCCGCGGCGAGGAGATGACGGTCGACTTCACCGGCTCCTCGCCGCAGGTGCTGGGCAACATCAATGTCAGCGAGGCCGGCTTGCAGGCCTGCGTGCTGTTCGTCATCAAGTCGCTGATCGACCCGGATGCGCAGTCGAACCACGGCACGCTTGCGCCCGTTCGCATCGTCGCGCCCTCCGGAACGATCGTGAACGCGGCCTTCCCCGCCGCCACCGCCGCGCGGGCCAATACCGCGCAACGCATCATCGAGGTGATGTACGGCGCGCTGGCCGAAGCCATCCCCCAGCGGGTGACCGCCGCCGGCAACGGCTCCACCACCATCGCCGCCTTTTCCGGCCATGGCCCCGACGGCCGATATTATCTCTATCTCGAAGTGGTCGCCGGCGGGGCCGGCGCCCGTTCCTACAAGGATGGCACCGACGGCGTGCAGGTCCTGGTGACCAACACCACCAACCTGCCGATCGAGGCGCTGGAAAGCGAGTATCCCTTGCTGGTCGAGCGCTATGAGCTGGTGCCGGATTCGGGCGGGGCGGGAACCTGGCGCGGCGGGCTTGGCATGCGCCGCGTCTATCGCGCCATCGACCACACGCTCAACTTCAGCGGCCAGGCCGACCGCTTCCTCAACCGGCCGTGGGGCCTGTTCGGCGGCGAACCGGGGGAGACCGGCTCATACACCATCGTGCACGACGATGGCCGACGCGAGCCGCTGGCGGTAAAGCCGCCGACAGTCGCGGTTCCGCCAAGCGCGGTCATCGAGGTCGTCACCACCGGCGCCGGCGGCTATGGCCTGCCCGCTAGCCGCGCGCGCGCCAAGCTGGACGAGGATTGTCGTTCCGGCAAGTTCTCGGCCGAGTTCCTGCGCAAGCATTACGGCTATCGCCCCGACGGGCGTTGAACGACGGGCGCCGGCCAGGGCGTGAATTGCCAACGAAGGGCCGGCTGTCTAGGGTCTTGCGCCAAGACGGAATGCGGGCGGAGCCTCTCTCGGTGCGCCGGGTGGGGCAGACAGGCGGACAGAGGATGGAAATCGGCGTCGATATTGGTGGAACTTTCACCGATCTAGTGGCGCTGGAACCCCTGTCGGGTGCCATCACGATGGCCAAGGTGCCGACCACGGTCGAGGATCAGTCGGGCGGCTTCATCGCGGCGGTGGGCGACGCCAAGATCGCGCTGTCCGAGCTTGCCGCGGCAGTGCACGGCACGACCGTCGCCGTCAATGCGCTGATCGAGCGCAAGGGCTGCGCGGCCGGGCTAATCACCAGCCAGGGTTTCCGCGACGTGCTGGAACTGCGCCGTCGCGACCGGCCGAGCGCCTATGGACTGAAGGCCACCTTCACCCCGCTCATCCCGCGCCACCGGCGCGTGGAAGTGCCGGTATGCGTCGATGCGACGGGCCGAGTGCTCGCCGAGGCCAGCCAGGATGATCTGGCGAAGGCGTTGGCGGAGCTGCGGCAGGCCGGCACCGAGGCCATCGTGATCAGCCTGTTCAACGGCTATCAGAATGCCGCGAAGGAACAGGAACTGGCCGAGCGACTGGTGGCGCTCGGCTGGCCGGCCGACCGACTGACCGTGGCGACCGCCGTGTCACAGGAGGCCCGCGAGTTCGAACGCAGCTCGACCGCCGCGATCAACACCTACGTGCAGCCGGTGATGGCGAAGTATCTGACACACCTGGCCGATGGCCTGGCGGCCAAGGGTTTCGCGCGCGACCTGCTGGTGGCGCAGTCGAATGGCGGCGCGGTGCATTGGTCGGAATCCGCCCGCCTGCCGGTCAATTCGGTCCTGTCGGGACCGGCGGCGGGGGTGATCGCGGCTGCCCGCATCGCCAGCGAAGCCGGTTTTACCAAGGCACTGTCCTGCGACATCGGCGGCACAAGCTGCGATGTCAGCCTGATCGATGGCAGCATGCCCTCGATGCGGGCGCAAAGCGAGCTTGAATTCGGTCTGCCGATCTGGCGGCCGATGGTGGACGTGCGCTCGATCGGGGCCGGCGGCGGCAGCATCGCCTGGATCGATCGCGGCGGCATCCTGCGCGTGGGGCCCCGCAGCGCGGGCGCCACTCCCGGACCGGCCTGTTATGGCAAGGGCGGCGAGGATGCGACGGTAACCGATGCGCATCTGGTGCTGGGCCGCTTCGCCGAAGGGATGACGCTCGGCACGGGCGGCGGGCTGGGGCTCGACCGGGCCAAGGCGGCCGCGGCCGTCGAGCGGCGCGTCGCCACGCCGCTCGGTTTGTCGCGCGAGGCGGCGGCGGAAGCGATCATCAGCGTCGCCGAGCAGCATGTCGCCTCCGCGATGCGCCGCATTTCGACCGAACGTGGCCATGACCCGCGCGACTTCATTCTGGTGCTGTTCGGCGGTGCCGGCGCCGCGCATGCCTGCAGTCTGATCCGCGAATTGTCGCTGGCAGCCTGCCTGATCCCGCCCTATCCCGGTGCCACATCGGCGCTGGGTTGCCTGTTGTGCGATCTGCGGCAGGATTTCGTGCAGACCGTCAACCTGCGTCTCGACGAGCGCAGCATGATTGCGGCGCGGGAAGTCTGGCAGCGGCAGCGCGCCGAAGGCCACCGGCGGGTGACCACGGCGGGAGCCGAGCTGGACCGGCTGGAGGAGCAGTTCTCGCTGTCGTGCTGCTATCAGGGACAGGCGCATTCGATCGAGGTCCCAGTCGGCGATTTTTCGCTGGGGCAGGCGGCACTCGAGAGCGAATTCACCCGCCAGTACCGCCGCCGCTACAGCACCACGCTCAGCGAATACCCCATCATCGTGACGGCCGTGCGGACGACCGTGCGGGGGGTGCGGCCGACCCGCCGGTTGGCGCGTCCCGCGCATGTCGCGGCGCCGCCGCATGGCAAGCGCGCCGTGCTCCAGGCCGGCACTTGGCACCAGGCGGCGGTGACCCGCCGGCAGGCCTTGGCCCCGGGCGTCGTTCTCTCCGGGCCGCTGATCGTCGAGCAGCCCGACACCACGATCTGGGTCGAGCCGGGCTTCGCCGCGCGAATGCTGGAAAATGGCGCCTTGCTGATCGAGGCGCTGCGCTGAGGCGAAGACAGGCTCAAGCAAGGGAGCGCGAGTCGTGACATTGGCAGAAGACCGGACGCGGGCCGGCGCGGTCGACCCGCTGACGCTGGCCGTGGTGCAGGGCGCGCTGCAGGAAATCACCAACGAGATGGATGCTGCGTTCAAGCACACCGCCTTTTCCCCGATCATCGCCGAGGGCAACGATCTGGCGAGCGGCATCTACCATGCGGAGACCGGCGAGGTGATCTCGCAAGGCGAGGATAGCCTGCCGTTGTTCGTGGCGGTGATGCAGGATACCGCCAAGCACGTGTTGCGCAGCGTCGCCGGGCGGCGGAACTTCGAGCCGGGCGACGTCTACATCGTCAACTATCCCTATTTCGGCGGCACCCATCTGATGGATGTGAAGATGGTGATGCCCTATTTCGCCGAGGGCGACCTGTTCGCGCTGCTGGCGAATACCGGGCACTGGCCGGACATCGGTGGCGCCGTGCCGGGCGGCTTCGCCGGCCATGCGACCGAGGTGTACCAGGAAGGCCTGGTGCTGCCGCCGATCCGCCTGTATCGCGCGGGCCAGCTGGACGAGGAGACGCTGCAGCTCATCCTGGCCAACATCCGGGTGCCGCGACCACGGATCGGCGACATGCACGCGCAATATACCTCGCTGCGCCTGGGCGCCGACCGGCTGGACGGCCTGGTGCGCCGGTTCGGCAAGCCCGCACTGCGCGCCGCCATCGCGGAGATGTTCAACCGGGCCGAAGCCGTGATGCGCTCGCACATCAGGGACTTCCCCGACGGGGTCTACCATTACCGCGATCACATGGACAGCGACGGCGTCGATCCCGACCCGCTGAACATCGACCTCACCCTGACGGTCAGCGGCAGCGACATGACGATGGATTTCAGCCGCAGCTCGCCCGCCTGCAAGGGACCGTTCAATTCCGGCCTGTCGTCAACGGTCTCCGCCTGCCACGTGGCGCTGAAGCACGTCTTTCCCGACGTGCCGATCAATGCCGGTTCGTTCAAGCCGGTGAGGATCGTGGTGCCGGACGGCAGTTTCCTCAACGCCAAGCCGCCCCGGCCGGTCTCCGGCGCCACGGCCGAGGTCTCGCAGCGGATCATCGACGTTACCTTTGGCGCGCTGGCGCAGGCGGCGCCGGAGAAGATCACGGCCGGCTGCTTCTCCAGCACCATCAACGTCACCGTGGGTGGCGATGACGAGCAGCTTGGCGAGTACGTGCTCTATCTTTATTTCGGTGGCGGCTATGGTGGCCATAGCGGCAGCGATGGCATCAGCAACGGCTGTTCGCTGCAAAGCACGGCGCGGATGACGCCGATGGAGATCTACGAGCAGCGCTATCCCTACCGCGTACGCCATTTCCGCATCCGCGAGAACTCCGGTGGCTACGGCCGGCATCGCGGCGGCTACGGCGTCGACATGGCGATCGAGCTGTTGCGCGGCACGGCCGTGGTCTCGCTGCTGGGCGATCGCGGCAAGTTCCCGCCGCGCGGCCTGCTGGGCGGCGAGGACGGCGCCTGCACCCGCTTCCAGGTGTTGCACAAGAACGGTCAAGTCTACACGCCGCCCTTCGTCACCAAGGACGAACGCTATCCCCTGCAGGCAGGCGACATCATCCACATCTGCTCGGCCGGGGGTGCGGGCTACGGCCCGGCCAGCGAGCGCGCGCTGGAAGACCGCCTGGCCGATCGCCTGGCCGGCTACTATCCCGGTCGCGAACTGTAACGCAGCGGTCGCAAGTTCGAGTGCTGCCCGGCCCACCCTGGCGATCGAGCACTTGTACGATCGCCGTTCTTGCGCGGTGTCCGATCGGATGGAATCGCGATCGGCGATCCATCTGATCGGAACCCACCGCGCTGCACGCATGGTCGTACGGCAATGGCTTCCGTTCAAACCGAACAGGCCGGTTCGATTCGTACGGAAATTGCCTTAGCGGCGGTACCCCATCGCCCGTTCGACCCGCGTCCGCGCCAGCGCCTGTGCCGCCGCGCGTGGCGAGGCGGCCCCTGCGTCAACCGCCGCCAGCACCGCGGCCGTGTTGTGCGCGACCTTCTCGGCGATGACGGCCAAGGCCTGCGCCTCCGTCCCGCCGCGATACTCCACCGCGGCCGCGATCACCCCGCCGGCGTTGGCGATGAAATCCGGTATCGAGAGGACGCCGCGCCGGTGCAACGCCAGCTCGGCGTCGTGCGCGATCGGGATGTTGGCTCCCTGCAGTACCAGCCGGGCGCGCAAGCCGCCTTCGTTGCGCAGGTCGATCACATCCGGCCGGGCCGCCGGAATCCAGATCTCGCAATCCGCCCCGACGATCGCCTCCGGGCCCAGCCGTTCGACGCCGGGCAAGGCGGTCACGGCCTCGCCCTTCGCCTTCGCCGCGTCGAGCGCCGTCAGGTCGCGGCCACCCGGCGCCAGCGCCGTTCCGCGCGAGTCGGACGCGGCGACCAGGCGCGCGCCGCGCTCGACCAGGAACCGCGCGGCATGGCGGCCGACCGCGCCGTAGCCCTGGACGGCCACCCGCGCGCCCTTGAGCGCGATGCCTGCCTTGGGCGCGGCCACCTCGGCCGCTATCGCCAAGCCGTAGCCCGTCGCGCCGATCTCGTCGAGCGGGATGCCGCCCAGTACCCGCGGCAGGCCGACCGCGCGGCCGATCTCGTCCCGTATCCAAGCCATCGCCTC
>VGEV01000114.1 GCA_016869175.1 Alphaproteobacteria bacterium
AGCTCGAAGGGGATCTTCGAGCGGCTGCGCGCCGAGCACGGGTATGGCGGCGGGCTGACGATTGTGAAGGACTACGTGCTGCTGCAGCGTCAGCGGCAGCGCGAGATGTTCGTGCCGCTGCGGCACGATCCCGGTCATGCTCAGGCCGACTTCGGCGAGGCGCTGGCTGTGATCGGCGGGGTGGAACGGAAGATCCACTTCTTCGCGATGGACCTGCCGCACAGTGATGCCGGCTTCGTGCAGGCCTATCCGGCGGAGACGACGGAGTCGTTCTGCGCCGGTCACGTGGCGGCGTTCGACTTCTTCGGCAAGGTGCCGCGGTCGATCCTGTACGATAACACCAAGATCGCGGTGGCGCGCATCCAGGCGGTGGTGCGCCGCTCCAAGGGGCATTCTCAGTCGGTCATCAAGACCGGCCGCCTGGCGGTCAACCTGGACGCCAAGTCGGTCGAGGTCGATGGCCAGCGCCTGCACTTGACCGGCAAGGAATACGCCATGCTGGAACTGCTCTCCTTGCGCAAGGGCACCACGCTGACCAAGGAGATGTTCCTCAACCACCTCTATGGCGGCATCGACGAGCCGGAACTGAAGATCATCGACGTGTTCATCTGCAAGCTGCGCAAGAAGCTGGCCTCGGCGACCGGCGGGCAGAACTATATCGAAACGGTGTGGGGCCGCGGCTACGTGCTGCGCGACCCGCCCGAGCAGACCGCCGAAGCCGATCGCGCCGCCTGAGCGGCGGGCATCGCAGAGCCAAGGGAAGGGCCGCTTCGCGGCCCTTCGGCGTTTCGGCGTCCATCCGCTCGCCTGGTCACGGCGGGGCCGGGCGCGGGTGCGCGGCCGGTCGGTGTTGCACTGCGGCCCGGTCGGGCCAAGCGGTGCCGGAGCCGCCCGGGCTTGCGCTGTTGGCGCTCGGCTGGTTGGCGCTGTGGCGGCTCAGGCCGCGGCGGCCTTGGCCGGCCCATAGAAGCCGCGCTGGCCGGCCACCGGCTTGAAGGCTTCCGTCACCCCCAGCACGGTCTCGGCCACGCCCAGCACAAGATAGCCGTCCGGCGCCAGTTGCTTGCCGATGCGGTGCAGCACCTGCGCCTTGGTCGGCTGGTCGAAATAGATCAGCACGTTGCGGCAGAACACCACATCGAAGCGTCCCAGCAACCCCGGATCGCCCAGCAGGTTGAAGGCGCGGTAGCTCACCATGGCGCGCAGCGGCGCCGCGATCTGCCACATCTCGCCGGTCTGCGTGAAATACTTGACCAGCATCTGCACCGGCAGGCCGCGCTGCACCTCGAACTGCGAATAGATGCCGGCCTTGGCCTTTTCCAATACTTCGGTGCTGAGGTCGGTGGCGACGATCTCGGTGCGCCAGCCGGCCAGCTTGGCCTGTTCCTCCTTGAGGATCATGGCCAGCGTGTAGGGCTCTTGACCGGTCGAGGCGGCGGCGCACCAGATGCGCAATTGCTTGCGCTGCGCGCGCGCCGCCAGCAGGGCCGGCAGAATTTCCTTGCGGAAGCTGTCGAACGGCTTGCTGTCGCGGAAGAAGGACGACTCGTTGGTCGTCATCGCTTCCGTCACCTCGCGGGCCAGCTCCTCGGTGCGCGCCGCGCGCAGCCGCTCCACCAGGTCGTCCAGCCGCTCCAGCCCGTGGCGGCGCGCCACCGGGGTCAGCCGGCTTTCCAGCAGGTGGGTCTTGTCCGGGGTCAGCACCAGGCCGGAGCGCTGCCGCAGCATGGTCTGCAGGAACTCGAAATCGGCCGGCTTCATCGCACCGCCCCCGCGGCCGCCGCCAGAATGGCCCTGGCGATCTCGCCGAGCGGCAGGACCTGGGCGCAAAGGCCGGCGGTGGCCACCGCCCCCGGCATGCCCCAGACGATGCTGGAGGCCTCGTCCTGCGCGATCAGGGTGCCGCCCGCCTCCACCACCGCGCGGCCGCCGACCAGGCCGTCCTGGCCCATCCCGGTCAGCACCGCGGCCAGCACCTGCCCGCCGAATGCCTTGGCCAGGCTGCGGAACATGGGATCGACCGCCTGCCGGCAGAAATTCTCCGGCGGGGTCTGCGTCAGCCGCAGCTTGGCCTGCATGCCGGCGCCTTCCACGATCATGTGGAATTCGCCGGGCGCGACATAGACCCGCTCGGCCAGCAACGGCTCGCCGTCCCTGGCCTCCGCCGCCTTGACGCCGCCGATGCGCGACAGGTGTTCGGCCAGGATGGTGGTGAACTTGGCCGGCATGTGCTGGGTGATCAGGATCGGCAGGCGGATGCGGCTGCCGAGCTCGCGGAAGATCTCGAACAGGGCCTGCGGCCCGCCGGTGGAACAGCCGATCGCCACCACCTTGGGCGTCAGCAAGGATGGCCGGCGCAGCGTCACCGGGGCGCGGCCATAAAGCCCGCCGGCGCGCGGCGCCGGCGCGGCCGCGGTGCCCGGGCGGAACCCTTCCTGCCGGCGCCGCCGGCCTTGCCCCAAGGCGCGGACCTTGGCCACCAGCTCGCTGCGGTAGTCTTGCGCGGCTTCCAGGCTGCGCCCCGAACTGGGCTTGGCCAGGCAGTCGGCGGCGCCCAGTTCCATGGCCTTCAGGCTGATCTCGGCGTTCTGCAAGGTCGGGGTGGAAGCCATCACCACTTTCAGGCCCGGTACTGCGGCCAGCAGTTTCGGCAGTGCGGTCATGCCGTCCATGTTCGGCATCTCGACATCGAGCAGCAGGACGTCCGGCTTCAGCTCGGCGATGCGCTTCAGCGCCAAGGCGCCGTCGCTGACCGCCGCCACCAGTTCCAGATCGGCCTCTTCCGCCAGCCAGCGCGTGACCAGGCCGCGCACGACGACCGAGTCGTCGGCCAGCATCACGCGGATCCGGCCGCCCGCGCCGGCCTTTTCCCGTGCCGCGGAGCGCGCGATTCCCTCTTTCATCAGATCAGGCCGACTTGCTGGAACTTGCTTTCCAGGATCTCGCGGTCAAACGGTTTCATGATGTACTCGTTGGCCCCTGCGCTGATCGCGGCATGGATATGCGCCATGTCGTTCTCCGTGGTGCAGAACACCACGACCGGCTGCTGGTCGCCCCTGGCGCGTAGCTGTTTCAGGAATTCCAGGCCGTCCATGACCGGCATGTTCCAGTCGAGCAGGACGGCGTCCGGCATTTCCTTGGCGCAGGCATCCAGCGCCTGCTGACCGTCACCGGCCTCGCGCGTGCTGAAGCGCAGTTCCTCCAGGATGCGCCGCGCCACCATGCGGATCACCTTGGAATCGTCCACGATCAGACAGGACGGCATGCGTTACGCCCCTTGCGGCGCGCGAGGCACCGTCAGGCCACGGCGAAATCCAGCAGCTTGTCGACATCCAGCATCACCAGCAGCCGGCCATCCAGGCGATAGATGCCGACCGCCACCTCACGCCAATGCGCATCCAGCGTCGGCGGGTTGCGCTCGATCCGGTCGGCCGGCACGCTCAGCACTTCGCCCACCTCGTCGATCAACAGGCTGTAGGGCTCGCCGTGGTGCTCGACCACCACGCTCATCGATTTCGCCCGGTCGGCCGGCGGCAGGCCCAGCCGCCGGCGCACGTCGAAGGCGGTGACGATCCGGCCACGCAGGTTGAGCGCGCCCGCCACCTCGGGCGGCGCCAGCGGGATGCTGGCCAGCCGCTGCGGCCCCAGCACGTCCTGCACCGCCAGCACCGGCACGCCGAAATGCTGGCCGGCGATCTGCGCGGTGACGTATTCGCGGGTCTCGCCCGAGGCGAGCTGCTGGCTAGTGTTCTGCGCCATGTTGCTCATCACGCGGCCTCCTTGCTGCGCTCGAGCGTGTTGTTGAGCGTCGCCAGCAGGGCGTCGCGGTCGAGCTTCGGCACATAGTCATCGAAGCCCGCCTGCCGGCCGCGTTCGAAGTCCTTCGGCGTGGCATGCGAGGACAGGGCGACGACCGGGGTGCGCTGCCACGGCCCTTCCTGCCGCACCGCGCTGACGAACTCGAAGCCGCTCATGCCCGGCATCTCGATGTCGGAGATGATGATGTCGAAGGCCTCGCCCTCCTCGCGCAGATGCAGGGCGGCATCGGCGTTCTCCGCCGTCGTCACCTTGTAGCCCGCCACTTCCAGCAACGGCTTCAGCAGGTTGTGGAAGAACGAGCTGTCGTCGACCAGCAGCAGCCGCTGGCCCGTCTCCTTCTCGCCGAAGGCGACGTTGCGGCCGAACCAGTCGGCGAAGCCCTGGTTCAGGAACTTGCCGACATCGATGATCTCGGTCGCCTTGCCGGCGATCACCGCGCTGCCGAGGAATCCCGGCCGTTCGGTGCCGATCTGCACGTTGAGCTCGTCCCCGACGATGTCGACGATCTGGTCGACCAGCAAGCCCAGGTTGCGGTCGCCATCGGCGAACACCAGGATCGGCTGCCGGCCTTCGCTCTTTAGGCCATAGCTGCTATCGAGCGTGATCAACGGCATCAGCCGGCCGCGATACTGCACCAGCAGGCAGCCATTGGACTGTTCGACGGCGCCGACCTCGACTTCCTCCAGCCGCGCGACCAGGGACAGCGGCACCGCCTTGGGCTGTGTCCCACCAGCCTGGAACAGCAGCAGGGCCGCCTGTTGGCTGCCCCGCTTGGCCGCGCTCTGCGCCGCCTGCTCCTCCTGGCCGCCCTGCGTCTCGGCCCCGGTCGAGGCCGCCGCGATGCCATTGGGGTCCAGGATCATGATCACGCTGCCGTCGCCCAGGATGGTGTTGCCGGAGAACAGGCTGATGCCGCGCAGGATCGGCGCCACCGGCTTGACCACGATTTCCTCGGTGTCGAACACCCGGTCGACCACGATGCCGAAGCGGTAACTGCCGACTTGCGCGACGACGACATAGACCTCTTCGGCCGCCGCCCTGGCGCTCTCGCCCTCCGGCACGAGCTTCAGGCATTCGCTCAAGTAGACCAGCGGCAGCAAGCGATCGCGCAGCCGCAGCACCGGCGTGCGGTTGATGGTTTCAATGCGATGCTCGGCCTCGCGCGAGGCGCGCACCAGTTCGATCACACTGATCTGCGGCACGGCGAAGCGCTCGCCCCGGCATTCGACGATCAGCGCCGAGACGATGGCCAGCTTCAGCGGGATCTTGATGGTAAACGCGGTGCCGGCCCCCTGCACCGACTTCATGTCGATGGTGCCGCCGATTTCCTCGATGTTGGTGCGCACCACGTCCATGCCGACGCCGCGGCCGGACACGTTGGTCACCTTCTGCGCGGTCGACAGGCCGGGCTTGAATATGTACATGCAGACCTGCTGGTCCGACAGCGTCTCGACCTCGGCGGCGCCGGCAAGGCCGCTTTCGACGATCTTCTGGCGCACCCGGGCAACGTTGATGCCGCAGCTATCGTCCTTGATCTCGATGATGATGTGACCGCCCTCGTGATAGGCGTTCAGCACCACGCGGCCCACTTCCGGCTTGCCTGCGGCAATGCGCTCGGCCGTGGTTTCCAGCCCATGATCGGCGGAGTTGCGCACCATGTGCGTCAGCGGGTCCTTGATCAGTTCGAGCACCTGCCGGTCGAGCTCGGTGTCGGCGCCCAGCATCTGCAGGTCGATCTTCTTGCCAAGGTCGCGGCCAAGATCGCGGATGATGCGCGGCAGCTTGGCCCAGGCGTTGCCGATCGGCTGCATGCGGGTCTTCATCACCCCTTCCTGCAGCTCGGTCGTGACATGCGACAGGCGTTGCAGCGGCACCTTGAATTCGCTGTCGGTGTGTTCGCGCACGATCTGCATGAGCTGATTGCGCGTCAGCGCCAGCTCGCTGACCATGGTCATCAGCGTCTCCAGCAGGTCCACGCTGACCCGGATGTTCTGGTTGCCGACTTCCGGCTGCGCGCTTTCAGGTGTCGCCGTCGGCCGGTTGGCGCCGGCCGGCGTTGTCGCGGCCGCGGGCTCGGCCGCAGCCTTGCCGGCGGCAGGCGCGGGTTCAACCGCCGCGGCGAGCGGACCCGCGGTTGCCTGGAACACCCGCTCCAACTCCTCGAGCGAAACCTCGCCCGGCTTCAGTTCGCGGCCAAGCCCCGGATCGACGCTGGCGGTCGGGCCTGCGGTCGCGCTGGCATCGACCGGCACCGGGGCCGGCGTCGGGCCGGGCACACTTGCCGCCGGCCGGGCGCTGCTGGCGGCCATCGCATCCAGTTCGGCGATCAGTTCGGCGTCGCTGCCTTCGGGCTCGTGTTCGGTTGCCGCCAGCACGCCCAGCAGTTCCTTGATGCGGTCGAGCGCGCGCAGGATCAGCGACACCGCCTCCGGCGTCACCGCGATGGCGCCGTCGCGGATCTTGCCCAGCACGTTCTCGCCGGAGCGCGCCACTTTTTCCAGCCGCGGCAAGCCGAGGAAACCGCAGGTTCCCTTGATGGTGTGCACCAGGCGGAAGATGCTGTTGATCAGCCCCGGCTGGTTGGGATCCTGCTCCAGCTTGACGAGCTCGACGTCAAGTGTCGCCAAGCTCTCGTTGGTCTCGGTGAGAAACTCGCTCAGCAAGTCGTCCATGGCATGCCCCGCTCGCCGCGCCGCCCTTCCCCAGAGGACAGGCGCGGCACCAAGCGCAGGCTGAAGGAAGCCAGTTAAGGCGGGGTTAGCGCAGGCTGCCGCGGCTGCCTAGCCGGCCATGCGAAACCGCAGCCGCAGGCGGTTATCGCCGACTTCGGCGACGATCTCGCCGCCCAGTGTCTGGGCCAGTCGGCGGGCGAGCCGCGCGGGGGCAACCTTGGCGGAAAGCTCGGTCTCCCCACCGTCCTGGCACAGGGCGCGCGTCGCCTCCTCCGCCAGCCTGGCGCCCGCGCCGTCGGCCTCGATGCTCATGCCGGCGCCATCGGCCGCCACGCGCAGCGTGCCGCCACGCGGCAGTGCCTCGGCCCCTGTCAGCACGAGATTGAGCAGCAGCTTGCCGTCATCGCGCGGCAGCCGGGCGTCGGGCGACGCCTGCCATAGCAGCGTCACCCTGCCGCCCTCCAGAAACTCCCGCGCCAGTGTCTCGGCCTCGGCCAGCGCCAAGTCGGCGCTGGCCTGGGCGGCGCCGAAGGCCAAGCGATAGAAGCGCAACCGGCGGCTCGCCTGCTCGGCGGAATGACCGACCAACGAAAGCGCCTGGACGCGCATCTCGGCGTCGTCCTCTTCCTGCAACATCTCGACGCCATTACCGATCGCGCCGACCGGCCCCACCAGATCGTGGCAGAGCCGCGAGCAAAGGAGTTGCGCCAGCATCAGGTCATCCATCGCGCATCCTTCCCGCCGTCTTGCCACCGCGCGCCTGTCGGCTTGCCTCATCCCACGATTCGGTGAAGGCTGCCAACCTGGTGAGGCGCGGCGGTAGCGACATGGCAAGCGAAGGCGGCGGCAGGCGTGGCGACGGCAGGACGGGCACTCCCCGGCATCCGGGCCGGGGCGATGGCCGCGCGCTCGGCCACCCCAAGGGCCGGCAAGTGGCGCCTACCGCCTTGGCCGAAGTCAAGGCACTTCTGGGTGACAGCCCGCGCCGCGGCGATCTGCTGATCGAGTACCTGCATCGCCTGCAGGACGCCCATGGCCATCTGGCGCACCGCCATCTCGTGGCGCTGGCCAGCGAACTGCGTCTCGCTCTTGCCGAGATTTACGAGGTGGCGACCTTCTATCACAATTTCGAAGTGGCGCCGGACGATGCACCGCCGCCGCCCGTCACCATCAAGCTGTGCGAAAGCCTGAGCTGCGCGCTGGCGGGCACGGAACGGCTTGCGGAGGCGTTGCGCGCCGCGCCGCCGGGCGGCGCGCGCGTGGCCTTCGCCGCTTGCCTGGGACGCTGCGACCAGGCGCCGGTGGCGCGGATCGGTCATCGCTTTGTCACTGGCGCGACGGTGGCGCGGATCGAAGCCGCCCTGCGTCTGCCCGATCAGCCGGCGATCCCCGCCTACACGGACTTCGCCGCCTACCGCGCGAGCGGCGGCTACCAGCTCTGCGCCGAGCTCCATTCCGGCCGGCGTTCGGTCGAGGAGATCCTGGCCGCGCTGGAACAAGCCGGCTTGCGGGGCCTGGGCGGCGCCGGCTTTCCGACCGCGCGCAAATGGCGCTTGGTGCGCCAACAGCCTGGCGTCCGCCTGCTCGCGGTCAACGCCGACGAAAGCGAGCCCGGCACGTTCAAGGACCGCCACTTCCTGTTGCGCGACCCGCATCGGTTCCTGGATGGCATGCTGATCGCCGCCTTCGCGATCGAGGCGGCCGACGCCTACATCTATCTGCGCGACGAGTACCCGGATGTGCGCGTCATCCTGCAACGCGAGCTTGCCAAACTGTCGACGCTCGGGCTGGCGCTGCCGGCGGTGCATGTGCGCCGCGGCGCGGGCGCCTATATCTGCGGCGAGGAGTCGGCGATGTTGGAAAGCCTGGAAGGCAAGCGTGGCCTGCCCCGGAACAAGCCACCCTATCCGGCCGAGGTCGGCCTGTTCGGGCGGCCGACGCTGATCAACAACGTCGAGACGCTCTACTGGGTGCGCGAACTGGTCGAGCGCGGGCCTGCCTGGTTCAACCAGCAGGGCCGGCGCGGCCGAAACGGTCTGCGCGCGTTCTCGGTATCGGGTCGGGTGCGCGAGCCGGGCGTGAAGTTGGCACCGGCCGGAATCAGCGCCGCCGAGCTGATCGCCGAGCATTGCGGCGGCATGGCCGAAGGCCACATCTTCAAGGGCTATCTGCCGGGCGGCGCCTCGGGCGGCATGCTGCCGGCCAGCATGGCCGACCTGCCGCTCGACTTCGGCACGCTGGAGCCGCATGGCTGTTTGATCGGCTCGGCCGCGATCATCGTGCTTTCCGAGGCGGACGATGCCTGCGCCGCCGCGCTCAACCTGATGCGTTTTTTCGCCGACGAGAGCTGCGGACAATGCACGCCTTGCCGGGTCGGCACCGAGAAGGCCGTCGCGCTGATGCGCCAGCAACGCTGGGACCAGCCGCTGTTGAGCGAATTGTCGCACTGCATGACGCAGGCCTCGATCTGCGGCCTGGGCCAGGCGGCGCCAAATGCGTTGCTGACGGCGCTGCGTTATTTTCCCGCCGACGTGGCCAAGCGGAGCTGAGGCATGGCCGAGCGCATCGCCTTCACCTTAAACGGCCGGCCGGCGGAAGCCGAAGCGGGCGAGAGTATCTGGCAGGCCGCCAGCCGCGCCGGCATCGCCATTCCCCACCTCTGCCACAAGGACTGGCCCGATTATCGCGCCGACGGCAATTGCCGTGCTTGCATGGTGGAGATCGCCGGCGAGCGCGTGTTGGCCGCAAGCTGCATCCGCAAGGTCACGGCGGGCATGCAGGTGACGACCGACAACGCGCGCGCCGACACGGCCCGCCGCATGGTGTTCGAGTTGCTGCTGGCCGACCAGCCGGCACGCGCCGAGGCGCACGATCCCGGCGCCGATTTCTGGCGCTGGAGCGAGCGGCTGGGGCTGGCCGACAGTCGCCTGCCGGCCCGCGCGGACAGACCGCAGCCCGATCTCAGCCATCCGGCGATGGCGGTGAACCTGGATGCCTGCATCCATTGCGGACTGTGCGTGCGCGCCTGCCGCGAGGTGCAGGGCAACGACGTGATCGGCATGGCCGGGCGCGGGGCGCATGCCAGCATCGTCTTCGACTTCGCCGATCCGATGGGCGGCAGTAGTTGCGTGGCGTGCGGCGAATGCGTGCAGGCCTGCCCCACCGGCGCGCTGCTGCCCAGGGGCAAGACCGCCACGGAGCGTGCCGACCGGCAGGTCAATTCGGTCTGTCCCTATTGCGGCGTCGGCTGCCAGCTCACCTTCAACATCAAGGATGACCGCATCCTGTTTGTCGAAAGTCGCGACGGCCCGGCCAACCGCGGCCGGCTCTGCGTCAAGGGCCGCTTCGGCTTCGACTATGTCGGCCACCCGCACCGGCTGACCCGGCCGCTGATCCGCAAGGCGGGCGTCGCCAAGTCCGACGTCGATATCGATCCCGCAAACCCGCTGACGCATTTCCGCCCCGCCACCTGGCAAGAGGCGCTGGACCGCGCCGCCCGGGGCTTGGCGGGCATCCGCGATGCCCATGGCGGCCGGGCGCTGGCTGGCTTCGGTTCGGCCAAGGGCTCGAACGAGGAGGCCTATCTCTTCCAGAAGCTGGTGCGTACCGGGTTCGGCAGCAACAACGTCGATCATTGCACGCGGCTCTGCCATGCCTCGTCGGTCGCCGCGCTGATGGAGGGCATCGGGTCCGGCGCCGTCACCGCGCCCTTCACCGAAGCGCTCAATGCCGAGGTGATCTTGGTGATCGGTGCCAATCCCACGGTCAACCATCCGGTCGCCGCCACGTTCTTCAAGAACGCCGTGGACCGCGGCACGCGCCTGATCGTGGTCGATCCGCGCGGCCAGGCCCTGAGCCGGCACGCCACCTGGATGCTGCAAGCCAAGCCCGCCAGCGACGTGGCGCTGCTCAACGCCATGATGCACACGATCATCGCCGAGGACCTGGCCGACCGGCAGTACGTCGCCGCGCATACCGAGAATTTCGCCGCCCTGCGGGCACAAGTGGCGAAGTTCCCGCCAGAGGCGATGGCGGCGCGTTGCGGCGTGCCGGCGGCGACCATTCGCGAGGTTGCTCGCGCCTTCGCCACCGCCCGTGCCGCCATGATCTTCTGGGGCATGGGCATCTCGCAGCACATCCACGGCACCGACAATTCGCGCTGCCTGATCGCGCTGGCGCTGCTCTGTGGCCAGGTCGGCCGCCCCGGCACCGGCCTGCACCCCTTGCGCGGCCAGAACAACGTGCAGGGCGCCTCCGATGCCGGGCTCATCCCGATGTTCCTGCCCGACTACCAGCCGGTGACCGCGCCCGAGGCGCGGCGCCGGTTCGAGGCCGCGTGGGGCGCCCGGCTGGATCCCGAGCGCGGCTTGACGGTGGTGGAGATCACCGAGGCGATCCACGCCGGGACGATCCGCGGCCTCTACGTCATGGGCGAGAACCCGGCGATGTCGGACCCCAATGTCGCGCATGCGCGCGCCGCGCTCGCCAAGCTCGAGCACCTGGTGGTGCAGGACATCTTCCTCACCGAGACCGCCGCCTTTGCCGACGTGATCCTGCCGGCCTCGGCTTGGCCGGAGAAGGACGGCACGGTCACCAACACCAATCGCCAGGTGCAGATGGGCCGCCGGGCGCTGCCGCTGCCCGGCGACGCTCGCCAGGATCTTTGGATCGTGCAGCAACTGGCCCGCCGGCTCGGCCTCGACTGGACCTATGGTGGCCCGTCGGACGTGTTTGCCGAGATGCGCCAGGTCATGCCCTCGCATCGCGGCCTGTCCTGGCAGCGGCTGTCGCGCGAGGACGCGGTGACCTATCCCTGCCTGTCGGAGAGCGATCCCGGCCAGCCGGTGATCTTCGCCGACGGCTTCCCCACCCGTTCGGGCCGTGGCCGGTTCGTGCCCTGCGAACTCGTGGCGCCGGACGAGCTGCCGGACGCCGACTATCCGATGGTGTTGACCACCGGCCGGCTGCTGGAACACTGGCATACCGGACAGATGACCCGGCGGGCGGGCGTCCTGGACAGCCTGGAGCCGGCGGCGGTGGCACATCTGGCGCCATCCGACCTCGACCGGCTGGGCGTTCCCCCTGGCGGACGCATCGTGGTGGAGAGCCGGCGCGGTCGCATCGAGCTGGCCGCGCGCGCCGACGGCCAGGTGCAGGCGGGGCTGGTCTTCATCCCGTTCTGCTTCGCCGAGGCGGCCGCCAACCTGCTGACCAATGCCGCACTCGACCCCTACGGCAAGATCCCGGAAGTCAAGTTCTGCGCCTGCCGCGTGGGCCCGGCATAGCGCCGTCCGCTCAGGCCCGCGGCGGGGCGTCGGAAGGCTGGATCTCGGTCGGATTGCCGAGTGGCGCCTCGGCCGCGACCTGCCAGTCCCCGCGCCGGCGCGACAGCCGCGGCCGGCTCGACACCACCGCAGCCGGCACGCGGTCCAGCACAATCTGCCGGCAGATGATTCCGACGCAGATCAGGATGAAAATATTGTCATTATAAGCATATGATAAAGTGGCGCCCCTTACGCCATAGATCACCAACGAGATTTGCAGAATGGACAAATGGACACCTCGAAAAACCTCTGGCGTTGAGGGTCGCGGGTTGATTCTCTGACCTCTGGCGATGGCCGGAGGCGGGGATGGCGGGACAGGCTGGTTTCTTCGACACGGACGAGCGGCTGGCGTGGCTGTCGGCGGCGGGGGACCCGCTGGAGCGGCTGGCGAAGGTGGTGGACTTCGAGCTGTTCCGCCCTGATCTCGAGGCGGCGGTGCCGCGCACGGACCGCTCCAAGGGCGGGAGGCCGCCATACGACGCGGTGTTGATGTTCAAGGTGCTGGTTGTGCAGACGCTGTACACGCTGTCCGACGATCAGGCCGAGTATCAGATCCGGGATCGGCTGTCGTTCATGCGCTTTGTCGGGCTGGCGCTGCACGATGCCGTGCCGGATGCCAAGACGATTTGGCTCTACCGCGAGCAACTCGTTCGGACTGGTGCCTTCGACCGGCTGTTCGCCCGGTTCGATGCGGCGCTACGGGAGAAGGGCTATCTGGCGATGGGTGGGCAGATCGTCGATGCCACTGTCGTCGAGGCGCGCCGCCCCCGGCTCACGCGCGA
>VGEV01000115.1 GCA_016869175.1 Alphaproteobacteria bacterium
ACAACCGGCGTATCCTGGAGCCCATCGGCAACATCCCGCCGGCCGAAGCCGAGGAACGCTACTACGCCATGGCAGACCAACCTGCCATGGCCGCGTGACTCAAACGACAATGCCTCCGGGAAACCCGACGCGGTTCACATCTGGAACTGCTGCCGTTGCTGACCCTGGCGGTGTTGGGCGGGGCGCATATCGCGTTCGGCGCCAGCCTGTACAGCGTGGTGATCACCGGCAGCGGCCTGGGTGCCGGGTCGACCCGGCTGCTGGGCGGGCTCGCCTTTTCGCTGGGCTTGGTGCTGATCGTGATCGGCGGGGCGGAACTGTTCACCGGCAACAATCTGATCGCCATGGCCTGGGCCAGCGGGCAGGTGTCGCTGGGGGCGGTCGCGCGCAATTGGGCGCTGGTCTATCTCGGCAACTTGCTGGGTGCGGTGGCGACCGCGGTCATGTTCTGGCCGTAGGGGGCCTTGGAGGCGGGCGAGGGCCGGGTGGCCGAAACGGTGCGGCTGCTGGCCTTGGCCAAGACGGCGCTGCCGCCGGAACAGGCCTTCCTGCGGGGCGTGCTGTGCAATGTGCTGGTCTGCCTGGCGGTTTGGCTCAGTTTCGCGGCGCGCGACGTGGCTGGGCGCGTTCTTGCCGTGGTCTTTCCCGTGGCCGCCTTCGTGGCGCTGGGGCTGGAGCACTCCGTGGCCAATATATATCTGTTGCCGCTCGGCTGGCTGCTGGGGGCGGAGCTGACCGCGGCCGGGGTGCTGGGCAACCTGTTGCTGGTGACGCTTGGCAACATCCTGGGCGGCACGGTGCTGGTGGCCCTGGTCTATTGGGTCTGTTACGTGCGCCCCAGCCGCTGAGCCGGCGTTGACGGCCGGGCGCGCCGGCGACAGCATTGCCGCAGCAAGGGAGACGGCGATGGCGGAAGCGGCGGCGCAACGGAAGGACGGCTACGACGTCTCCGCGGCCAACCTGAGGATCTGCGCCGACAAGCTGCGCGACCTGCTGGCGATCAAGAGCCTGCCGATCGGCTTGAAGCTGTATGAGGACCCGGCGGCGCTGGACGGTATCGCCGGCCTGCGGCGACCGACCGCCGACTTCCACTTCACCATGTGCCAGATGGTGACGCAGGCGCGGATGGCCGGCTTCACGCTGGGCATCGTGCATGAGAATCTGCGCCTGAACAGCAATTGCGGCGGCATTGTCGGGCTTAATGTGCCCGGGCAGGACTATCTGTCCGGCAAGCAGATGGACGGCGTGTGGTTTCAGAACCGCGAGGCGGCGCGCCAGCACCAGGAGCAAATGGTGCGGGTGACGCCCGGCCGCTACCACGCACTGGTCGCCTCGCCGGTGCGCTCGGCCCGGCTCGATCCGCCCGACATCGTGCTGTTCTACGGCAATCCGGCGCAGACCATCCTGTTCGTCAACGGCCTGCAATGGAAACGCTACCGGCGCTACGACATGACCATCACCGGCGAGAGCGCCTGTTCCGATAGCTGGGGCCGTGCGCTGCAGACAAGGCAGACCAGCATCTCCATCCCCTGCTATGCCGAGCGCCGCTATGGCGGGGTGGCGGACGAGGAGATGCTGCTGGCCATGCCGCCCGAGGAGTTCGTGCGCGGGATCGAAGGGCTGGAAGGCATCGCCAAGGTCGGCCTGCGCTATCCGATCCCGCCCTACGGCGCGCACATGGATCCGGCGCTCGGCATGGCGCGCAGCTATCCGGCCAAGACGCCGGCCGGGCAATAGGCTCAGTCGAACACCCCTTGTGTGATGGGCACGTGGCCGGGCTGGCCGGCCACCCGGTCCAGCCAGCGGCGGACCGCCGGGTAGCGCGAAAGGTCGAACTCGCCCTCCTCGGCGACGTGGGTATAGGCGTAGAGCGCGATGTCGGCGATGGAATAGCGTTCGCCGACGAAGTAGGCGCGCTCCCGGAGGTGGCTCTCCATGACGGCGAGCGCTTGGTGGCCCCGCTCGATCTTCTCCTCGATCTTGCCGGTCCACTTGGCCCGGCCGCCCAGATGCTGGATCCAGTGCCGGGCGGTGGCGATGTTGGGCTCGTGGCTATACTGCTCGAAGAACATCCATTGCAGGGTCAGCGCCCGCTCAAACGGGTCGGACGAGAGGAAGGGCGTGCCCTCGGCGAAATGCCACAGCATGGCCCCCGACTCCGCCAGGCACCGGCCGTCCTCGAAGCGGATGAGCGGGATGCGGCCGTTGGGGTTGAGCGCCAGGAAGTCCGGCCGGCGCGTCTCGCCGTTGACGATGTCCTTCTCGACCAGGCGGAAGCGCCGGCCGAGTTGGCTCAACAGCAGTCGCACCTTGTAGCCGTTGCCCGATGGCAGATAGTCGTAGAGCGTCAGCATGGGCTTGGTGTCCTCGCGCGAAGCGCGCTACACAAAGCGCATGGTCGGCCGGCCGTGCAAACGATTTCCCTGCATGCCTCGCATAAGGCCGGCTGATGCTTGGGGGGAGCGATGAAGCTGTTGCTGGGCGCCATCGCCGACGATTTCACCGGTGCGAGCGACCTTGCCAACACACTGGTCCGCCAAGGCATGCGCACGGTGCAGTTGTTCGGCGTGCCCTCTGGTGATCGCGGGATCGACGCTGTCGACGCGGTGGTCGTGGCATTGAAGTCGCGCACGGCGCCGCTGCGGCAAGCGGTGGCCGACTCGCTGGCCGCGCTTGCCTGGCTGCAGCGCCAGGGCGCGGCACAGTTCTTCTTCAAATACTGCTCCACCTTCGACTCCACGCCCGATGGCAATATCGGCCCGGTGGCGGAAGCGCTGCTGCAGGCGGTGGGCGAGGATTTCACGCTCTATTGTCCAGCCTTCCCGGAGAACGGGCGAACCATCTGCCATGGCCACCTGTTCGTGGGCGACGCGTTGCTCTCCGATTCAAGCATGAAGGATCATCCGCTGACCCCGATGACGGACGCCAACCTGGTGCGCTGGCTGGGCCGGCAAACCCGGCACCCGGTCGGCCTGGTGCGCTACGACAGCGTGGCGGCGGGAGTGCCGGCCATCGCTGCCGCCTTCGCCAAGCTCCGGGCGGAAGGCAAACGCCACGCGGTCGTCGATGCTCTGAGCGACCGCGACCTGGTGAGTATCGGTGAGGCGGCAGCGGACCTGCGGCTGATCACGGGCGGCTCTGGCGTGGCGCTTGGCCTGCCGGAGAATTTTCGCCGTCGGGGCAAGCTGGGAGCGAGGGAGGCGGCGGACCGGCTGCCGCCCGTTTCCGGCCCGGCAGCGGTACTGGCGGGAAGCTGCAGCCAGGTAACGCGTGGCCAGGTGGCGGAGATGGCCCGCACACGGCCCGCTTTCCGCATCGACTCGGCCGCGCTGGCCCGACGGCAAGATGTGGTCGGCGAAGCCCTGGCCTGGGCCAAGCCGCGTCTGGCCGACGGGCCGGTGCTGATCTATTCGTCGGCCGCGCCTGAGGAAGTCGCCCGTGCCCAAGCCGAGTTCGGCCGCGAGCCCGCCAGCCGGCTGGTGGAGGAAGCCATGGCAAGCCTGGCGAGCGCGCTGGTCGGCTGCGGCGTTCGCCGGCTGGTGGTGGCTGGCGGCGAGACCGCCGGCGCGGTGGTGCAGCGTCTGGGCCTTTCCGGCATCCGAATCGGACCGCAGATCGACCCGGGCGTACCCTGGACGCTATCGCTGGACGAGCCGCCGCTGGCGCTTGCCCTCAAGTCGGGCAATTTCGGTGCGCCCGACTTCTTCCTGAAGGCGTTGCGCCTACCACGATGAGCTGGACCGTGGCCGCCGAGGAACTCTGCCGCTACGGACGCTCGATCTTCGATCGCGGCCTGACGCATGGCGCCACCGGCAACTTGAGTCAACGGTTGGCGGACGGCTTCCTGATGACGCCGACCGGAGCGAACTTGGGCCAGCTCGATCCCGGCGGGCTGGCCCGGCTTGACAGCGAGGGGCGGCATGTCGCCGGCCCGCCCCCCACCAAGGAAGCGTTGCTGCATCTCGCCATGTACCGCCGGCGTGCCCAAGCGGGCGCCGTGGTGCATCTGCACGCCACCCATTCGGTCGCGCTCTCGGCGTTGGCCGACCTGCCGGCTGACGACCTGCTGCCGCCGTTGACCGCCTACTACGTGATGCGCGTCGGCCGGCTGCCGCTGGTGCCCTATTTCCGCCCCGGCGATCCCAGGCTGGCGGATGCGGTGGCGGAGCAGGCGGGGCGCCATCACGCCATGCTGCTGGCCAACCATGGACCCGTGCTGGCCGCCAGCACGCTTGCCGCCGCGGTGGATGCGACAGAGGAACTGGAGGAAACCGCGCGCCTCTTCCTGATGCTGCGCGGCCAGCGGTTGCGGCTGCTGAGCGAGGCGCAAGTGGCGGATTTGCGAGCGACCTTCCCACCGCCTTGACGCTGGGAGGGCGGGCCTCGATTGCGCCAACCGCCCGGGGCAGCTAGTTTCCCCCACCTTCTCACGCCAGCCCCGAAGGGTGTCATGCCATTCCTCGCAGAGTCGCTGTCGCGGATCAAGCCGTCGGCCACCATCGCCATGTCGACGAAGGCACGGGCGCTGAAAGCCGCCGGCAAGGACGTGATCGCGCTGGCCGCCGGCGAGCCCGATTTCGACACGCCAGAGAACGTCAAGGAGGCGGCGATCCGCGCCATCCGCGCGGGCGAGACGAAGTATACCGATGTCGGCGGCACGCCGGCGCTCAAGGCGGCCATCTGCGCCAAGTTCCAGCGCGAGAACCGGCTGACCTACAAGCCCGAGCAGGTGATCGTCGGCACCGGCGGCAAGCAGGTTCTCTATAACGCGCTGCTGGCCACCCTCAACCCGGGCGACGAGGTGATCATCCCGGCGCCCTACTGGGTGTCCTATCCGGAGATCGTGCTGCTGGCGGGCGGCACGCCGGTGCCGGTCAAGACCACGCCGGCCAACGGCTTCCGCCTGCGGGCGGCGGACCTGGAGCGGGCGATCACGCCCCGGACCAAGTGGCTGATCCTGAACTCGCCCTCCAATCCGACCGGCGCCGCTTATGCCGCGGCCGACTTGCAGCCGTTGACCGAGGTATTGGTCCGCCATCCCCAGGTCTGGGTGCTGACCGACGACATGTACGAGCACTTGGTGTTCGACGACTTCCAGTTCGCCACGGCGGCGGAGGTCGAGCCTCGGCTCTACGAGCGAACGCTCACCATGAACGGCGTCTCCAAGGCCTATTGCATGACCGGCTGGCGCATCGGCTACGGCGCCGGGCCGGTCGAACTGGTCAAGGCGATGACCACTTTGCAGTCGCAGAGCACCTCCAATCCCAGTTCGATCAGCCAGGCCGCCGCGGTCGAGGCGCTTGAGGGACCGCAGGACTTCATCGCCCGGCACAACGCGGTCTTCCAGCAGCGCCGCGACCTGATCGTCGGCATGCTGAACCAGGCCAACGGCATCAGTTGTCCGACGCCGGAAGGTGCCTTCTATGTCTATCCCAGTTGCGCCGGCGTGATCGGCAAGAGCACGCCCGAGGGCAAGAGCATCGCGAACGATCTCGACTTCGCCTTGGCCTTGCTGGAGGCGGAGGGCGTGGCGGTGGTGCATGGCGAGGCCTTCGGCCTGGAGCCGCATTTCCGGATCTCCTATGCCACCGCGACCGAGGCGGTGGAGGAGGCTGGCCGACGCATCCAGCGTTTCTGCAATTCGTTGCGCGGGCGCGCCCGGGCATGAAGATCGCGGTCATGGGGACGGGCGGGGTGGGCGGCTATTTCGGCGGCCGGCTGGCCCAGGCAGGCCATGACGTGAGTTTCATCGCCCGCGGCGCGCATCTGGCGGCGATCCGCCAGCACGGCCTGACGGTCGACAGCGGCCTTGGCGGTTTCATGGTGAAGCCGGCCAAGGCAACACCCGATCCGGCCGAGATCGGTCTGGTCGACATCGTGCTGTTCTGCGTGAAGCTCTATGACACCGAGGGCGCCGGTCAGCTCTGCCGGCCACTGCTCGGAACGGATACCGCCGTCGTCTCGCTGCAGAATGGCATCGACAGCGAGGAGCGGTTGATGCCGATCCTGGGCAGGCGGCATGTCTGCGGCGGCGTCGCCTACATTCCGGCGGAGATCGTCGCGCCCGGCGTGGTGCGCCAACGCGGGACATTGGCCAAGATCGACTTCGGTGAACTGGATGGCGTCGCCTCGGCCCGCCTGCAGGCCCTGCTGGTGGCCTGCCAGCAAGCCGGCGTGGCGGCGGAGCAATGCGCCGATATCGAGCGGCGGATCTGGGCGAAGTTCGTCGTCCTGGCCCCGTTCGCCGCGGCCTGCTGTCTCGCCCGGCAGGAGGCGGCGCCGCTGCTGGCCGATCCGGACACGCGCCGGCTGCTGGAGGATGGCGTGCGCGAGGCCATCGCCATCGCCCGTGCCAAGGGCATCGGCCTGCCCGACGACAGTCTTCAACGCAGCATGCGCTTCTTCGAGGGCCAGCCGCCGGGCGCGCGGGCATCGATGCTGACCGACCTGGAGCGCGGCAACCGGCTGGAGCTGGAATGGCTGTCGGGCAACATCGTCCGACTGGGGCGCGAACTCGGCGTGCCGACGCCGGTGCATGAGGTTGCCTGCGTCGCGCTCAGGCCCTATGCCGGCGGCCGCGCCGCCGGGAGCCAGGCGGCATGAAGCTGGCCATCATGGGGGCCGGCGGCGTCGGCGGCTATTTCGGCGGGCTGCTGACGGCAAGCGGCCAGGACGTCACGTTCATCGCCCGGGGTGCGCACCTGGAAGCGATCCGACGCAACGGCTTGAAACTGGTGGGCGGCAAAGGCGAGACGCTGGTCAAGCCGGCCCGGGCAACCGACGATCCCGGCGCCGTCGGCCCGGTCGATCTGGTGCTGTTCTGCGTCAAGCTCTACGACACGGAAAGCGCGGGCCGGGCCCTGGCGCCGATGATCGGGCCGGATTCGGCGGTCTTGACGGTGCAGAACGGGGTCGACGGCCCGGAGCGCCTGGCGCGGATCTATGGCAGCCAACGGGTGCTGGGGGGGGCCGCCTACAACTCGGCCGTGATCGCCGAGCCGGGCGTCGTGCGCTACACCAGCGCGATGTCCAGCCTGACGTTCGGCGAGCTGAACGGGCGGGAAAGCGCGCGGGCGCTGGCTTTTCGCGACGCCTGCCGCAAGGCGGGCTTCGGCGCCGAACTAACGCCCGATGTCGCCAAGACGCTGTGGACGAAACTGGTGCCGCTGGCAACCAATGCCGGCCTGACCAGCCTGTCCCGGCAGCCGGTCGGCTACACCTTTCAGGACCCGGAAAGCCGCAAGGTGGCGGTCAAGGCGATGCGCGAGGTGGCCGACGTGGCGCGCGCGCGGGGTGTCGGCCTGGAGGCCGATGCGGTCGACAAGGCGCTGGCGCTGACCGATGGCTTTCCCAAGGACATGTACTCCTCCATGTATCACGACCTGGCACGCGGCCGGCCACTGGAATTGGAGGGCTTGTCGGGCGTGGTGGCGAAACTGGGCGATGAGCTGAATGTCCCGACGCCGGTGCATCGGGCGATCTACGCCGGCTTGAAGCCCTTCATGCGGGGCCAGGCCCCGGCTTGAACGGTCGCCTGGCACGGCGAATTCGCTTGCGCCGCAATTCATGGAACTGAAAACATAGGCGCCAGGAACCCGTGCGAGAGACGCGGGCAGCGACGGTACACCAAGGGAGTGGTGCAGATGGGTGCACGGACACCGCCGGGCCCGCGCAGCGTGGCCTTGATCGGCCCTTATTCGAGCGGCAAGACGACCCTGTTTGAGAACCTGCTGTGGGCGGCCGGGTCGATATCCCGCAAGGGCGCGGTCGACGAAGGCAACAGCGTCGGCGATGCCAGTCCGGAAGCGCGCGAGCGGCGAATGTCGACCGAACTCAACGCCGGCACGGTCAAGTTCATGGACGACACCTTCACTTTCCTCGACTGTCCGGGATCGATCGAGCTGTTGCAGGAGACGCTGAACGCGCTTGTCGGGGTTGACGCCGCGGTCGTGGTTTGCGAGCCCATCGTCGACAAGGCGCTGGCGCTGGCGCCGCTCATGAAGGCGCTAGAAGACGACGGCGTGCCGCACATGCTGTTCGTCAACAAGATCGACAAGGCGACCGGCAGCGTCGATGACCTGATCGCGGCCCTGCAGCCGGTTTCCAAGCGTCCCCTGGTGCTGCGTCACGTTCCGCTGATGGCCGGCGAACGGGTCACCGGCTATGTCGATCTGGCCTCCGAGCGGGCCTACCTCTACCGCCCGGGCAATGCGTCCGAACTGGTCGAGGGGCCTGGGCCGGCGGCGGACGAAGTGACGCTGGCGCGCGGCCAGATGCTGGAGAAGCTGGCCGATTTCGACGACGCGCTGATGGAAAAGGTGCTGGAGGAAGTCACGCCCGAGCGCGACGAGGTCTATCGCAACCTGACGCGCGATTTCCAGGAAGGCCTGATTGTTCCGGTGCTGTTGGGCGCGGCGCTGCATGAACACGGCGTCCGGCGCCTGTTGAAGGCGCTGCGCCACGAAGTGCCGCCGGCGGCCGCGGCGGCCAAGCGGCGCGGCGTCGCTGGCGACGGCACCGCGGCGCAGGTGCTTAAGACCTATCACAGCCAGCATGGCGGCAAGCTGTCGCTGGCGCGGGTGTGGTCGGGCACGGTCAAGGACGGGCAGACGCTGGCCGGCCAACGCGTGGCCGGCGTGCTGCGCATGCTGGGTCAGGGCACGACCAAGCAGGCCGAGGCGACGGCCGGCGACGTGGTGGCGCTGGCCCGCATGGAACACGCGCATACCGGCGACACGCTGGCCGAAGCAAAAACCGCCGTGCTGTTGCGCAAAGCGACCGCCCTGACGCCGGTCTACTCGCTGGCCATCGGCACGGCCAAGCGCGAAGACGACGTGAAGCTGTCGGGCGCTCTGGCGCGGCTGGCCGAAGAGGATCCCTCGTTGCGCTACGGCCATGCCGAGGACACCCACCAGCTGGTGCTGCGCGGCCAGGGCGATATCCATCTCAAGGTCGCCGCCGATCGGCTGAAGCACAAATATGGCCTGACGGTCACCACGACCCGGCCGCGCGTGCCCTACAAGGAGGCGATCCGCAAGGGCCTGCAGCAGCACGGCCGCTTCAAGCGGCAAAGTGGAGGTCACGGCCAGTTCGGCGACGTGCATCTCGATATCAAGCCGTTGCCGCGCGGCTCGGGCTTCCATTTCGGCGATCGGGTGGTGGGCGGCGCCGTGCCGCGCAACTTCATTCCGGCGGTGGAGGAAGGCGTTGCCGAGTATCTGAAGCGCGGGCCGCTCGGGTTTCGGGTGGTGGACATCTCGGTCGATCTGTTCGACGGCCAGTATCACGCGGTCGACAGTTCGGAAATGTCCTTCAAGCAAGCCGCGCGAGTGGCCATGACCGAGGCCATGCCGAAATGCGAGCCGGTGCTGCTGGAGCCGATCCTGCAAGTCGAGATCGCGGTGCCGCAGGAATACACGCCCAAGGCCAATCAACTGGTCAGCTCGCGGCGCGGCCAGATCCTGGGTTTCGATGCGCGGCCCGGCTGGGACGGCTGGGACGTGGTAACGGCGCACATGCCGGAAGCCGAAGTCCACGACATGATCATCGACTTGCGCTCGTTGACCCAGGGCGCCGGGTCGTACACCGCCAAGTTCGATCACTTGCAGGAGCTGACCGGACGTCTTGCCGACGCGGTCATCGAGCAGAACCGGGCGGAAGCAGCGGCCTAGGAGGCAAGCATGAGCGCAAGTGTGGAGGCAGCCGCGGCATTGCTGCTGCAGGCAAGACGGGAACGCAAATTGCTGCCAGGCCTGCCAGCGGAACTGCGGCCGAACGATCTCGCGGGAGCCTATGCCATCCAGGCGGCCACCACGCCCAAGTTGCTGGCGCAGGCCGGTGGCGGCCGGGTGGTCGGCTACAAGGTGGGTGGCACCAGCTCGGAGTCCTTGAAGATGCTGGGCCTGCCGGCGCCGATGCGGGGGCCCCTGCTGTCGCCCTTCGTGCATGACAGCCCGGCACGCATTCCGGCCGATGCCTTCTTCATTCGCGTGCTTGAGATGGAGTTCGGCGTCCTGCTGGGCAGCGACCTTCCGGCCGGCAAGACGCACACGGCGCAGAGCGTGGCCGAGGCGGTGGCCGCCATCGTGCCGGCGATCGAGATCGCCGATACCCGTTATGACGGCTGGCCGGGCGTGGGCGGCCTGCAGATCGTCGCCGACCAGGCGAGCGCCGGCCATTGGGTCAAGGGGCGGGAGGAGCGCAACTGGCGCGGGCTCGACCTGGCGAACCACGCGGTCACGTTCAGCCTCAACGGCGCCGAGAAGGCGCGTGGCAATTCCAGCGCGGTGCTGGGCCACCCGTTCGCCTCGCTCGCCTGGCTTGCCAATGCCATGGCGGAGGCCGGCAGCCCGCTGAAGGCCGGCGATTATGTCACCACCGGCAGCGCCGGGCCGGTGCTCCGCTGCGACAAAGGCGATACCGCGGTGGCCGATTTCGGCCGGCTGGGTCAGGTGAGCGTCAGCTTTGTTTGAGCGGTGAGCCCAAAAGGTTCGGGCCACCCGGTTGGGTACCGGGTGGCCCGATGCGCCTAGCAGGGGGGGTGAATAACTAGGCGCAAGCTTGTCTCGGGCGGCGGCGCTGCCAGCCGAGCCCGAACAGGGCGCCGGCGAACAGCGCCAGCGTGGCGGGCTCGGAGGCGGGAACGCTGCCCCAGATGGCGTCATTGCCGCAGATGCCGGTGCCCCAGAACACATCGAAGCCATTGCCGCCGATGCCGCTGGCCAACAGCGTGGCGCCGGTCAGTTCCAAGCTGATGCGGTGGCTGGTGATGTCGCCGTCCAGCTTTTCCAGGGTGTATTGAAGGGTACCCAGGTCGACCACGCCGGATGCCCCGACCGGGATGTTGGTCACCGCCTCGAAGCCGGCATCCAGGGCATCGAGGCAGAGCGGGTTGGCCGAGGCGTCTGGCCCGCCGCAGTCGGCGTGACGGAACCGCGCCCCGTAGGTATAGCCCGGATGTAGCAAGCCCCATGCCTCGGTCGCGGTCTGCCAGGTGCTGTTCTCGGCAATGCTGTAAAGCCGACGCACGCCCGTGCGCTTGACCTCCACGCCGGACACCTTCGTCACCGTGTCGTTTGGATCGCCGGCTTTCTTCTGGAAGTCGATGCCAAGATCCCAGCTATCGAACGGGCCGGTAAAGGCATTGTCGGGTGACAGGTCGAAGGCGAAATCCGCGAACGGCACCCCGCCCTCGCCGTCGCTGCCCTTGTTGGTGTAGATGTCGATCTTCAGTTTGTTGGCGCCCCGATCGACAACGATGCGCTTGGTCTGCCAAACGTCGGTCGAGCCGATGCTGTCCTGCCAGTTCCTGTAGGTGCCGGTGGTCACGGCAACACCGTTCTTGTGGCCGCGCGAAAACACCAGGTCCTCAATCACCAGGGCTTGCGCCGGGCCAGTGAGCCACAGACCGCCCGTCAGCAGCGCGGCACCCGTGGGCAAGGCGCGGGCAAGGTGGCTGAGAGGCATTCGCGGCAACTCCAGGAGCGGTTTTGCGTCGCTGGGACGCGGTGACTTGCCGGGCTATCCGCAAGAAGGATGCCAAGCCCACCTGACATCGCCGGCAGGTCGGCCCCGCCGCCGCCACGATCCCAGGGCCAGACTGCCGCGGAACCCTCTTTCCGCTATGGAAATAGCCACTTATGGATGCAGGACCGAGCCCGCCATGGGCCGCCCTGGCTCGTTTCGGTCAAACGGGAGAGCCGGTCGTTTGTGCCAAAACGGGAGGCTGGCCTGCCTTATCCCGGGCGAGGCGGCCTAGCGCGAGCGCGAACCCAATGGCCCGAGACGTTCTGCCAACAAGGTCGCGAGAGCGTGATGGCCTGCCGGGGTCAGGTGACCGTCGTTGGGAAAGAACAGGCTCGACACGTTGGCCGCCTGGCGCAGGGGGTAGCGGCGTCGATCACGTTCGCGCCGCTTCTGGTCAGACGCTCCGACACCGCCTGGCGGACGAACTCCTGGACACCTCGAGAACCTCTGGCGTTGAGGGTCGCGGGTTGATTCTCTGACCTCTGGCGATGGCCGGAGGCGGGGATGGCGGGACAGGCTGGTTTCTTCGACACGGACGAGCGGCTGGCGTGGCTGTCGGCGGCGGGGGACCCGCTGGAGCGGCTGGCGAAGGTGGTGGACTTCGAGCTGTTCCGCCCTGATCTCGAGGCGGCGGTGCCGCGCACGGACCGCTCCAAGGGCGGGAGGCCGCCATACGACGCGGTGTTGATGTTCAAGGTGCTGGTTGTGCAGACGCTGTACACGCTGTCCGACGATCAGGCCGAGTATCAGATCCGGGATCGGCTGTCGTTCATGCGCTTTGTCGGGCTGGCGCTGCACGATGCCGTGCCGGATGCCAAGACGATTTGGCTCTACCGCGAGCAACTCGTTCGGACTGGTGCCTTCGACCGGCTGTTCGCCCGGTTCGATGCGGCGCTACGGGAGAAGGGCTATCTGGCGATGGGTGGGCAGATCGTCGATGCCACTGTCGTCGAGGCGCGCCGCCCCCGGCTCACGCGCGA
>VGEV01000116.1 GCA_016869175.1 Alphaproteobacteria bacterium
CTGGCCTTGCAGCGCGGCGGCCCACGCGACCTGGCGGCGGTGCGCGATGGCTTGGCCCGGGCGGGCGAGCTGGCGGCCGCGCTGGCCCGCGTGCCGGCCGGCCAGCCGCCGGTTCTCGCCCAGGCAGCGACAACGCTGGCAGGCCACGATGATCTGGTGGGCCTGCTCGGCGGGGCGCTGCGGGCGGAACTGCCGCTCGGCGCGCGCGAGGGCGAGTTCATCGCCGACGGCCACAGCGCGGAACTGGATGGCGCGCGCCAGGACCGCGACGGCGGCCGGCGGCTGATCGTCGAACTGGAGCAGCGCTATCGCGGCCAGCTCGGTCTCGAGGGGCTGAAGATCCGGCACAATCAGGTCCTCGGCTATCACATCGAACTGCCGGCCAGGCGGGCGGAACGGCTGCTGCAGCCGCCGCTCTCTGCCACCTTCATCCACCGCCAGACCATGGCCAGTGCCATGCGTTTCACCACGCTGGAGCTGGCCGAGCTGGAGCGCCGCGTGGCCGGCGCCGGCGAACGGGCATTGGCGCTGGAACTGCGATTGTTCGCCGAACTTGCCGCGGCCGTGCTGACCAGGAGCGCCGCCATCGGTCGCGCGGCCGAGGCCTTGGCCCTGCTCGACGTGCTGGCCAGCCATGCCGAGCTCGCGGCGGCGCTCGACTGGTGCCGGCCGGTCGTGGACGACAGCCTGGAGTTCCGCGTCTGCGCCGGTCGCCACCCGGTGGTGGAAGCGGCGCTCAAGACGCGGGGCAGCGGGTTCATCGCCAACGATTGCGACCTGTCGCGGGAGCGGCGGCTATGGTTGGTCACCGGCCCAAACATGGCCGGCAAGAGCACTTTCCTCAGGCAGAACGCGCTGATCGCCATCCTGGCGCAGATCGGCGGCTTCGTGCCGGCCCGCTCCGCCACGCTGGGCGCGGTCGACCGGCTGTTCAGCCGGGTCGGCGCGGCCGACGATCTTGCAAGCGGTCGCTCCACCTTCATGGTCGAGATGGTGGAGACCGCCGCCATCCTCAACAACGCGGGCCCCCGCAGTCTGGTGATCCTGGACGAGATCGGTCGTGGCACCGCCACCTACGACGGCCTGGCCATCGCCTGGGCGACGTTGGAGCATCTGCACGAGGTAACCCAGGCCCGCGCCCTGTTCGCCACGCATTATCACGAGCTGACGGCACTTTCGGGCAAGCTGGCGGCGCTCGCCAACCGCACCGTCCGGGTCAAGGAGTGGCAGGGCGAGGTGGTGTTCCTGCACGAAGTGGTGCCGGGGGCCGCCGACCGCTCCTACGGCATCCAGGTGGCCAGGCTCGCCGGCCTGCCCGCTGCCGTCCTCGCCCGGGCGGAAGCGGTGCTGGCGGCCTTGGAGGGCCAGGAGACCTCGGGGGCCGCGCTGGCGCAGAAGCTGGCGGAAGACTTGCCGCTATTCGGCGCCGCCCGGCCGCGCACCGCCGCCGCCCGGCCCGCGCCGTCCGCTGTGGAAGCGGCACTGGCGGCTTTGCACCCCGACGACCTGACCCCAAAACAGGCGCTGGAGATCCTCTATCGGTTGCGGTCCCAGCTGGGCGGCCGGTGACGCAGCAGCAGCTTGACCGCCTCCATCGCGAACAGCAGCGTCGAGGCGACGAGCGTCGAGACCACCCAGTCGAACAGCGACAGCGCCACCGTATGGAAGGCCGCCTGCAGGAACGGCAGATAGATCACCAGGATGTGCGTGCCGAGCGACAACGCGGCGGCGACGAGCAGCCACTTGTTGTCGAGAAGGCCGGTGAAGGCGCTGCGCCGTCGCGAGCGGCAGTTATACACATGGAAAAACTGGAACATCATCAGGGTGGTGAAGGCCATGGTGCGCGAGTGAACTTCATCGACCGCATTCGGTTCCGTGCCGGTCGCGAACAGCGTGATCAGGCCGCCGGGGTAATAGGCATCGAGCACGCCCAGCGTCCCCACCATCATCAGCAGTCCCACGCACAGCAGCCCCACCCAATCCTCCGGCAAGAGCACCCCGGAGCCGCGCCGCCGCGGCCGGCGCGTCATCGCCTCGGGATGCTTGGGATCGATGCCGAGCGCCAGGGCGGGCGGCCCGTCGGTGATCAGGTTGATCCAGAGCAGCTGGGCGGCCAGCAGTGGCAGGAACACACCGGGCTCCGCCGGCACGAGGCCGAGCGCGCCCGCGAACATCACGCCCGCGAACATGGTGAGCAACTCGCCGGAATTCGTCGACAGAAGATAGATTAGATACTTCTGAATGTTGTCATAGACGCCGCGACCTTCCTCGATGGCCTTGACGATGCTGGCGAAATTGTCGTCCGTCAGCACGATGTCCGCCGCCTCCTTCGAGACGTCGGTGCCGGTGATGCCCATGGCGACGCCGATATTGGCGGACTTGAGCGCCGGCGCGTCGTTGATGCCGTCGCCGGTCATGGCAACGATATGTCCCTTGCCCTGCAGCGCGGCGACGATGCGCAACTTGTGCTCTGGATCGACGCGGGCGAACACGCGCGCCTGTTCGACGATCAGATCGAGCGCGGCGTCGTCCATGTGCCGCAGCTCGGCGCCGGTCACTGTCCGCGCGCCCGGCTCGTAGATCTCCAGTTCGCGGGCGATCGCCTCGGCCGTCGCCGGATGATCACCGGTGATCATCACCGAGCGGATATGCGCGCGTTTGGCGACGGCGACCGCAGCCTTGGCTTCAGCACGCGGCGGGTCGATCATGCCGACCAAGCCCAGCAGCACGAGTTCGTCCTCGATGCCGGCCGGCAGGTCGATCGCCGACTTGCGCTCGGCGGCGGTCAGGGGATCCAGGCCCAGGAGCGCGGCCGGCACGGTGCGCGTGGCGATGGCCAGCGTGCGCAGTGCCTGTGCCGCCAGCGCGTCGTTGCGCCGGGAGAGATCCGCGCGGCCGCCGTCGCCCAACGGCACTGCCTTGCCCTCCTGCCACAGATGTCCGCACTTCGCCAGCAGGACTTCCGGCGCGCCCTTGACGAAAACATGCAGCGCGCCAGGATTCTCGCGATCGACATGGACAGTGGTGTGGCGCTTGCGCTCGGAGGTGAAGGGGATTTCCGCGACCCGGGGAAAGCGCGCCAGTTCGTCCTCGGTTATGCCCAGCTTGCGCGCCGCGACCAACAACGCGCCTTCGGTCGGATCGCCCTGCACCGTCCAGCGCCCGTCGCTTTCCGCCAGCGCCGCATCGTTGGCGAGCGCCGCGGCGCGGAGCGTCTTCGCCACGGCCGCGGCGGCCCCTGAGCGCTCGGCAAGCTTGCTGTCGCCAATGGTGAATTCGCCCTCCGGCACGTAGCCGCTGCCACCAACCTCGACCAGCGCATCGGCCGTCAAGACCGCGCGCACGGTCATTTCGTTGCGCGTCAGCGTGCCGGTCTTGTCGGAACAGATAACCGTCGCCGCCCCCAGCGTCTCGACCGCCGGCAGCTTGCGGACGATGGCGTGCGCCGCCGCCATCCGCCGCACGCCAAGGCTCAAGCCCACGGTAACGATCGCCGGCAGCGCCTCCGGAATGGCGGCCACCGCCAACGCCACGGCGAACAGCAACAGGCTCAGCACGATGCTGAGATTGAACACCGGGCTGGTCAGCGCGCCGGTCGCGAACACGACGGCACAGATCCCCAGCATGACGATGCTCAGCCGCTTGCCGGTACGGTCGAGCTCTTGTTGCAGCGGCGTCGGTTCCTTCTCGGCCGCGTCCAGCAAGCCCGCGATGCGGCCAACCTCCGTCCCCATTCCGGTCGCCACGACGACCGCCCGGCCGCGCCCGTAGGTGGCGATCGTGCCCGAATACAGCATGTTGCGCCGGTCGCCCAAGCCGACCTCGGTGTCGATCGCCTTGGCCTCCTTGGCCACCGGCAGGCTCTCGCCGGTCAGCGGTGCTTCGTCGGTCTGCAGATTGGCGATCTCGACCACGCGCGCGTCGGCTGGAATCTTGTCTCCGGCTTCGATCAGCACGATGTCGCCCGGCACGATGTCATGGGTGGCGACACGCTGCCGTTCGCCCTCGCGCACCACCGTGGCTTCCGGGGCGGCAAGAGCCATCAGCGCCCGGACCGATTTCTCCGCCCGCGCCTCTTGGACAAAGCCAAGCAGGGCGTTAAGCACGACGATCGCCAGGATGACGATGGCCTCGTAAGGCAGCGCACTCTCGCGCGGCTCCTGCAGCAGCCATTCGAGCATCGAAATGACCACGGCAACGAGCAGAATGATCACCAGGAAGTTCTGGAACTGTTCAAGCAACCGCTCCCACCACGGCGTGTCCGGGGCGCTTCCCAGCCGATTGGGTCCATACCGCTCGAGCCGCCCTCGCGCCTCGGCCCGGCTCAGGCCCTGCCCGCCGTCGGAGCCGAGCGCGGCGATCACCGCGTCGGGCGGCTCGCGATAGGGCGTGATCGTCAGGTTGGTGGTCATCTCGGGGCCCCCTCGTGCCGCAAAAGGTTGGCGGTTCGGCCGCGCAGCCTTCTGCGAGTTTTCCTGCCAGTTCACCCTGCCGTCCTCCTGCGCTGGTCCGAGCCGCGGGCGCGGCGCTGGGGCGGCGACCGGGATTGCCGCAAGCCGACGGCACCGACCGACGCATCCCAGCTTTGTACCAAGTGCCTCGCGGTACTCAAGATTCCAATGACAAACCCGGGGAATGCGAGAACCGGGGCGACATCTCACGGCGCGGCCCTGATCGAATCGTTGCCCATCCGCCACAGGCGGCGAACCCGCCGAACCGCCCGCGGCGGCGACCGAACGCCGTGCGAGGACCCGAACGAGAAGCGCGGCCGGGAGCGGCCTGGCGCGCACCGAGCCTTTTGTCCGAGCAGCGCGAACGCGCGGGACCAGCGGTTCCTGGCGGCGGGGCGCCGGCCGTTCGCTGCGCCGACGGCTCCCGGCCGGAAGGCGCGGCCGCCCGCTTTCCGCTATGCTTCGGCCCCTTTGCGGGGGTTGCGCGCATGAACTTGAGCAAGCTGTTCGATCTGTCCGGCAAGGTGGCGGTGGTGACCGGATCGACCAAGGGTATCGGCAAGGCGATCGTCGAGGCGCTGGCGGCGCATGGCGCCGGCGTGGTGGTCTCCAGCCGCAAGGCCGAGGCCTGCGACAAGGTGGCGGCCGGCATCCGGGCGGCGGGCGGCCAGGCGATCGCGCAGCCCTGCAACATCTCCAACGAACCGGAGGTGGTGGCCCTGTTCGAGCGCACGCATGCGGCCTATGGCAAGATCGATGTCCTGGTGCTGAACGCCGCCGTCAATCCCTATTACGGCCCTGGCGCCGACATCCCCGATTCAGCCTTCGACAAGATCATGCACGTCAATATCAAGATGAACCTGAAGATGTGCGGCATGGCGGCCAAGGAAATGCGCGGGCGGAAGGACGGCGCCATCGTCATCGTTTCCTCGATCGGCGGCTATCGCGCCAGCACGGTGATCGGGGCCTATTGCATCTCCAAGGCGGCCGACATGCAACTGGCGCGCAATCTCGCCGCCGAATACGGACCCGACAACATCCGGGTCAACTGCATCGCGCCGGGCCTCGTCAAGACCGACTTCGCCCGCGCGCTTTACGAGAACCCGCAGATCGCCGAAAAGCGCAAGCTGGAGACGCCGCTTCGCCGGCTGGGCGAGCCAGAGGACCTGGCGGGCATCGCGGTATACTTGGCCAGCCCGGCCGGCAGTTGGACGACCGGGCAGACCTTTGTCGTCGACGGCGGGGTCTGCGCCGGCGCCGGCCACTAGCAGCGGTTGATCAAACATGGCCGTGGCGCGTCGCAAGCTCTGGGTGGGCGAGAGCGAACTGGCCGATCGGCGCGCCATCGTCGATCGATTGGCGCTTGCCGCCAGCATTCAAGCGAAGGCGGCGAACGAGGAGCCGCAATCGACCGAACTGCGGCAGGCCGTCAAGGCGATCTTGAAACAGGCCCTGGGCGAGGGCCGCGCGGAAATTCGCCGTCGGCTGGAGGCCGGCCTGACCGGGACGGCGGCGGTCGGCGCCTATTGTTACCTGGCGGACCAGGCGATCCGGGCGCTGTACGACTTCGTCACCGGCATCGTCTATCCGGTCGCCAACCCTTCGGCCGCGGAGCGGCTGAGTCTGGTCGCGGTCGGCGGCTACGGCCGGGGCGAACTGGCGCCCTCCTCTGATGTCGACCTGTTGTTTCTCCTGCCCTACAAGCAGACGCCGTGGTCGGAGCAGGTGGTCGAAAGCCTGCTCTACATGCTGTGGGATCTGAGCCTCAAAGTCGGGCACGCGACGCGCTCGGTCGACGAATGCTTGCGCCTGGCGGGGCAGGACCTGACCATTCGCACGGCGTTGCTGGAAAGCCGTTATGTCTGGGGCGACCAGGCGCTCTTGCTGGAACTGAAGGAACGCTTCCAGGCCCAGGTGCAGGCCGGCGACGGGCCGGCCTTCGTCGAGGCCAAGCTGGCCGAACGCGATGCCCGCCACCAGCAATACGGCGACAGCCGCTACCTGGTCGAGCCCAATGTCAAGGAAGGCAAGGGCGGCCTGCGCGACCTGCACACGCTCTATTGGATCGGCAAGTACCTTTACCGCGTCGACGACGTTGCCCAGTTGATCGAGCACGGTGTGCTGACGGCGGAGGAATATCGCAGCTTTGCCAAGGCGGAGAATTTCCTGCGCACCGTGCGCTGCCACCTGCATCTGTTGGCCGGCCGGGCAGAGGAACGGCTGACCTTTGACCTGCAGCCGGAACTGGCGAAGCGGCTCGGCTACGCCGACCGCACCGGCAGCCGCGGCGTCGAACGCTTCATGAAGCACTACTACCTGGTGGCCAAGGACGTCGGCGATCTGACCCGCATCTTCTGCGCGGCGCTCGAGGAACAGCACAAGCGCAAGCCGCGCTTCCGCTTCCCGCGGATCGGCCTGCGCCGACGCGAAATCGACGGCTTCCGGGTGGAAGGCGAACGGCTGGACCTCAAGCGCGAAGACGATTTCGAGACCGACCCGGTCAAGCTGATCCGCCTGTTCCACGTGGCGCACGAACGCGAGCTGGACGTGCATCCCAACGCGCTGCGCCGGCTGACCCGCAGCCTGCGCCTGATCGATGGGCAGTTGCGCCAGCACCCGGAGGCGAACCGGCTGTTCCTCGACTTGCTGACCGCCAGGCGCAATCCCGAGGCCACGCTGCGACACATGAACGAGGCCGGCGTGTTCGGCCGCTTCGTGCCGGACTTCGGCCGGGTGGTGGCGCAGATGCAGCACGACATGTATCACGTCTACACGGTCGACGAGCATACCATCCGCGCCATCGGCGTGCTGGCCAAGATCGAGGACGGCACCTACGCCCAAGACCATCCGCTGGCGGCCGAACTGCTGCCGACGATCAAGTCGCGTCGCGCGCTCTATCTTGCCGTTTTGCTGCATGACATCGCCAAGGGACGCGGCGGCGATCATTCCGTGCTGGGCGAGCAGGTGGCGCACCGGCTCTGCCCCCGCCTGGGCCTGAGCGCGGACGAGACCGAGACCGTTGCCTGGCTGGTGCGTTGGCACTTGGCGATGAGCGCCACCGCATTCAAACGCGACCTGGACGATCCCAAGACCATCGCCGACTTCGTCGCCCTGGTGCAAAGCCCCGAGCGCCTGAAACTGCTGCTGATCCTGACCGTCGCCGATATCCGCGCGGTCGGACCCGGCATTTGGAACGGCTGGAAGGGCCAGTTGCTGCGCGAGCTCTATTGGCGGGCCGAGGAAGCGATGCTGGGCGGCCATGCCATGGCCGGGCGGAAGGAACGCATCGCGCAGCGCCAGCAGGAGGTGCGGGGCCGGCTTGTCGGCTGGCCCGCCGAGACGCTGGAACGCGCGATCTCGCGGGCCCCCGATGCGCTCTGGCTGTCGACCGACGGCGAGCAGCTCGCCCGGCTACTGGCCCTGATGCGCGAGGCGGAGACGGCGACGCGGCCGCTCACCGTCGATACCCGCGTGCACCGCTTCCGCGCCGTGAGCGAGGTGACGGTGCTGACCGGCGACCATCCGGGTCTGTTCTCGCGGCTGGCCGGCGCCTTCGCGGTGGCCGGCGCCAACATCGTCGACGCCCGCATCTTCACCACCAACGACGGCATGGCGCTCGACATCTTCAACGTGCAGGACATGGAAGGTCGCGCCTTCGAGGCCGAGGAGCAATTGCAGCGGCTGCGCCGGTCGGTCGAGCGCACGCTGACCGGCGACCTCAAGGTGCACGAGGCGCTGGCCAAGCGGCGCGGCAAGCTGCCGGGGCGCGCGCATGTCTTTGCGGTCGAACCGCGTGTGCTGATCGACGATGCCGCCTCCAACACGCATACCGTCATCGAGGTGAATGGCCGCGACCGGCCGGGCTTGCTGCACGACCTGACGCGGGCATTGTTCCAGCTCTCGCTGTCGATCAGCCATGCCTGCATCGCCACCTATGGCGAGCGCGCGGTCGACGTGTTCTACGTCAAGGATCTGTTCGGCCTGAAAGTGTCGCATCCGAGCAAGCTGGCGCAGATCCGCGAACGACTGATCGCAGTGCTGCAGGGGCCCGAGCGTGGGCCGGCGCAGCAGCGCGCGGCAGAATAGCCGGGCCTTGCCGGCCGACCGCCGTTGCCGCCGGTGAGCCTGTTCCGTCCGGTCCTGACCGTCGGCAGCTTCACGCTGGCCAGCCGGGTGCTGGGCTTCGCCCGCGATGTGCTGATTGCCGCCGGGCTGGGCGCCGGGCCGGTGGCGGACGCTTTCTTCATCGCCTTCAAGCTGCCGAATTTCTTCCGCCGGCTGTTCGCCGAAGGCGCCTTCAGCGCCGGCTTCGTGCCGCTGTTCAGCCGCCTGCTGCAGCGCGAAGGGCGCCCGGCGGCGCTGGCCTTCGCGGAAGCGGCCCTCTCGGTCTTGCTGCCGGTGCTGCTCGGCTTCGTGACGCTGTTCCAGATCGCCGCCCCCTGGCTCATGTTCGTGCTGGCGCCTGGCTTCGCCGACGATCCCGCCAAGTTCGAGCTTACCGTGACGCTGACGCGGATCGCCTTTCCCTACCTTTTGTTCATCAGCCTGGTTTCGCTGCTGGGCGGCGTGCTGAACGCGCTGGACCGCTTCGCCGCGGTGGCGGCGACGCCCATCCTGCTCAATCTGATGCTGATCCTGGCCGTCACCGTGCTGGCGCATTTCACCCCGACCCCCGGACACGCGCTCGCCTGGGGCGTCTCGCTGGCCGGCATGGCGCAGTTCCTGTTCCTGGTGCTGGCCTGCCGGCGAGCGGGTGTGGCGCTGCGGCTCGGCTGGCCGCGGCTCGGCCCGCGCGTCCGCGAATTGCTGCGCCTGATCCTGCCGGCGGCGCTGGGCGCGGGCGTGGTGCAGATCAACTTGGTGGTGGACGTGGTGCTGGCCTCCTTCCTGCCCGAAGGCTCGGTCTCCTATCTGTTCTATGCCGATCGGCTGAACCAGTTGCCGATCGGCGTGGTCGGCGTGGCGGTCGGCACGGCGCTGTTGCCGACGCTGTCCCGGCTGGTGGCGGCGGGCGACGCGGCAGGCGCCCGTCACCAGCTCAACCGCGCGCTGGAGATTTGTGTGCTGCTGGCGGCACCTGCCACGGTCGCCTATCTGGCGATCGCCCCGGAACTGGTCGGCGCGCTGTTTCAGCGCGGCGCCTTCGGCGAGCGCCAGGCCGCCGCCACCGCGCTGGCATTGCAGGCCTATGCCGTGGGCCTGCCCGCCTACCTGCTGACCAAGGCCCTGACCCCGCCCTATTTCGCGCAAGCCGACACGCGCGCGCCGGTGATCGCCGGTCTGTGGGCGATGGCGGCCAACTTGGTGCTGAACCTGATACTGATGCAGTTCCTGTTGCATGCCGGGCTGGCGCTCGGCACCGCGTTAAGCGCTTGGCTCAACGTCGCGATCCTGGCATTGGGCCTCAGGCGGCGCGGTCTGCTGGCGGCCGATCCTCGGCTCAAGCGCACGCTGGGCGGGACGCTGGTGGCTTCGCTTGCCATGGGCGCCGCCTGCCTGCTGCTGGCCCGGCAATTGGCCGATCCGCTCGCCGGCTCCGAACCCGTGCGCTGGGCGGCGCTCGGGGCGCTGGTGGCGGCCGGCCTTCTGCTGTTCCTCGGCCTGACGCAGGCAACCGGAGCGGTCGATTGGCGCCGCCTGCGCACAGAACTCCGCCGCCGGCGCTGATTTGACGCGAGCGCCGCCGGTCGGCGATAAGGTCGGCCCGCAACCGGCCAGGCCCCGACAACCCCGATGAAGCGCATCTTTTCCGGCGTGCAACCGACCGGCAACCTGCACCTTGGCAACTATCTGGGCGCCATCCGCAATTTCGTGCGCCTGCAGGAAGACTACGAGTGCATCTATTGCGTCGTCGACCTGCATGCCATCACGGTCTGGCAAGACCCCAAGGAACTGCGCGCCTCCACCCGCGAGGTGGCGGCCGCTTTCATGGCCGCCGGCATCGACGCCAGGCGACACATCATTTTCAACCAGAGCCAAGTGCCGGCGCATGCCGAACTCGCTTGGATCTTCAACTGTGTTGCCCGTTTGGGTTGGCTCAACCGCATGACACAGTTCAAGGAAAAGGCCGGCAAGGATCGCGAGAACGCCTCCGCCGGCCTCTATGTCTATCCGAACCTGATGGCGGCCGATATCCTGGCCTATCACGCGACGCATGTTCCGGTCGGTGAGGATCAGAAGCAGCATCTGGAGCTGGCGCGCGACATCGCCCAGAAGTTCAACCACGACTTCGGCGTCGAGTTCTTTCCGCTGACCGAGCCGCTGATCTTCGGCGAGGCGACGCGGGTGATGAGTCTGCGCGACGGCAGCAAGAAGATGTCGAAGTCGGACCCTTCGGAGTTCAGCCGTATCAACCTGACCGATGACGCCGACGCCATTGCCCAGAAGATCCGCCGCGCCAAGACCGATCCGCATCCCTTGCCGCACACCGTGGCCGAGCTGGAGGCGCGGCCCGAAGCCGACAACCTGATCGGCATCCACGCCGCGCTGTCCGATCGGACCCGGGCCGCGGTGCTGGCCGAGTTCGCCGGCGCGCCGTTCGCCCGGTTCAAACAGGCGTTGACCGATCTGGCGGTGGCCAAGCTGGGACCGATCGGCCAGGAGATGCAACGCCTGATGGCCGACCCTGCCGAAGTCGACCGCATCTTGCGCGACGGGGCCCGGCGCGCCAATGCCATCGCCGAGCCGGTGCTGCGTCAGGCCCAGGACATCGTCGGCTTCCTGCGGCCCTGAGCGACGTTGCCAAATCCGGCCGGCATCGCCACCTGTTGAGCATGAGGCGACCCGAGCGATGAGCGAGGCGATGGCAACGGTGGCGGGGTCGGGAGGCTGGCGGCGCGCCCTGTGGCGGGTGGCGAAGTGGCTGGGCATCGGTTCGCTCGCGCTGTTGTCGGTCTACTATCTCGGCGGCGCCCTGTGGCTGCACACGATCGACGACGATGCAAGCGTCGAGCTGCCGGCCGACGTCGCCGGCAGTCGCGCCGTCGCCATGGCCGCGACCCTGCTGCGGCGCGAGGTGAACGAGCATGCCTGGATCGCCAACGATCCCTGGTTCCTGCCGGGTTCGATCCTGGATAACATGCCCAACTACCAGCAAGGCATCGTGGAGGCGTTGGCCCGCTTCGCCTTCACCATGGCCGATCAGCTTGGCCGCCTGCGCGGCTCCAGCCAGACCGACAGCGACCTGCAGCGGGCCGCCGGCCAACTGCAATATCCGGGCACGATCTGGATCTTCGACCTGTCGTCCTCGTTCCTGCCCACGGAATCCTCGGAGTCTCGCTACGACGGCGCGCGCAAGGCGCTGTTTGCCTACAATGCCCGGCTGGCCAAGGGCGAGGCGGTGCTGGACCGCCGCGCCGACAACCTGCAGGCGGCGCTCGACCGCGTGACGCTTGGACACCTCGAGAACCTCTGGCGTTGAGGGTCGCGGGTTGATTCTCTGACCTCTGGCGATGGCCGGAGGCGGGGATGGCGGGACAGGCTGGTTTCTTCGACACGGACGAGCGGCTGGCGTGGCTGTCGGCGGCGGGGGACCCGCTGGAGCGGCTGGCGAAGGTGGTGGACTTCGAGCTGTTCCGCCCTGATCTCGAGGCGGCGGTGCCGCGCACGGACCGCTCCAAGGGCGGGAGGCCGCCATACGACGCGGTGTTGATGTTCAAGGTGCTGGTTGTGCAGACGCTGTACACGCTGTCCGACGATCAGGCCGAGTATCAGATCCGGGATCGGCTGTCGTTCATGCGCTTTGTCGGGCTGGCGCTGCACGATGCCGTGCCGGATGCCAAGACGATTTGGCTCTACCGCGAGCAACTCGTTCGGACTGGTGCCTTCGACCGGCTGTTCGCCCGGTTCGATGCGGCGCTACGGGAGAAGGGCTATCTGGCGATGGGTGGGCAGATCGTCGATGCCACTGTCGTCGAGGCGCGCCGCCCCCGGCTCACGCGCGA
>VGEV01000117.1 GCA_016869175.1 Alphaproteobacteria bacterium
CTGGTGGCCGCGCTGGCGGCGCGCGGGGAAGAGGTGGCGGTGGTCGATCGCCTGGGCGGTGACGAGCGCTGGCGCAACCTGGCCAAGCATGAGATCGCGGCGCTGGTGGCGCCGGAGGCGCTCGGCGAATACCTGGACGGGCTGGCGGCCGCGCCGCGCGCCATTTGCCATCTGGGGGCGATCTCCGACACCACGGAACGCGATGTCGATCGCCTGGTGCGCCACAATGTCGAACCCAGCCTGGCATTGTGGCGCTATTGCCAAGCCCGCCAGGTGCCCTTGCTCTACGCCTCCTCGGCCGCGACCTACGGCGATGGCCGCGCCGGGTTCGACGACGACTTCACCAGCGCGGCGCTGGCACGCCTGCGGCCGCTCAACGCCTATGCGTGGAGCAAGCATGTGGTCGATCGCCGCTTCGCCCGACTGCTGGCCCGGGGCGAGGCGCCGCCGCAATGGGTGGGTTTGAAGTTTTTCAACGTTTTCGGGGCAAACGAATATCACAAGGGCGAGATGCGCAGCGTGGTCTGCAAGGCCTACGAGGCGGTGTCGCGCGGTCAGCCGGTGCGGCTGTTCCGTTCGCATCGCAACGACATTGCCGATGGCGGCCAGGCGCGCGACTTCGTCTATGTCGACGACTGCATCGCCGCCATGCTGTGGTTTCTGGACCATCCGGGGGTGAGCGGCATGTTCAATCTGGGCAGCGGCAGGGCGCGCAGCTTCGCCGACCTTGCGGCGGCCTTGTTCGCGGCGCTCGGCCGCCCGACCGACATCGAGTTCGTCGATACCCCGGTCGAGTTGCGCGCGCGCTATCAGTTCTTCACCGAGGCGCCGCTGGCGCGGCTGCGCGCGGCTGGCTATGAGAGTCCGTTTCAGCCGCTGGAAGCCGCGGTTGACGATTACGTGGAACGTTACCTTGCCGCGCAAGACCCTTATCGATGAGCGGCTGCGCCCACCGCCGGGGGTGGCGCGCGGCCGAACCAGCAGGTCGGTTTTGTCGAGCGCCTGGATTGGTATCGCCGGCGGCTGCTGGCGATGTCGCCCAGGGAAGCGATGCTGCGCGTGGAGGAGCAGGCCAAGCGCCAAGTGTCCCGCTACTACGTGCCCGACCTGTCGCGCGCGGCGACCGGCGATGCGTTGCCGGGCCTGCCGGGTCTGGCCGAGGGCGTGGCGCAGCTTGCTCGCGAGACGGGCGTGCGCGCGGACTGGACCCGGCTTGCCGACGGTGTCAGCGAGGGCAGGCTGTCCTGGTTCGGCGTCTCCTGGCCGCGTTTCGCGGAGACGCCCGACTGGCATCTCGATCCGGTGTCCGGCCAGCATTGGCCCGCCCAGGCCTACTGTTTCGATGTCTCCTATCGTCACGCCGGGTCGTTCGGCGATGTGAAGTTCGTCTGGGAACTGGGCCGGCTGCAGTATCTGCAGCCGTTGGCGGCGTTGGCGCACGCCAGCCACGACGCGGCCCTGGCCGAACGCGTGCTGGCGCATGTCGCCTCATGGATCGCCGCCAACCCGCCCTATCGCGGCATCCACTGGTGCTCGGGCATCGAACTGGCACTGCGCTGCGTCAGCCTGCTGATCGTTGCCAGCCTGCTGGGACCGGCGATCCGCTAGGCGGGCCTGCTGCCGCCCCTGAAGCAAAGCCTGGAGGCGCATGGCTATTGGCTGGCGCGATTTCCCTCTCGCTTTTTTTCGGCCAACAACCACCTGATCGCCGAGGCGGGCGCGCTGTACCTGCTCGGCCAGCAGCCGGGCGCGAGCCCGCAGGCGCTGCGCCGCGGCCAGCGGGCCCGCGCCGTATTGCTGACGCAGGCGCAACGCCAGTTCCACGAGGACGGCGTCGGCGCGGAGCAGTCGCCCACCTATGCCAGTTTCAGCCTGGAATGGCTGTTGTTGGCGGCGGTGGTGGGCGAGCGCACGGGCCAGCCTTTCCCGCCGAGCTTCTGGCAGCGCCTGGAACAGGGGGTTCTTGCGCAGTCTGCTCGATACGCGCGGCGGCTTGCCGCGCATCGGGGATGACGACGAGGGCACGCTGTTCCAGGGCGAAGGCACGTCGCAGGAACGGATCGGCTCGGTGTTGGCGGCCCTGGCCGCGCTCAGGCAGAAGCCCGAGATCGCGCCCATCGCCGTGCGCCCGCAAATGCGGCAGGCGTTGTTCGGCGCGCTGACGGGGGCGGCCGCGCCGTCCGGCGTGCGGCATTTCCCCAAGGGCGGTTACACCGTCGCGCGCGAACACACCGCCGCCGGCGAAGCCCTGCTGGTGTTCGATGACGGCCCGCTCGGCTACCTGTCGATCGCGGCCCATGTCCATGCCGACGCGCTGTCGGTTTGGCTTCATGTCGACGGCCGGCCGGTGCTGATCGACGCCGGCACGCTCCTCTATCACGCCAGCGACGGCTGGTGGGACCACTTCCGCGGCACCGCCGCGCAAAACACCCTGTCGATTGACGGCCGGGACAGCAGCCAGGTGGCCGGTCCGTTCAACTGGTCGGCCAAGGCGCAAGCCCGGGTGGTGGGCCAGAACGATGGGGAGGGCTGGTGGGTCGAGGCCGAGCATGACGGCTACGTGGCGGACTACGGCTACCGCCACCGCCGGCGCGTGGAGAGGCGGGCGGCGGGGATATTCCATGTGATCGACAGCCTGGTCGGCGTGGGCGGGGTCGAGCGCGTCGAGGTCGGCTTCCTGATCGCGCCGGAGCTGGAGGTCGCCACCGCGGCCGGCGGCTGGGTGGTGCAGGATCGCGGCCGCCGCCTGCTCTACCTGCGCCACGAGGGCCCGCTCAAGGGCTGGCTGGAGCGCGGCCTGGAGACGCCGAAACGGGGCTGGTACTCGCCCAGTTTCGGCTTGAGGCAGCCGGCGCCACGCATCTGTTTTGCCGGCAAGATGTGGCCGGGCGTCAGCGCCACTTTCATTCTGTCCGTGCGCGGCTAGGTGGAGCCCTCCACGCAGCCGCTGGCCGGCCGGCGCGTCCTGATCGTGGTGGAGAACCTGCCGGTGCCGTTCGACCGGCGGGTGTGGCAGGAAGCCAACGCGCTTGCCGCCGCCGGTGCCAAGGTCAGCGTGATCTGCCCGAAGGGCCAGGATGCCCAGGCCAGCTACGAACTGCTGGACGGCATTGCCATCTATCGCCATCCGTTCCCGGAAGCGGGCGGCGCTTGGGGCTATCTCCTGGAATACGCACTCGCCCTGTTCTGGCAGTTCGTGCTGGCCTGGCGGGTCTTTCTGACGCGCGGCTTCGATGTGCTGCATGCCTGCAACCTGCCCGACACCATCTTTCTCATCGGGCGAGTGTTCAAGCTGTTCGGCCGGCGCTTCGTGTTCGACCACCACGACATCAACCCGGAACTCTACGAGGCCAAGTTCGGTCGGCGCGACCTGTTCTGGCGCCTCCTCCGCCGGCTGGAGCGCGCCACCTTCCGCACCGCCGACATCGCCATTGCCACCAACGACAGCTACCGCGAGATCGCCATCGGCCGGGGCGGATTGCCGCCCGAGAAGGTCTTCGTGGTGCGCAGCGGGCCCAACCTCGCGCGCCTGAAGCCGGCGCCAGCGGTGCCTGCCTGGAAACGCGGGCGGCGCTTCCTGATCGGCTATGTCGGGGTGATCGGCCGGCAGGAAAGCATCGAGTATCTGCTGGCCGCCATGCGCCATATCGTGCACACGCTCGGCCGCCAGGACATCCAGGCGGCGCTGGCCGGCGACGGGCCCGACCTGCCGCGCCTGAAGGCGCTGGCCCAGGCTTGGGACCTGGCGGGTTACGTGACCTTCGCCGGCCGCATCGCGGATCGCGAACTGATGTGTCTGCTCAGCACCGCCGAGGTCTGCGTCAACCCGGACGAACACAATGCGATGAACGACCTGTCCACGATGAACAAGGTCTTGGAGTACATGGCGCTTTCCAAGCCGATCGTGCAATTCGCGCTGCGCGAGGGGCGGCGCTCAGCGGGGGAGGCGTCGCTCTATGCCCGGCCGAACGATGCCCTCGATCTGGCAGGAAAATTGCTCGAACTGCTGGCCAACCCCGAGCAGCGTGCCCGAATGGGCCAGATCGGGCGTGCGCGCATCGAGGCGGAACTGGCATGGTCGCACCAGGCGCCGAAACTGATCGAGGCGTATCGCTGCTTGTGGCCGATGACGCCGTGAGCGGCGGGCGCTGGCGGCTATGGCTGACGCTGGCACTGACGGTCGCGTCGCTCCTGCTGTTTTTCCTGTTCGAGCGGTTCGAGCCGGTGGGCGAGCCATGGCTGCGGCCGGCCGCTGTGACCCTGGCCGATGGCTGGGATGTGCAGGCCGACGGGACGGGCGAGGTCAGCCTGGGTTCCGAGGGCGCGCGGCTGCGTGCCGATCGGCCGCAGGACGGCCCCTTGTTGCGTCGGCGGTTCGTGCTGCCGCCCGGCACCGAGTTCGTGCGGGTGCGGGCGGAACTGGCGGTCGAGGCGGTGCGACGCGGACCCCTGCCGTGGCAGGGCGTGCGCATCGTCCTGGTGCAACTGGACGACCAGGGCCGCCACCAATGGGATCTGCCGCACCTGGCCGATGTCGCCAACGGCAGCCAGCATGGGCGCAGCGTTACCCAGGAGTTCTGGATCAGCCGAGCGGCCAGGGCGCTGGAATTGCGGGCGGAACTCCGGCAGGCCACCGGCGAATTCCTGGTCCGCGAACTGTGGCTGGAGCCGGTACAGGAAGTCGAGGCTTTCGGCACGGTGCGCCACATGCTGTTCTTATGCTGGGTGTCGCTGTGGCTTTGGCTGGTCGTGCCGCTGATGGCGACGGCACCGCGCCGGCTGCGCCACGTGCTGGCGATGCTGGTGGCCATGACCATCCTCGCCGGCACGCTGACCCCGCACAGCGCCCGCCAATCGGCCAAGCAGCTGCTGATCGAGCTGGAGCGGACCGTGATCGGCGAACGCGACGCGGGCCCGGAGGCGGTTCCTGGCAAGCCGGTCGCGCCCGCCGAGGTGGTGGCAGGCGCTTGGCCGGTTGCCCAGAAGGCGATGCATTTCCTGTTGTTCGTGGTGCTGGCGCTGGCCGCGCTCTGGGCGCGGCCCGACGACCCCTGGCTTGCGCTGGTCGGCTACCTCGCCCTGTTCGCGGCGATCTGCGAGGTGCTGCAGCTTTTCGCCCTGGACCGCACGCCGCTGCTGTCGGAAGCGGGCATCAATCTGGCCGGCGTCGCCGTGGGGACGGGCTGCATGGCGTGGCTGCGCCGGCGACGGTTGGCTTGAGGTTCAAACCGGCGGGTCGAGGTGCTGGCTGAGGCGGCCGGCCGCGAGTTGCGCAAACCGCAGCAAGGTTTGGCGGCGTCGCGCCGGCGCAAGCCGGCGGTCCGGTTCCGGCGCCTCGCGCAGCAGCTCGGCACCATAACGGTCGGCCACCAGCAGGCCATGCTCGACCGGCAACAGTTCGACCGCGAAGCCGGTTGGCACCGCGAAATAGAAGCGGTCGCAGTCGTCGAGATATTCCGGCCATTTGCGGTCGGCCCGCAGGTCGGCCAGGCTGCGCTTGATCTCCACCATGGCCAGCTGGCCCCGTGGCCCCAAGGCCAGCACGTCGGCCCGGCGGCCGCCCGCCAAGGGGAACTCCACCAGGCCGACATAGTTCAGACTGGAAAACCAGCGCAACACGCCCCGCGCCAGATCGGCAGCGCTGGGCGGCGGCTGCAAGCAAGCCCGTTCCGGCATGCATCACTCCGAGCGCGATGGTCATGGCCACTGTGCCATTTCGAAGCGGCGATTGCCATTATGGCACGCAAGGCGCTGGAGCCGGACGGCAACCGCTTGACAAGCGGCCGGCGAACGATTGGTTTGCTGTTTGCATGAACGACGTCCGCATGCGAGAACCCACGCCGATGGCAGCAGCAAGTCCTCGTCCGCCTGTTCCGGTTGCCGACAAACTTGGCGCAAAGACGTTGAGCCGCCGGCAGGCGCTGGCGCGGCTGGGCTTGGCGGCGGCCGTGGCCTATGCGGCGCCGACGGTGACGCGGCTCGACCGGCAGGCCCTGGCCGGCGGCCTGCCGTCGGGGTTTTGCGTGCCGGGCCGCCCCGGTTGCCGGCCGCCCGGCAACGGCTGACCGGTCTAGTCGTCGTCGCTGCGCGCATAGCGCGGGTTTGCCAGCCGCAGTTTGTCCGCCGCCGTTTGCCGCATGTGCGCCAGCAGGCCTGCCCGGTCGGGCGGCGGCTGGCCGGCGAGGATGCGCCGGCAGAGTTCGCGGTTCAGCGCCTCGTATTCGCCCGCCTGGTTCAACAGGCGCGCCAGGCGCTCGCGCGCGGCCCCGCGCAGCGCTGGGCCATCGCGCCATTCGCGTGCGGCAATGGCCAGGGCATTGGCGGCGACCCGGACATGGAAGCTCAGTTGCCCGTGGACCTGCGGTGCGACCTCGTTCAGCAGGAACTCGCGGACTGCCTCTACCAACTCCACTGCGTCGGGCCGATCATCGGGCATGGCTTGTCCTAGTCGATGAGCTGCAGCAGGTCGTACTCGGTTTCCGCCGCCCGCCGCGCGATCGCCGCCCATTCGATCGAGCGGTGCACGCCCGCCAGGTGATTGAAGCCGAACCGGAGGCACATGATGCCCCAGCGGATGCAGCCGAAAATCTCCCAGAACCGCACGGCTTCGCTGTCCACCCGGCCGCCGCCGGCGCTTTCGTAGCCGGCGAACAGTTCCTCGCGCCGGCCGAAGCCGCCGACCGGCAGGGATGCCCGCCCATACCGCCAGGACTTCACGCAAAGCCAGCCGAGGTCGAGCAGCGGATCGCCCAGGTGGCCGATTTCCCAGTCCAGCACCGCGCGCAACCCCTCCGGCCCGACCACCAGGTTGCCGTTGCGGAAATCGCCGTGCACCAAGGCCTGGCGCCGGCCCACCAGCGCTAGCCGTTCCTCCAGCCATTTCAGGCCGTAGGTGAAGCCGGGATGCGGCCAGTCGAAGGCGGCCAGCAGATCGCGGTAAAGCTTGAGATGCGGGCCCGGCGGCAGGCTGGGCAGGGGCGGCAGGGCCGCGGGCGGCAGGGCGTGCAGCCGCGCCAGGGTCTCGCCGCACTGAAAGGTGAGCCTTGGCCGGGCGGCGGTGAACTCGCCGTCGCGCACGATGCGCCGGCCCAGCGTCTCGCCCGCCACATAGTCCATGACGAAGCCGCGCCCGCCGCCGTCCTCCGGCCTCAGGATGAAGCGCAGGCGCGGCACCGGCAGGCCGTGCGCATGGGCGGCTGCCATCAGCCGCGCCTCGGTTTCGCGCTCGATGGAAAGGCCGAAGCTCAGCCAGTCGCCCTTGGCGATCTCTTCGTCGGGCGGGTCGCGCTTCAGGACCAGCGAACAAGGCGGCGCGTCGGGCTGGCGCAATTCGAAGCGCCAGGTCTCGCGGCTGGCCCCGGCCGACAAGCGCCGCAGGCCCGCGACCGCCGCGTCGGCATGCACTTCCCGTCTGACCGCACGCTCGATCGCCGTCCGCAGCCGCTCCGCCGCGTCCGCCGACACTGTCGCAGCCGCTGTCATGGCGCTCATGTTGCGGGCAGCGGCGGCGGCTGACAACCGACTATCCGGCCGACAGCAACCGGTCGAGTGCCGCGGCGACCTGTGCCACCGTCAGCCGCCGCAGATCGCCATCCTCGGCGCGCAGCGTAACGACGCGCCGACCCAATGGCCGCCACACCGCCGGCCCGGTCGGGCCGAACAATGCCAGGGTGGCCGTTGCCAACGCCGCCAGATGGGTGGTGCCGGCGTCGTTGCCGACATAGGCGGCGCTGCTGGCGGCGAGCGCCAACAGCTCACGCAAGGACAAGCCGGTGCCAACCGGGCAGTCCGCGGTTGCCGGCAGGGCGGCGCGGAACGGCGCCAGTAAGTCGGCCTCGGCCGGGCCGAACAGCGCGAGCGGTGCCAGACCGTGCCGTGTCGCCCACGCGGCGAGCGCGGCGTAGCGTTCGACGGGCCAGCACTTGCCGCGCCCGCCGCTGCCCGGATGCAGCAACAGCCGCGGCTGCGTGCCGGGCGGAAAGCCCGCCGCGATCGCGTCTCGTTCCGCCCCGCTCAACGCCAACAAGGGATCGTCGAGCTCGAGCGCATACGCCGGGCCGCCGCCCGGCAGCAGGCGGTCGGCGGCATGCGGCGCCTCCGCCAGGGCACGCCCGGGCGGCGTGATGGCACCCAGGCATGGCACGCCCCATTCGCGGAGCCGCGTCCGCGTCGGCTCGGGCTGCGTGAGATAGAGCAGCGCGGCATCGGCCCGCAGGTCCGCCCGTGTCCGGCCGGTCGGCGACGCCGAGTTGCCGAACAACGGCAGCCATCGCCGGGCGTCGATGTCGGCCAGCGTGAGGAAACCTTGCATCGGGCTGAGGAACGCCCAGTTGCCAACATTGCCGATGAGCACGACATGCTCGACCCCTCGCGCCCGCAGATGCGAAAGCGCCGGCAACGTCAAGATGGCATCGCCCAACGCCCCTGGCCGCAACACCAGCAGTCGGCGCGGGGCGGGCGAGGGGAACGCGTGCATCTGCAATAACTGCTTTCCGCCATGCCGTTTGTCATGGCAGGATGCCGCAGGCTGCGAAACGGGGACAGCCAGACCGCCCGTGCGGGGCGGTGCGGTCGGCGGTCCGGATGCGGCGAGACGGGCGGGGCGCAGGTGTCGATGAGGCAGAACGAACCAGGCGGACCTCCGCGTTTGATCGCGCGGGGCGTCGAGGCAACCGTGAAATGGTTTAACCGAAGCAAGGGCTTCGGCTTTGTGCAGATGGCCGATGGCAGCCAGGACGCGTTCCTGCATATCTCGGTCGTGGACCGTACCGGCCAGGATGTCAGCGACGGCGCCAAGCTGGTCTGCGATCTGTCGGAAGGTCCGCGCGGTCCGCAGGTGGCGGAAATCCACCGCATCGAGCCCGGTCAGCCGATGGAACGCAGCGGCGGCTTTGGCGGCCCGCGCGGCGGATTCTCGCGTGAGCGCTCCGGGCCGGGCGGGGGTGGCGGTGGGGGCGGCGCCAGCGGGCCCGCCATGACGATCGAGGGCAAGGTCAAGTTCTTCAACAACGAAAAGGGCTTCGGTTTCGTCACGCCGGATGACGGCAGCAAGGACGTGTTCGTGCATGTGCGCGCGCTGCAGCGTTCCGGGCTGGTCGGGCTGGAGCCGGAACAGCGGGTGCGGCTGCGCGCCCGCATGGGCCAGAAGGGACCGATGGCGGAATCGGTCGAGCTGATGTAGACGCCGGCAACGGAGCGAAACGAAAGCGGCGCCCCATGGGGCGCCGTTGTCGTTTTCGGTCGTGCCGGGATTACACCGCGTAAGCGCGGCCACCGTCCACGTTGATCGCCGTGCCGGTGATGTAGGAGGCGGCGTCGGAAGCCAGGAAACAGGCCATATTGGCGAATTCCTCGGCGGTGCCGAAGCGGCCGATCGGCACGCTCTTGCCTTTCTCGACGATGAAGTCGTCAAATCCCATGCCGGGCGCCTCGCGCATGTGGTGGCGATGCCATTGGTCGGTGACGAAGAAGCCAGTCAGCATGGCGTTGACCAGCACGCCATGTGGCGCGCCCTCGCCGGCCATCACCTTGGTCAGTGCCATGCCGGCGGCGCGACTGACCGAAGTGGGGGCGGTACGCGCCTGCGGCGTCTTGGCGTGGATGTTGAGCACGTTGATGATGCGGCCCCAGCGGCGCGCCTTCATGCCGGGATAGGCCAGGCGCGAGAACCGCACGGCGGCGAAGAATTTGAGGTCCAGGTCGTGTTGCCAGTCCGCGTCCGAGATGTCCTCGAAGGCGGCGGTGGCCGAGGTGCCGGCGTTGTTGACCAGGATGTCGATGGGGCCCAGCGCTCGCTCTATCGCGGCATGGCTGGCCGTGATCTCCTCCGGCTTGCGCACATCGCAGGCCAGCGGCAGCACGCGCGCCTGCGCCTTCTGGCGGATCTCGCCCGCCGCTTCGTCCAGCAGGTTCTGCCGCCGGGCGAGGATGGCGACGTTGGCGCCCGACTGCGCGAATTTCAGCGCCATCGCGCGACCCAGGCCCAGGCTGCCGCCGGTGATCAGCGCGGTCCTGCCGTCCAGTCGAATATCCATGCTCGCCTCCGATTGCCCCTTCCACCGTCGTCCCCGCATTATGCCCGCAAGTCTCCCGGGAGGGGCAGCATGGATTTCACGCTACCGGCCGCGATCGCCGCCAAGCTGGCTGAACTCGACGCCTTCATTGCCGCCGAGATCGCGCCGCTGCAGGCCGCCCATCCGCAATATTTCGATCACCGGCGCGAGCATGCCCGCACCGACTGGGACCAGGACGGCCGGCCCCGCCGGGAATGGGAAGCCCTGCTGGCGGAAATGCGCCGGCGGGCCGATGCCGCCGGCCACTATCGCTTTGCCCTGCCCAAGGCGCTGGGCGGTCAGGACGGCAGCAACCTGGCGATGGCCGCCATCCGCGAGCACCTGGCGGCCAAGGGCCTGGGGCTGCACAACGACCTGCAGAACGAATCCTCCATCGTCGGCAACCTGCCTCTGGTGCACATCCTCCATCGCTTTGGCAGCGCCGCGCAGAAAGCGCTGCTGGAAGGCATGATCACCGGCGCCGTGCGCGTCGGCTTCGGCTTGACCGAGCCCGCTCACGGCAGCGATGCCACCTGGATGGACACCACCGCCAGGCGCGATGGCGGCGACTGGATCATCGAGGGCGTGAAGCGCTTCAACACCGGCCTGCACGACGCCACGCACGACCTCGTCTTTGCCCGCACCGCCGGCAAGCCGGGCCAGGCCAAGGGCATCACCGCCTTCCTGGTGCCGACCGGACTGCCGGGTTTTGAGGTGCCGATGCTGTGGTGGACCTTCAACATGCCCTCGGACCATGCCGAGGTGCGGCTGAACGGCGTGCGCGTGCCGCCGGAGGCCATCGTGCATCACGAGGGCGAAGGCCTGGCGCTGGCGCAGTATTTCGTGCACGAGAACCGCATCCGCCAGGCTGCTTCCAGCCTGGGCGTGGCGCAGTACTGCATCGACGAGAGTGTCGCCTACGCCAAGCAGCGCATCGTCTGGGGCAAGCCGCTCAGCGTCAACCAGGCGATCCAGTTCCCGCTGGCGGAACTGCATACCGAAGCCGAGATGGTGCGCAACCTGGTCTACAAGACCGCGCTCGCGCTCGATCAGCGCCACCACATGCAGGTGTCCGACCGGGTGTCGATGTGCAACTATCGCGCCAACCGCCTCGCCTGCGAGGCTGCGGACCGGGCGATCCAGGTGCATGGTGGCATGGGCTACACCCGGCACAAGCCGTTCGAGCACATCTACCGCCATCACCGGCGCTATCGCATCACCGAGGGAGCGGAGGAGATCCAGCTGCGCAACGTGGCCGGCCACCTGTTCGGCTTCCTGGGTGGCAACCGGACCGGCTGAGCCGCTTCAGGTCATCTCCTCGATCTCGTCGAGCGAGAGGTTGCCCGGTACCAACGTGATCGGCACCGGCATCGAACCGGACATCTGCCCGGCCAGCTTGCTGACCAGCGGCCCTGGGCCTTCCTTGGCGGGCGAGGCCCCCAGCATCAGCACGCGAATATCCGGATCCTGGTCGATCAGCGCCAGGATTTCCCCCAGCCGACGGCCCTCGCGGATGGCGTATTCGGGCAACAGACCGGCATAGCCCTGTGCTTCGGCGGCCAGTCCTTGCAACAGCTTTTCGGCTTCCTGGCGCTGCTCCTCGCGCATCAAGCGCCCGACGGCGGCCCAATGCTGGTTGTCCACCGGCTCGATCACGCGCAGCATGATCACGCGACCGCCGGTCTTTTTCGCGCGCAGGCTGGCGAAGCGCAGCGCTGTACGACATTCCGGCGTGTCGTCGACGATGACCAAGAACTTGGTGGGATGCTGTCGCTTCATCGTACGGGGCATGCTGGCATGCCGGCCGAAGGGACGGCAAGCCGTGCTTACTTTTCCAGGATGGTCGTGATCTCGCGCCGCCGGGTGCGTGCGCGCAACAGATAGAATCCTTGCGCCGCCAGATGGCTCGGCTGTAGCTGGCTGTCAGGCCGGCCATTGATCACCACCGGCGGCTGCAGGGCGGCAGCGGTTGCCAGGCTGTCCAACATCTCGGCCCAAACCGCCGCCAGCTCGCGGTCCTTCACCACGTTGGCGAAATCCTGGCCGAGTTCGCGCAGCAGCAGCTAATAGGCGTAGAGCTGGCCCTTCACGCCATAGAACAGGTCGTCGGCGCGGGCATCGATCAACTGGCCGGAATGCTTGGCGATATGCTGTTCGAGCGCGGCCGACGACGCGCCGAGGTCAAGCGGACACCTCGAAGAACCCCATCATTGACGACGAAGCATCGCCGATGAGGGCATGGCCTGCGGCCCAGCCTGCGGATTGGGTGCTGTGGCGGGGTCTATTTGGTCTGCGGTGGCGTGTCGATGCA
>VGEV01000118.1 GCA_016869175.1 Alphaproteobacteria bacterium
CGTGATCTCGTAGCGGCGTGCAGGAATCCTCGACCCTCCTCGAGGACCCTTGAATCACCCTTCGCCAACTTTGGGAATCCCATTTATGAGTTCATGACCTAGGCCAAGCCGCGGGACGGCAGAAAGGGCCGTCGCCGGCCGGGCAACCGGAATGCCCCTTGCCGGTGGGTGGCGCAAGTCCTTAATATTATCGTTTCGTTCGTGCGGTGGCCTGTTGCCGCCGCGCGTTGCGTTTCATAGGGACAAATGCTCATGTCCGCAGTTCTGCCGACTTATGCCAGGGCCGACGTGGCCTTCGTCAAGGGTGAGGGGTGCTATCTCCACGCCAGCGACGGCCGCCGTTACCTCGACTTCACGTCCGGCATCGCGGTGGCCTCGCTCGGCCATTGCCATCCGCATGTGGTCGAGGAGGTCCGACGCCAGGCCGGCACGCTGATGCACTGCTCGAACCTGTTCGTCATCCCGGGGCAGGAACGGCTGGCCGAGCGGCTCTGCGCCCGCACCTTCGCGGACTATGTCTTCTTCGCCAATTCCGGCGCCGAAGCCAACGAGTGCGCCATCAAGATGGCCAGGCGCTATCAGCATGTCAAGGGTCATCCCGAGCGGTTCCGCATCATCACCTTCGAGAACGCCTTTCACGGCCGCACACTGGCCACCATCGCGGCCACCGGCCAGGAGAAGATCCTGCACGGCTTCGGGCCGAAGGTGGACGGCTTCGACACCGTGCCGGTCGGTGACCTGGCGGCGCTCAAGCAGGCGATCACCAACGAGACCGCGGCGCTGATGGTGGAGCCGGTGCAGGCGGAGGGCGGCGTGCATCCCCTGCCCGGCGGCTTTCTGGCCGAACTGCGCCGGCTATGCGACCAGCATGGCCTGCTGTTGATCCTGGACGAGGTGCAGACCGGCATGTGCCGCACCGGCAAGTTCCTGGCGCACGAGTGGACGGGCGTGACGCCCGACATCGCCACGCTGGCCAAGGCGCTGGGCAACGGCCTGCCGATCGGCGCCTGTCTTGCCACCAAGGCGGCGGGCGAACCGATGACCAAGGGCAGCCATGGCTCCACCTTCGGCGGCAATCCGATGGCGGTCGCGGCCGGCAACGCGGTGTTGGACGTCATGCTGGCGCCGGGCTTCCTCGACCAGGTGTGGGCGACCGCCGACAAGCTGCGCCGGCGCGCCGAGCAACTGTGCACGCGCAACGACACGGTGTTCGAGGACGTGCGCGGCCAAGGCCTGCTGCTGGGCCTGAAATGCCGCAAGCCCAACACCGAAGTGGTGGACGCGGCGCGCCGGCACGGCCTGCTGCTGGTCGCCGCGGGCGACAACGTGGTGCGCCTGTTGCCGCCTCTGGTGTTGGACGAGCCGCAGATCGAGGAAGCCATGGGCGCGCTGGAGAACGTCTGCCGGGAGATGGCGGCGTGAACGGCCCCAGGCACTTCGTCGACATCGACGCGGTCGACGGGCCGACGCTGCGCCGCATCCTGGATGCCGCGCGTTCGCTGAAGGCGGCGCGCGGCAGTGCCGGAAAGGCGGTGGTCGACGCCAGCCGGCCGCTTGACGGCAAGCTGCTTGCAATGATCTTCGAGCAGCCGTCGACCCGAACCCGGTTGTCGTTCGACGTGGCGATGCGCCAGCTCGGCGGACAGACCATCAGCATCAACGGCCGCGACATGCAGCTCGGCCGGGGCGAAACGATGGCCGACACCGCGCGCGTGCTGTCGCGCTATGTGGATGCGATCGTGATCCGCACCTCCAAGCAGCAGGTGCTGGACGAAATGGTGGCGCACGCGACAGTGCCGGTGATCAACGGCCTGACCGACACCACCCATCCCTGCCAGGTGATGGCGGACGTGATGACCTTCGAGGAGCATTGTGGCCCTATCGCCGGCAGGGTGGTGGCGTGGTCGGGGGACGGCAACAACGTGGCCAATTCCTGGATCCACGGGGCGGTGCAGTTCGGCTACGAGCTGCGCCTGGCCTGCCCGCCCGAACGCCGGCCGATGCAGCGCGCGCTCGACTGGGCGAAGGCCAGGGGTGCCACCGTGCGCGTCACCAGCAAGCCGGAAGAGGCGGTCAGGCAGGCCGACTGCGTGGTGACCGATGCCTGGGTTTCCATGCACGACGACGCCCGCGCCGAACGGCACAACCTGCTGGCACCCTACCAGGTGAACCGGCGGCTGATGGCGCTGGCCCGGTCGAATGCCTTGTTCATGCACTGCCTGCCGGCGCATCGCGGCGAAGAGGTGACGGCCGAGGTGATCGACGGGCCGCAATCGGTCGTTTGGGACCAGGCGGAGAACCGGCTGCACGCGCAGAAGGGGATCCTTGCCTGGTGCCTGGGTTGATCGGGCCTTGCTGCCCGACGACCTGATCCGCCCGTTCCAGGTGGAAAGCACCGGCGTGCGGGGACGCCTGGTGCGGCTGGGGCCGACCGCCGACGAAATAATTCGCAAGCACGACTACCCGCCCCTGCTATCCAGTTTGCTGGGCGAGGCCCTGGCGCTGGCGGCGGCCTTGGCCAGCGCCCTGAAATTCGATGGCCTGTTCACGCTGCAAGCCAAGGGCGAAGGGCCGGTGCGGATCCTGGTGGCCGACTATGTCTCGCCGGGCGAGATGCGCGGCTATCTGCAATTCGACCGGACGCGGCTTGCCGACGCGGGCGAAGCCGCCTCGGTGCCACGGCTGTTCGGCCGCGGGCATCTGGCTCTCACCATCGATCCCGCCGGCGAGGGCGAGCGCTACCAAGGCATCGTCGCGCTGGAAGGAACGACGCTGGCGGACTGCTCCAACCGCTATTTCCGCGCTTCCGAGCAGTTGGATGCCTCGTTCCGCGCGGCCTGCGGCGCCGTGCCGGCGGCTGACGGCGGGCGGCGCTGGCGGGCCGGCGCGCTGATGCTGCAGCGCCTGCCGGCGGGCGATCCCGCCTTCCTGGCGCGCGGCGGCGAAGTGTCGCGCGAGGAAACCGAGGATGCCTGGCGCCGCTCGGTCACGCTGATGGCCACGGCGAGCGATGCCGAGCTGCTGGACCCTTCGCTCGATCCCGACCAGCTGCTCTATCGCATCTATCACGCCGAAGGCGTGCGCGTGTTCGAGCCGAGCCGCCTGCGCTTTGGCTGCCGTTGCTCGGAAGCCCGGGCGCGCAACGTTCTCGCCTCGCTGGAACAGAAAGCGCTGGAGGATCTCGCGGTCGACGGCCGCTTCGTCGTCACCTGCGGCTTCTGCAATTCCAGCTACGTATTCCTCCGGCAGGAATTCCTGCCGCCGGCGGCGGGCTTGACCAACGCTTGATTCGACCGCCGCCGGCGCGTAAGCAGCGGCCCAGATCCATTGTCCCGCCCGAGGCCCCGATGCGCTCGATGCTCCGCCTGCTATTCATCGTGCCGGCCCTCGCCGCCTGCCAGGCGACCGCGCCGCAGCCCAGTTTCCCGGAGTTCCGTTACACCCATCTGCCGCGTATCGGCCTTGACGTATCGCGCATCGAGGTGCGGCAGAACTACCAGGCCCCGCTGCGGGCGCCGAACGTCGACCATCTCTTCCCGGTGGCGCCCGCCAACGCCGCCGTGCGCTGGGCGGATGACCGGCTGGCCGCCATGGGCAGCGCCGGAACGGCCGTGTTCGTCATCGAGGACGCCAGCGCCACGGCCGAACGGTTGCCGCTGACCGGCGGGCTACGCGGCGCGTTCACGCGCGAACAGGCGGATCGCGTTACCGTGTCGTTGCGCGCCCGGCTCGATGTGGAAACGGCCGGCGGCTTGGCGCGCGGCAGCGCTGCCGCCTTCGCCACCCGCTCGCAGACGCTGGCCGAGGACATCACGCTGAACGAGCGCGACCGCGCCCATTATCTCTTGACCGAACAGGCGATGGGCGACCTCAACGCCCAGCTCGAGGCCAACATCCGCCAGCACCTGCTGTCCTTCCTGCGCTGAGCGGGCGAGGCCTTGCGCCTCGCCCGCCTCGGCGGCAACTCAGCGGTTCGGCTGGGCTTGCAGCTTCTCCAGGATGGCGTCCAGCGCGCCGTCGGCCAGCGCGCGCAGTTCCGCATCGGTGCGGTCCTGCACCGGATGCGCGACGAAGACATAGGCGGGGTCGGCGCCCAACGATTGCGACTGCGCCGCGGCCGCCTCGACGAACACTTCCGTCGCCACGCCCGCGCTCGGGATGCCGCGCTCCTCCAAGGTCACCAGGTCATGCGTACAGCACGACGTGCAGGCGCCTCAGTCCGCCAGCCCCTCGATCACCACGTCGACTTCGTCGACGATCTGCCGGGTGAGAGCCGCCGGCGCCGGCCGCGCCACGGTCGGCTTGCGGTAGCGCTTGACCGCGATGCCGCGCGCACTCAGCCGCTCGTCCAGTCGGTCGAGGAACACGTCGCCGCGCGGTTTCGAGATGTCCAGGATGCCGACCGTCAGGCCGTCGAGCCGGGCCGGGCGCGCCTGGCGGGCACGCTTCGCCGGTTCCAGTTCGGCCGTCGGGTCGAGCAGGATCGGTCTTTCCGTCATGCGCGCACCTCCTTGGTGACGGGGCTGCTGCCATAGTCCCCGGCAGCCGCCCAGCCGGTGACGATAGCCGAGAACAGGCCGGCCTGGCCACCGGCGCGCACGATCTTCAGGCCACCTTGGCGGAATTTCGGCACCATCTGATCGCGGAACCGGGCCGGCAGACCCTCCGCCATGCCGCCCACCCCCGACATCAGCTCGGCGCCGGGCCGCAGCAGCAACCGGTTGATCTCGTCCTTGGTGCGCTGCTTCGACCAGCCGGCCGCGCGGAAGACCCGGTAATGCTCGGGCGAGACGATCAGGAACGCATCCCCGCCCAAGGCCAGCTTCGGGTGATGCGCCACGGTCAAACAGGCCGCGAAACTGCGGGCCAGCGAATCCGGCGTGCGCGACTTCTGATCGACCATCGGCTGCACGCCGTCGCCGGCAAACAAGGTGACGGCCGAAGCACCGCGCGGCAGGCCGTGTTCGACCGAGAGCGGTTCCCACAGCGTGTCGTCTTCGTCTTCGGCGAAGCAGAAGGTGTATTTGCCGGGATTGCCCAAGGTGGCGCGGTCGATGCCGCCCGGCAGGCCGCCGCCGACATTGCGGATGACCAGTTGCAGCGCGCGGCCGATGGTGGCGTTGGCTCGGTTGCCCTGGCCCAGGGCGTTTACGCCCCAGTTCATGCCAATGGCGCGGCGCACGGGGCCGTTGACGATCACCATGGGCCCGCTGAACATGGTGGTGCACAGCAGGCCGTGCATGCAGAATTCGTGCGTCAGCGCCGCCTCGATCACCGCCAAGACCACCGGGAAATAGTCGGGCCGACAGCCGGCCATGACGGCGTTGATCGCCACCTTCTCCACCGTGCACGGCACCAGGTTGGGCGGCGCCAGGCCCAGCACGTCCTCCGGCTGGCGGCTGGCACCTTGCAGCATGCGATAGACCCGTTCGCGCGTCGGCGGCACCACCGGCAGGCCATCCGACCAGCCGCGCGCGAAGGCAGCTTCGACCGCGTCTTCCTGCTCGCCCAGTTCGATGGCCCTTGCCTGGAAGCGCACCCGGCAATGGCGGAGCGCCAGTTGCTCGGCGATGCCCGGCTCTTGCGTCAGCGAGCCGCAGCCGGGCCGCTCCGCCGGCAACCCGGTGCCCAGCTCGCCAAGGCCGCTCAGCGCCCGCCATTCCTCGCGATGCCAGCCGATGGCGCGGCCCACCTCGCGGCCGCCGGCAAGTCGCAGCAGGGTCGGCACGATCTCGATATCGTGCGCGAAGGATCGCTCGAGGGCGCGGTCGTCGATCACCCGCTGCACCCCGGCCGGAAAGGCCGGATCGTCCTGCGTGACGATGTGCGCGCCGTCCTGCGCCAGCGCCGCCAGCACCGGTTCCACCAGCACGCAGGTCGGACATTCGCGCTTGACGAAGACCAGAAGACCGTCCGCCGCTTCGGCCATGGCCACCCCCACTGTTGCCGGCGGGAATGCTAGCGCAAGCAGCCGCCAGGCGCGCTAGCCGACCTGCGCCACGATGGGCGGACCCAACCGCTTGGACAGCCACAGCGGCAGGCGCTTCCAGGCGGCGATCATCAGGCGGTATTTCGGGTTCAAGGGGTTGAGATCGGGGGGGCCGCGTCGCGGATCAGCTTGTATTCGTAGGACAGCGGCTCCGGCTTGAAGCCCCAATGGCACTTGTAGTCGAAGCTGCCGGTGCCGAACTTGCTGCGGCCGAAGTCGAAATGCGTCGAGCCGCGTTGCTGGCCACGCTGCATCAGCTTGAGGAAGAGGTGGTCGTTGGCCTGCACCTGACGGGCGGCGGCGCGGCCGCCGGTGTAATAGGGATGCACGTCGCCCTTGTCGAAGAATGCCATGGTGGCGGCCAGCGGCCCGTCGGCGCCGGACACCACCCAGACCTCGAAAGCCTCGCCGAACGCCGCCAGCAGGTTCTGGAAATAGCGCTTGGCGTAGATCGGCGTGCCGAGATTGCGGTAGCTCTCGGCCAGTACGTCGTGAAACGCCTCCACGTCGTCGTGCCGTTCGAAGCGCAAGCCCTGCTTCAGGCTCTTCTTCAGCTCGTGCCGGCGACCCTTAGAGGACACCGCCTTGATGATCGCCGCCTCGTCCTTCGGGATGGCACGACGGAAGCGGGCATAGGTCTCGCGCTTGGCATGCCAGTCGTCGCGGCGGGGCGTCAGGTTGCGGAACTCGACCGAACCGACGCCCAGACGCTGGCCTAGTTCCACCGCCGCATTCTCCAGCGCCAGACGGCTGGTCTCGTCCGCGGCCGCCACCCCGCCATAGGAGCAGAACGCGTTGGAGATGAGCTGATCGCCGAACAGTCGGCTGGTCTTGTGCACCAGCGGCACGATGCCAGTGATGCGTCCGCCGCTTTCCGCCAGCAAGGGATGCGCCCGATGGCCGAAGCTCGCCTCGATCACTTGGCCCCAGGCGAAGCGGTGGAAGAAGCTGCCATCGGCGTTGCCGGCGACGAAGGCATCCCAGGCGGCGGCATCGGCGGCGCTGGCCGCCCGCACTGTCACCGCCCGCACCGCGCCCGCACCGTCCATCCCGTTCCCCGCTGTCCTGCCCTGCCCGGCAATCTACAATCGCGAAGTTAAGGTCGGGTACCTTCCGCCAGCATCGCCGCCCAGTCGGCCGGCAGCTCGATCGGCTTGACGATGCGGGCCGACGGAAAGCCCCAGGACGGAAGATAGGCGTGTTGCGCGATCGCCAGGTCGCCGCCCGCCACGACGAGCGTGATGTCCTCCGGGCTCTCGACCGCCGGGATGGCGCCTTGCTCGGCTGCCTGCTTTACCCAGTCGGGCCAGCGTTCAGCCCTGATCAGCTCGCGCGCCAGCCACGAGCGGCGCCACTGCTCGACCGGGATGCGGCCCAACTGGTGCAGCCGCCGCTTGACCTCGGCCTTGCCGAGCCCCGCCGCGGCCAGGCGGGCCGCCACATAGGGCGCCAGCAGCACCGCTGGGCGCCCGCCATGCAGCAGCGAGAAGGCCGAGGCGAGCGAACCCATGACGCTGGCGATCTCCTCCAGTCCGCCCGTCACGTTGACCACGCTCTCGGCCCGTTGCACGACCACGGCGTTGTCCTCGGGCTTCAGGCCCAATTCGACGTGCAGCGGCTCCCAGGGGCTTTGCGCGGTGTTCTCGGCCAGGCACAAGGTATAGCGCGCCGGCTGGCCGAGCCCCGCCAGCGATACCGCCGCCGGCCAGCCGCCGCCCAGATTGTGCATGACCAGCCGCAGCGCGCGGCCGATGCTGGCGTTGGCCTGCCAACCGGGCCCCAGCGCGCCGAAGCCGCCATTGACGCCTAGCCGTTGGGCGATCGGACCGCAGACGACAAGCAGCGGGGTCACGTTCTCGTCGGTCGTCTGCACTCCGCGCAGGTTGAACTCTGGGGCCAGAATGGCCTCGACCGCCGACAGCACGACCGGAAAGTATTCCGGCCGGCAGCCGGCCATCACCGCGTTCGCGGCAACCCGCTCGACCGTCGCCAGGCCCGCCAGCGGTTCCATCTCGCCCAGCACGGCCTCGCGCGGGCGGGCCGAGAAGCGCAGCATGTCGTCGACCCGCGCAATGGCCGGCGGCACGATCGGCAGGCCGTCGGTCCAGCCACGGCGAAGGTAAAGCGCGTTGCACTGCGCCACGGGATCGGCCGAGCGGATCACCTCCACCCGTCGGCGCGGGAAGCGGCCCGCCAGATCGAGCCGGCCGGTCAGACCTTTCTCCGCCGCGCGCGCCGCCAGCGTGTCATCGATCCAGTCGCCGGCGGCGCGTTGCGCCACCGGAACGACCAGCCACAGGCTGTCGTTCACCGCGCCCGGGCTTGGCGCAGCAATGCCGTCCAGTCGCGCGGAAGCCGGATCTTCTTGGCGGTCGGGAAGCCCAGCATGCCGTTATGCGCGAAGGTATAGGCGTTGGTGCGCAACGGATCGCCCGAGACCGCGATCATGAATTGCTCCGGTTCCTCCACCAGCGGCACCAGCCGCCCGGGATCATCCGACTGCGCGAACACGGGATGCGCCCGGCCCAGCCGCACCAATTCGTTCAACGACCGCTTGGCTGGATACAAGTTGGTGTACTGGCCGTAATAGGCCTCGAACTGGCGCGCCGGCAGGCGGGCGTGCTCGAACAGGTAGCGCTTGACATCCGCCTTGCCATAGCCCGAGCGGGCGATGGTTTCGGCCAGGATCGGCGACAGCACAAGAAGCGGCCGGAGCGTGCCTTGCGCGATGCCAACCGTGAAGATGAGCTGCCAGCCGTTCATGCGCGTCACCGCTTCGGCGAGATAGGGCAGCATCCGCTCGGCACTGTCGCCATAGACCGAGACGATCACGTCGCCGCCGGTGTAGCGGGCGATGGTTACGGCGTTGGCGCCCGCTTCGAGGCCCATGTCGGCGGCCACCGTCGGCCAACCGATCTTACGCAGCACCGCCTCGTTCTCGGCCATGGCGACCCGCCAGGTGCCGCCGAAGGTCGCCTTGTCGTTCTTGTGCAATTGGAAGCCGGCGACGTTGCGCAGGTAAAGGCGGAAGAACCGGCCGATCGCGGTGTTCGCCTGGAAGCCGTCGCGCAGCGCCCCTTGCAGGTAGTTGAAATCGAGCTCGCGGACGATCGGCCCGTTGACGATGGCCAGCGTTTCCGCGCCTGGCGTGTTGCCGGAATGCTCGACGCCATAGGCCGGATCGGCCAGCGCCTCCGCCAGGGCCACCAGCACCGGCATGTATTCCGGACGGCAGCCGGCCATCACGCCGTTGATCGCCACGTTCCACACCGTGGCGGCGCGGTTATCCGGCAGCAATGTGCCCAGCTTGTGCTCTGGCGCCAGTTCGGTGAAGCGCAGGAATTCGCCGATCTTTTCGACCGTCGGCGGCACGATGGGCAGGCCGTCCGACCAGCCGTTCTCGTAGAAGAAGCGGTTGACCTCCTCGAATCCGCCCTCGAACACGATCTCGTCCGGCGGCGGATCCTTGTCCAGCACCGCCGGCGCCGGATCGTTCAGCAGATGGCGGATGACCTCCGGTAGGGTCACGTTGAGCACGTTGGCGCGCAGCTCGTCCGGCGTCTGCACGTCGACGTGCCCCGGCACCTTGGCCAGCGGCAGGTTCGGCATGCCCAGGCCGACCGAGGTGGTGGCCGCCTGGCCGACAAATCCTTCGCAGACCAACGAGGCACTCGGCACTCCGGCGGCTTCGGCCGCTGCGCTCACCCGCAGCACGGCGGGTGTACAGCTGCCTCAGCAACCCATGCCGGAAATGACCGCGTCGACGCCCAGCGCCTTCAGCTTTTCGGGCAGCGTGGCGATGATCTCGCGTTCCTCGTCGCCGTGCGTCGAGCCGAAGGTGTCGTACGGCACGAAGCGCACGCCCGGGAAGCGCTCCTTCAACGCCTGCTCCAGCAAGGGGAAGATTTCGTCGCCGCGGAACATGTAGTCCCAGAGCTGCGCCACGATCTTGCCTTCGAGCGATTGCAAGCGCGCCGCCAACGGTTGCACCGGTACCGTCTTGGCGCCCTGCGGCCATACCGCGGCGTAGTCGCCGGGCCTGTTGCTGCCAGCCATGCATCAACCTCCGTTCGCCGGACGGCAGTGTAGAGCGTCCGCCCGATGCCACCAAGCCGACCCTATTCCGCGGCTTGGCCCTTGGCCTTGCGTTCCGCCAACAGGCGCTGGCGCTTGTCGATCTCGGCCTGGATCGCCTGGTGTGCCGCGGCCACGTGCACGGTCCGATTGTCGCGTGCGTGGTCGTAGCTGAACTGCCGCATGGCGTTGCTGCCCTGGAACCGCGGCAGGACGAAGCGGGCGACCAGCTCGTAGCTTTTCTGCGTCGCCTGCCAATCGGCCCAGTTGTGCACCAGTTCCATCAGGCAGCCGAAGCCGCCGGTGCCGGCCCATAGCCGCTCGATATGCCGGATGGCGTCGGCGGGGGTGCCGATCACCGCCAGGCCTTCCTTGGTCAGATATTCGGCGGGGTTCTCGGTCCCGGCCGGAATGATCGGAAAGGTCGCGACGTCCCGGAAATACTCGGCGAAATGCGCGATGCCGAACCGGACATTCTCGAGTGCCCGTTCGCGCGTCTCGGCGACGTGCATCAGCGTCACCATGCGCCACTTGTCGCGCTCGACCCGCTGGCCATGCTCGCGGGCCGCCTCCTCGGCGGTCGCCCAGTTGGCGCTGTGGAACTTGAGCGCCTCGTCCGAGGTGCCGCCGATCGACAGGATGCCCAAGCCGTATTTGCCGGCGAGCAGGGCACCCACCGGCGAGCGGGCCGAGGCGACCGCCATTTCCAGGCCCGGCCGGCTATAGGGCCGCAACTGCAGGAAGGCATCGCGCAGGTCGAACCAATCGGTCTTCAGCGTGACCCGTTCGCCGCGCAGCAGGCGGATGATGGCGCCCGCGCCCTCGTCCAGCATGCGCCGCTGGTCGGCCGGATCGACGCCGATCTTGAAGGCATCGTGCGCCAAGGCGCCGGGCCCAATGCCCAGCATCACCCGACCGCGGGTCTGATGGTCGAGCTGCAGCATGCGGCTGGCCAGCGTGAAGGGGTTGTGATAGGGCACCGAGACGACGCCGGTGCCGAGCCGGATGTGCTTGGTGCGCTCGGCGGCGGCGGCCAGGAACAGCTCCGGGTTGGCGATGATCTCAAAGCCGCCGGAATGGTGCTCGCCGATCCACGCCTCGTCGTAGCCCAGCTTGTCGAGGTGGCAGACGAGGTCGAAATCGCGCTCCAGGCAGAGCGTCGGATTCTCGTGCAGCGGATGAAACGGCGCCAGGAAGATACCAAACTTGAGGGGGTGCTCGCCCATGGCAGGGCCTCGGGATGGCTTGGTTGCGTGGTGCGGCCATGGTCCGCCGGCCCGGCCCGCATGGCAAGCGCGGAACGCCTGGGCTAGCCTTCGCTGCCATGCCGGACAGCCCGCCTCCCTTCGACATCCGCGCGCATCTGCAGCCGCTATTCTACACGCCGCTGCTGCACTACCAGTGGCCGGACAGCGAGGCGTTGAATCGAGACTTGCGTGCCCTGGTGCTGCAGGCCGAGAGGCAGGGCCGCGGCCAGCGTCGGCCGCAAGTCGGAGGCTGGCATTCCGAACATTCGCTGTTCGACTGGCCGGAAGCCCCGGCGCAGCAATTGCGCCACCGGCTGGCCCGGGTCGCCGAGGCATTGACCGAGTTCAGCGCCAGCGACCTGCCGGGCACCCGCTTCGCTTACCGCTACGAGAGTTGGGCCAACATCCTTCGGTCGGGCGAATACCACCATCTGCACAACCACCCCAACGCGGTGTGGTCGGGCGTCTATTACGTCAGCGCCGGGCTGGAGCCGGCAACCGCCTATGCCAGCGGCGAACTGGAACTGGTCGACCCCCGCGTCGGCACTCACGACCTTCAGGTGAAACTGGGTCTCGCCGTTCGGCGCCAAATCGAATTCCTCGGCGTTGCCGTCTTCGGCATTGTAGGTGACGACAGTATTGCTAGAGATGCCCGGCCCCTGCTCGTGCCGAAGCGCGCCGGCATTGGTGATCTCGCCGATGATGCCGTTCGGCGCAGTGGCGCCGACCAGCGTCGTCGTCATCTCACGCGTGCCGCCGAGCAGGGCCTTGCCGAAGCCCAGCAGACCACGCGGGTTGGTCGAGCGACAGTTTCCGACATGCAGTCTTGGTGCGATTATCCCTCTCTGCCCGCATTCGCCGGATGACACCGTATTGTGATGCAATTTCTTAGAGATTCAGATATAAGAATCAATAAGTTAATCTGGATTGAACGAGGCTATTTTGCAGAACCCAACGGGTGAATCAGGTGATGGTCCGCTCCGGCTCAATTTCGACCGCCGCGTGAAGCTGGAG
>VGEV01000119.1 GCA_016869175.1 Alphaproteobacteria bacterium
GTCGCCGGCCCGTAGCGCTCGGGGATGTCCGCCCACGGCGAGCCCGTCCTCAGCCGCCAGAAGATGCCATTGAGCACGCGCCGGTCGTCGGCGCGTGGAACCCCGCGCGGCTTGTTCGGCAACAGCGACTGTAGGATCGACCATTCGAAGTCCGTGATCTCGTAGCGGCGTGCAGGAATCCTCGACCCTCCTCAAGGACCCTTGAATCACCCTTCGCCAACTTTGGGAATCCCATTTATGAGTTCATAACCTAGCATTGCCGGCATGGCAGTGAGAGCGGCATGCGTCTGATCGGCCGGGTAGGGCTGCTGGGCCTGGCGTTCGCGTGCCTCGCCAGATGCGCCGGCGCGGGCGAGCGCGTTGACATCCCCGTGCGTGAACCAAGCGGCGTCAGCCAATTGCTGGCGGGCGGTGGCAAGGCCGGCCGCATCGCCGGTGAACTGGCGCTGCCACCGGGTCGGGCAGGGCCGCTGCCGGCCATGGTCATCATGCATGGCAGCGGCGGCATCTCGGTCGGGCGCGAATGGGCCTGGGCGGAACGGCTCTTGGAGCTGGGCGTGGCGACACTGGTGGTGGACAGTTTCGGACCGCGCGGCATCACCTCGACGGCGGAGGATCAGAGCCAACTGCCGCTGGCCGCCAGTATCGCGACGGCTTCACCGCGCTTGCCTATCTCTCCGCGTTACCGGCCATCGACGCGCGTCGGATCGGCATCATCGGCTTCTCCAAGGGTGCGCAGGTGGCGGTCTACACCGCGCTCGAGCCGTTCCGGGCGGGATCGGTGGCGGGCGGGCAGCGCTTTGCCCTGCACCTCGCCCTCTATCCATCCTGTTCGCTGCCCTATCTCGGACAGCCGGTCGCCGACGCCGTCGTCCACCTGCTGCTGGGCGCGCTCGATGACTACACTCCGGCGGCGCACTGCCTGCGCTACGCCGACTGGCTGAAGGCGCAAGGCGCCCGGATCGAGACCGTTGTGCTGGACGACGCGCATCATGGCTTCGACCACCGGCCGCCGGTGCGTTTCCTGGTGCGGGTGCAGACCGCGCGTGACCGCGGCCTGGATATCGAACTGCCGGCGATCCACGGCCGACGCTGGGATAATGGCGAAATCGTGCCGAACGAGCGGATCGGCGCCTATGTCCGCGGCTGCCTCGGCCGCGGGGCGCATTTCGGTGGCAACCCCGAGGCGCTGAGCCAGGCCGTCGCGCGGGTCCGAGAGGCAAGCAAGCAGCATCTGCTGCGGCCACCATGACCACGGCGCCGGGCAGCGTCCCCGGCGCCGCAGCGGCTACCAGCCGCAGTCCTACTCGGCGGCTCGCGCCTTGGCCTTGCCGACCTGCGGCGCCACCTCGGCCATGGTACGGCGCATGCAGTCGTCCACCGCCGTTGCTTCCAGGCCGCCGATGTTCGACCACAGCACGAACTCGGTGATGCCGAGTTTCTCGCGCAAGTGGTTGAGCTGTTCCGCCGCGCGCGCCGGCGAGGCGGCGATGCAGGCGCCATACTGGTGCAGCTTGTCGAAGCTCAAGTAGCCCATCTCGCGGGTCTTCTTGCCTTCGAGCATGACCTGCTCGTAGCCGCGGATCAGGCCCGGATCACCCTTCATCTGCAGTTGGTTCTGCGTGACCTTGGCGTAGAACCACTCGACGTGCTTAGCGAACCGCGCCTTGGCCTTGTCGCCATCGGCCTCAGTGTAGAACGGTATGAGGAACATCCGCTCGGCCGCCTTCGGGTCGCGCCCCGCCTTTTCGCAGGCCCGCTCATATCTCTGCACCAGTTTCGCCAGTTCCTCGATCCAGTTCTCGCGATAGGTGCGGTAGCTGAACGGCGCGGCCATCTGCAGGCTGGCGCCGTTGGCCGCCGCCGTGTCGAAGCTATCCGGCGAGACGCAGGCCTGGTAGAGCCGCGGATAGGGCCGCTGGATCGGCTTCGGCAGCACCTCGACCGGTTCCGGGATCTTCCAGAACTTGCCATCGTAGCTGATCTTCTCTTGCGTCCAGGCCTTCAGGATGATGTCCAGCGCTTCCTGGTACATCTCGCGGCTCTGCTCCATCGGCACGCCCAGCCCCTGGAACTCGTGCGGCTGATAGGCGCGGCCGACGCCGAATTTCAGCCGGCCGTGCGAGAGGATATCGACCAGGGCGAAGTCCGAGGCCGTGCGCAAGGGATGGTTGAACGGCAGCACCACCACCGCCATGCCGATGCCGATGCGCTTCACCCGCTCGGCGATGGCCGCGGCATAGACTTGCGTCGAGGTGACAACCCCGTAGGTCGAGAACAGATGCTCGGCGATCCAGATGGTGTCGTAGCCCAGGTTCTCCGCAAGTTCGAAGAACTTCATGTCCTCCTCGAACGCCTGCACCCGCCGGCTCTGGTCGGGAATCTGGCTCAAGGAAAAAGTGCCCCATTGCATGGCGTCCTCCTGTCCTTAATCGGTCGCCCCTAATTACCGGCGTAGAACTGCCGCGGCAACCACAGCGCTATGTCCGGAAAGGCGATCAACAATGCGATGAGAGTGAACATCGATAGCACAAAGGGCAGCGCCCCCTGGATCACCTCAGTGAGCGACCCGGTGCGGCGCACGCCCTGCACAATATAGAGATTGAGGCCGACCGGCGGCGTGATCAGCGCCAGCTCCATCAGGATGGTCAACACAATGCCGTACCACACGGGATCGTAGCCCAACTGGAAGACGATGGGCGCGATCAGCGGCGTCGTGGTGATCATCATGGAGAGCGTCTCCATGAAGCAGCCCAGGATCGCGTAGAAAACGATGATCGCGATCATCATCTGAAACGGCGTCCAGCCAAGCTGCTCGATGAAGGCGGCCAGCGCCTGGGTCAGACCCACCGCCGCCAGAATGAAATTGAGGAAGATGGCGGCAACGATGATCGCCATGACCATGGCCGTGCTTTGCATGGTGCCCTGCGCCACTTCCTGGATCATCGTCCAGTTGAACCGGCGGTTCCAGGCGGCCAGGAGGAAGGCCGCGACCACGCCGACGGAGGCGGCCTCGGTCGGCGTCGCCAGGCCGGCATAGATCGAGCCCACGACGACGAGGAAAATGAGCAAGGGCGGCCCAAGATCGGGGATGACGGCAGCCCGGCTGCGCCAGCTCGTCTCGACCTTGTGCCCGCCCCAATGCGGCCGGATCAGGCAGGCGGTCACCACCAGGATGCTGAACAGAATGGCCAGGCCGAAGCCTGGAATGAACCCGGCGAGGTAGAGCTGCGGCACCGAGGTGTTGGTCAGCATGCCGTAGATGATTATGTTGATCGACGGCGGTATCAGGATGCCGAGCGTGCCGCCGGCGGCAATGGTGCCGAGGAACAGGGGCGCGTTGTAGCCGCGCTTCTCGATCTGCGGAATCGCCACGGTGCCGACCGTGGCCGCGGTCGCCACCGACGAGCCCGAGGTGGCCGCGAACATCGCGCAGGCGCCGACATTGGCGTGCATCAGCCCGCCGGGCAGCCAGGACAGCCATTGCACCATGGCGTTGTACATCTTGTCGGCGATGCCCGCGCGCAGCAGCACCTCGCCCAGCAAGATGAACATCGGCACCGCCACCAGCACGAACTCGACACTGTTGGCCCAGGCCACCTCGCCCAGCGCCAAGGACAGCGGCATGATGGAATAAAGCCCGCTCATCGACAGCGCCAGCATGCCGAGCGCGCCGGCCACCGGCACGCTCAGCGCCAGCAGGGCCACCAGGATCAGGGTCGCGTTGATCAGCATGGCCTCAGCCTTTCCTGTGCGCCTGCGCCAGACGTTCCTGCTCGGCCATGTGACGCTCCTCGGTCAGTTCGTGCTCGGCGAAGCCGACGCTTTCGGCGACTTCCTCCTCGATGGTCCGGGCGCCGCAGATGCGATTGACCGCTTCCAGATCCCGGCGCGCCAACGCCGCCAGCGCCTGCACCGTCACCGCGACGAAGGTGACGACGAAGAGGCAAAGGCCGACGAGCCAAAAGGTCTGCGGGATGGCCAGCGGCGTCTTCATCGGCGACACCGCCTGCGACCAACCGCTGCCGTCCAGGCTGCCGTAAGACCCCTCCGTCAGTATGTAGGCGTGGTAGGCGACCAGCGTGAAAAAGCTGCCAAACAGCAGCAGTCCCAGGACGTCAAGGACGGCCTGCAGCGGCTTTGGCAGCATTGCATAGGCGAAATCGACCCGCACGTTCGAACGGCTCAACAGATTGGAAGCCAGCGACCAGGCGACGCCAACGCCGAACAGATAACCCGACAATTCGTCGGCGCCCTTCATCGACTTGCCGGCAACGGCGCGTATCACCACGTCGAACGTCACCAGCAGCGCGCCGACGATGATCATGAGGCCGCCGCAATAGATGCCGCCACGCGCCAACCAGCGAATGCCCGACATGATCGCGCCCACGTCCGCCCCCCGCAGAGCCCCAGTTTCAGCGTAACAACCGCGCGGCCGTCGCCAAACCGCGACGGCCGCTTGGCAATTCCCAGAACGCCCTAATTGACGGACGCAGTCTCGCCGATCGCCTTGCCGATGGTGGCGTTCCAGTCGGCAACGCAGGCGGCGCCACAGCGCTTCGCCCAGCGCTTGATGATGAACTCGCGCATGATCCGCTGGCGGAGCTCGATATCGCCCGCGGTCGGCTGCACCAACTGCATCTTGCCTGGCGGGCCCTTCGGGCAGGGCGCCGTGCCGGTATTGCAGGCGATGCCGTCGCGGTCGTCGGCCGCGGTGTTCTTCCAGAAGGCATCCTCGTGCGCCGCGAACTGTTTCTCCAGGAAGGCCCGCGTCGGCGCGTCCATCTTGTTCCAGACGTTCAGGTTGCCGGCGAAGAAGGCAGCGCCCCAGCCCAGCCGCAAGGGGTAGACCGTGGTCACCACCTCGTACCACTTGGCGTCATAGGCCGGCATCGTGCCGGTGATGCCGCAATCGACAACGCCCTTTTCCAGCGCCGGCACGACTTCCGGGAAGGCCACGGTCACGCCGGTCGCGCCGACCGCGTCGGCGAAGTCGCTGAGCGTGGTGGAATAGACGCGCAGCTTCTTGCCCTTGAGGTCGGCCAGGCTATTGACCGGCGGCTTGCAAAAGATCATCTGGCTCGGATAGGACAGCATGGCCATCAGCTTGGCGCCAAACTTCTGCTGGAACGCCCTGTCCAGCACGGGGCGGTAGACCTCGGTCAGCTTACGCATGGTATCGATGTCCTGCGCCATGATCGAGAGATCGACGCCCTCGAACACCGGATCCTCGGCGACGTAGCCGATGACGCCGTAGGCGAAGTCGAACACGCCCAGCTTGATGAGGCGCAACACCTCGAAGCCCTTCAGGCCCAGCTCGGTCAAGGGCGTGATGTTGGCCGTGATCTTGCCGCCCGAGGCATCCACGATGGTCTTGTTCCAGAACGGCTTCTCGACGTTGTTGTAGTTCGTCAGATTGCCCCAGGAGCCGACGACCTTGAACTGCTTGGCCTGTACATCCTGCGCGGCGGCCGGCGCGGCCGCCAAACTCGTCGCCAGCAGCCCCGCCGCCAGCACACCGCCACCCCATTTACCGATCATGCTTTCCTCCCAGTCGTCCCCAGCCGTGCATCGCCGCTGCCTGACCGGCAAGTCGGCGACGAGGAGGCGAACGTTAGCCCGTGCGGCACTGCCCTGCAATGCGGGCATGCGAAGCGGGTCTGCACGTGTGCCCTGCATTGACAGCGGCAGGCAGGCCGGCCAGCCTCGACCGCCCCTCGCGACGGAGCCCGCCATGCCCAACAGCCTCGCTCATCCCGCCGACCTCGGCGTGCGTCCGGTTTGGATGGAGATCGACCTCGTCGCGCTCGCCAACAACTACCGGCAGATCGAGCGGCTGGCCAAGGGCCGCAAGATCATTGCCGCGATCAAGGCCGACGCCTATGGCCACGGCGCGGTAGCGGTGGCGCGCGAGCTTGGTCGGCTGGGCTGCCCGCTGCTCGGCACCGGCTCGTTCGCCGAGGCGTTGGCCATGCGTGCCGCCGGGATCGACACGCCCATCCTGATGTTCGGCGGCTATTTGCCGGAAGGGATGGCAAGCCTGCGCCAGCATCGGCTGATCCCGACCGTGCACAGCCCGGAAAGCGCCCAGGCCCTGGCCCGCCTGGCCGGCGGCACAACGGTATCGGTCTATGTGGAGATTGACGGCGGCCTCGGCCGCCTTGGCGTGCCGATGGACCAAGCGGTCGGCTTCGTTCGCCAAGTTGCCGAGATGCCGGGCGTCAACCTGGAAGGCGTCTATACCCATACTCCGTTCGGCAACGAGGCCGGCAAGCGCTGGGCGTTGGGCCATCTGTCGACGTTCGAGCGGGTGTTGCAGCAATTGCAGCAATATGGCGTCAAGCTGCCGGTCACCCAGGCCAACGCCAGCCCGGGCCTGTTGCATGAACTGCCGGACCGCTGCAACGCCGTCTGCCCGGGTCAACTGCTCTACGGCTTTGCCCCGGTCGCCGGCGATGCGCCGGCCGCCGGCTTCCAGCCGGTGGCAAGAGCCGTACGCGGCCGCCTCGTGCATGTCCAGCCCGACCAGCCAGCCCGCGCCATCGGTTCCGGCGGCGGCTATGCCCTGGCCGCCGGACACACCACCGGCGTCATCCCCTTCGGCCTGGCCGACGGCAACCGCAATCCGGCCGGCGGCCAGGCCGCCCACATGCTGTGGCAGGGCCGCAGGGCGCGCGTCGTCGGCGTCTCCCTGGAACATTGCACGCTCGATTTCGGGCCCGGCGTCCGGCCGCGGGTGGGGGATGTCGTGACCATCCTGGGCGAGGACGGCGGCGAACGCATCGGGCTTGGCGATCTGGCCGCCTGGCAGGGGGTTCGCCCGATCGACGTGCTGATGACGATGAGTGGCCGGCTGCCGCGCCAAGCCGGATGAGCCGGCTGACCGCCGAGGTTGGCGTCGATACTGGCGGCACCTTCACCGATGTCGTCTGTCGGCTGTCGGACGGCCGGCTGCTGACAATGAAACTCGCCAGCACGCCGGCCAACCCGGCCGAAGCCGTGTTGTGCGCGGTCCGCCGGCTCGCCGCCGAGCACGGCGTGCCGGCCGGCGCCATCCGCCGGTTCGCGCACGGCACCACGGTGCCGACCAACGCCGTGCTGGAGCGCAAGGGCGCCAAGATTGGCCTGATCGCCACCAAGGGATTCCGCGACGTGCTGGAATTGGGCCGGCAGTTGCGCCAGCAGCTCTACGATGCCGTGCTGAAGCCGCAGACGCCGGTGTTCCTGGCGCCGGGCGAACGACGGCTCGAGGTCGGCGAGCGGGTGGGTGCCGGGGGCCAGGTGATCGAACCGCTGGACGAGGTCGAAGCGACGGCGGCGCTCGACCGGCTGGCGGCCGAGGGCTGCGAGGCGGTGGCGGTGGCGTTGCTGTTCTCGTTCCTGGCGCCGGCCCACGAACGGCGCATCGCCGAACTGGCCCATGCCCGCCATCCTGGGCTCGCGATCTCGCTGTCCTGCGAGGTCGATCCGGCCTTCCGGGAATACGAGCGCACCGCCGCCACCGCCTTCGACGCCTATATCAAACCGGTGGTCGAGCGGTACCTGGCGCGGCTGGAAGCCGGCCTGGTCGAGGCCGGCGTCGCGGCGCCGCTGCAGGTCATGCAATCGCGCGGCGGTCTTGCCGCCTCGGCCACCGCAAGGCGCCGGCCGGTCCGGCTGTTCCTGTCGGGGCCGGCGGCGGGGGCGGTTGGTGCCGCGCGCGTTGCCCGCGAAGCGGGCCTGGGCGAGATCATTTCGGTCGACATCGGCGGCACCAGTTGCGATATCGCGCTGATCGGCGGCGGCGAGCCGCTGATCCGGCCGGAAGGGCTGATCGACGGCTTCGCGGTGCGCGTGCCGATGGTGGACGTGAACGCCATCGGCGCCGGCGGCGGCTCCATCGCTTGGCTCGATCCGGCCGGCGGCCTGCGCGTCGGCCCGCAGTCGGCCGGCGCCGATCCGGGCCCCGCGGCCTATGGCAGGGGTGGGCGTCAACCGACCGTGACCGACGCCTCGCTGCTGCTCGGCTATCTCGACCCCGGCTATTTCGCCGGCGGCAGCCTGGGGCTCGATGCCGCGCTGGCGCGCGCGGCGGTGGAGCGCGCCATCGCCCGGCCGCTCGGCTTGAGCGTGGAGGCAGCCGCGCTGGGCATCCACCGGGTGCTGAACGCCGGCATGGCGGAAGGCATCCGCCTCGTCTCCATCCGCCAGGGTTACGACCCCCGGCGCTTCGCCTTGGTGCCACTGGGCGGCGGCGGCGCGCTGCACGCGGTGGCCTTGGCCCAGGATCTCGACATCCCACAGGTGCTGGTGCCGCGCCATCCGGGCGTGCTGTCGGCCGCCGGCCTGCTGGAGGCGCCGATCGAGCATGAGGTCTCGCAGGCCTTCCCGCGTGCCCTGGCCGGTCTGGATCTGGCGCCGGTCAAGGCCGTGCTGGCGGGCCTGGACGCCGAAGCTGGCCGCTTGATGGCGGGGGAAGCGATCGCCGCCGGCCTCGCCCGCATCCAGTATTTCGCCGACGTCTGCTATGTCGGGCAGTCGCACCATCTGGAGGTGCCGCTGCATCTTGACGATCCGCAGCCGCTGCGACGGCTCTACGGCGACTTCCTGGCGACGCACGACCGCGTCTATGGCTATGCCGCCGAAGCCCCGGCCCGCCTTGTCAACCTGCGCAGCGTGCATCGCGCGGATATGCGCGGGGGCGGCGGCACCCCGCCCCCGCCGCCGTCGGTCTCGGCCGATCCCGTGCCGATCGGCCGGCGGCCCATCCTGCTGCCCGACCCGGTCGGAGGGGTGGTGGCGGCGGTCTTTCGCCGCGAGCGCCTTGGCCAGGGCGCCGTGATCGCCGGCCCGGCCATCGTCGAGCAAGCCGATACCACCACCTTGCTGCCCCCCGGCTGGCGGGCCAGAGTGCTGGTCGGCGGCCATTTGATGCTGACGCCGGGCGATGCCCGGATGGGAGCAGAGCCATGAACAGCCCCGCGCTCGACCCGATCACGCTGGAAGTGGTGCGCAACAAGCTGGAAGGCATCGCCAACGAGATGCAGTTGACGCTGCTGCGCAGTTCCTTCTCACCCATCGTCAAGGAGGGCCTGGACGCCTCGGCCAGCCTGTTCAGCATCGAGGGCGAGACGCTGGCGCAGGCGATCGCGGTGCCGATCCACCTGGCAACGCTGATCCCGGTGGTCAGGACCATCCTCGCCAAGTATCCGCCCGAAAGCATGCGCGAAGGCGACATCTACATCCTGAACGACCCCTATCACGGCGGCACCCATTTGCCCGATATCGCCCTCGTCATGCCGGTCTTCCGCCAGGGCCGGCCGTTCGCGCTGAGCTGCGCCATGACCCACCACCAGGACGTGGGCGGCATGTCGCCCGGCTCGGTGCCGACCACCGCCACGGAGATCTTCCAGGAAGGCGTGCGCATTCCCGCCCTCAAGCTGCGCGAGGCCGGCCGCTTCAACGACACGCTCATCGATCTCTTGAAGCTGAACGTGCGCATGCCCGACAGCTTCATGGGCGATCTCAACGCCCAGATCGCCGCCTGCACGGTGGGCGCGCGGCGGCTGGGCGCGCTGGCGGAGGCGCATGGCGACAACCTGCTGCGCGCCATCTTCGCCGAACTGCTCGACCGTTCCGAGCGGATGACGCGGGCCGCCCTCAGGCAGATACCGGAGGGCACCTACCGCTATGTCGACTATCTCGACAACGACGGCATCGAGCTCGACAGGACGGTGGCGATCGCGGTGGCGGTGACGGTCCGGGACGGCCGGCTGATCTGCGATTTCAGCGGCACGGCGCCGCAGGTTCGCGGACCCTTCAACTGCGTGCCCTCGGGCGCCATGGCCGCCGCCTGCTTCGCGGTGCGCGCCATGACCGACCCCGGCATCCCGACCAATGGCGGCTGCTTTCGCCCGATCGAACTCAGACTGCCCGAGGGCAGCATCGTCAACCCGAAGGAACCCGCGCCGGTCAACTCGCGCACCGCCACCATCAAGCGCATCACCGGTTGCATCCTGGGTGCCTTGAAGGAAGCGCTGCCCGACCGCCTGCCGGCCGACGGCGCCGGCGAATTGCTGGTGCTGGCGTTCGGCGGCGCGCGGAGCGACGGCAGCCGCTATGTGGTGGGCGAGCTGATCGCCGGCGGCAGCGGTGCCGCGCTGGGCCATGACGGCATCGACGCGATCGAGACCGACGCCACCAATTGCATGAACCTGCCGGCGGAAGCCATGGAACTGGAGGCGCCGATCCGCGTGCTGCGCAGCGAACTGCGCCGCGACTCGGGCGGCGATGGCGAGTTCCGCGGCGGCCTGGGCTGCGTGCGCGAATACCAGGTGCTGGCCGGCGAGGTGCGCTTGACCCACCGCGGCGAGCGGCACGTGCACCCGGCGCGCGGCGCGGCCGGCGGTGGCGCCGGCGCGCTCGCGCATTCGCGCATCCGCCGCGCCGATGGCCGCGAGGAGGTCATTCCCTCCAAGCTGATGACCACCCTGCACCCCGGCGACCGACTGATCGTCGAAACCGCGGGCGGCGGCGGCTGGGGCGATCCGACCAAGCGCGACCCCGACGCCCGCCTGGCCGACCGCGCCAACGGGAAGGTGAGCGCGACTCCCTGCGATGACTTGGCGTCGCTGGTCGCTGGCATCGCCGACGACAACCGCCACGAGGAAACGGTTTGGGGCAAGCCAGCCGGCAAGGAAGGGTGGTAGCGTGTGCGTCGGCAAGCAAGTCAGGCTGCTCGCGTGTTTGTGTCGGTGGTCCAACGGCGAGAGGGAATTTGCGGATAATATTCAGTCGCAAGGGCTTTGATTCCCAGTACGGTCGCGTGCCTAGCCCGATCCTCGAAAACGGCCCGATCAGCCTGCCCATACCGACGCAGCGTCAGAGTTCAACGACCTACGCGGAGTTGGGGTTAGGCGAACTCGTCACCGATCTAACGAGGGGCCGCATTCTACCTGAACACCTCTGCCACAATGATCCGGATCTGCTGCTTGGCGCGCTCGGACAAGTCGGTATCGCCCAGGGGCATCTATCGCGGCAGGGCGTCACCGTGGGCGACGTGTTCCTGTTCTTCGGTCTATTTCGACCTGTCGATCGAGTGAATGGCCACTATCGCTACCGAGCAAGCGCGGTTCCGGAACATCGCTTGTTCGGCTGGCTACAGGTCGGACAGATCATCCATCTCGGCGTAGATGGTGCACCCGTCGCCCAACGCATGCCATATCTGGCCCGCCATCCACACCTGTGCCCTGGCTGGAATGCCAACAACACCCTCTATGTGGCGTCGGACCGCCTCCAGTTGAACGGTAACTCCATAGGCCTGCCTGGCTTTGGCATGCTGAGATTCGCCAAGAGCGCGCTGCGACTATCAGTCAAGGGATCAACGCGCACCAGCCTGTGGCGTGTTCCTGCTTGGCTCACGCCCAAGGCCGGTGGTGTTGGGCTGTCCTATCACGGCGATCTCGACAGGTGGGGCGAGGAGACCTTACAAGCCGTCGCGAAGGGGCAGGAGTTCGTCGCCGACATTGGAGAGCGTGCCGATGCGCAGCGGTGGCTCGAGGAAATCATTACCGCCGCAACCTGATGAACGCATCTGGCGTTATGTGGCGGTTGTCGACGCTGGAACGGCCCCGTGTGTCGATGCCAGCTTGCTGACGCTTTGTATCTGCAAGCCCCGCATTCGGCGATCCGCACAAATCGGCGATTGGGTGATCGGTTGGACACCGGCGCGAACTTGCAAAGGCCGGATCGTCTGGGTCGGCCAAGTGGACACCTCGAAAACCTCTGGCGTTGAGGGTCGCGGGTTGATTCTCTGACCTCTGGCGATGGCCGGAGGCGGGGATGGCGGGACAGGCTGGTTTCTTCGACACGGACGAGCGGCTGGCGTGGCTGTCGGCGGCGGGGGACCCGCTGGAGCGGCTGGCGAAGGTGGTGGACTTCGAGCTGTTCCGCCCTGATCTCGAGGCGGCGGTGCCGCGCACGGACCGCTCCAAGGGCGGGAGGCCGCCATACGACGCGGTGTTGATGTTCAAGGTGCTGGTTGTGCAGACGCTGTACACGCTGTCCGACGATCAGGCCGAGTATCAGATCCGGGATCGGCTGTCGTTCATGCGCTTTGTCGGGCTGGCGCTGCACGATGCCGTGCCGGATGCCAAGACGATTTGGCTCTACCGCGAGCAACTCGTTCGGACTGGTGCCTTCGACCGGCTGTTCGCCCGGTTCGATGCGGCGCTACGGGAGAAGGGCTATCTGGCGATGGGTGGGCAGATCGTCGATGCCACTGTCGTCGAGGCGCGCCGCCCCCGGCTCACGCGCGA
>VGEV01000120.1 GCA_016869175.1 Alphaproteobacteria bacterium
GCTGCTTCAGCAAGCTCAAGCAGTTCCGCCGCGTCGCCACGCGCTTCGCGAAAACCGCGCAAAACTACCTCGCTGTCGTCACCATCGCCGCCACCGTGCTATGGCTGAGATAAGTGTCCACAGAACCTAGGGGGCCTGCGCCAGCGACCTGCTCTCGCCTTCGCCCATGGTCTTGAGCAGTTCATAGAACCGCCGCCGGACGGCCGGGTCGCCGATCCGGTAATAGGCGCGCACCAGTTCCAGCGTTTCGCGCCGGCTCAACTCCTCGCCCTCATAGGCGCTCTGCGCGTTGTCGCGCGCACCGCCCGCGACGGACAGGTCGTCGAAGAAGAAATCGATCGGAACGTTCAACACCTTGCTGAGTTGCAACAGACGACTGGCACTGATCCGGTTGGTGCCGCGCTCGTATTTCTGCACCTGCTGGAAGGTGAGACTGAGCGCCTCGCCAAGCTTCTCCTGGCTGAGACCGAGCAAAGTGCGCCGCAACCGCACTCGCTTGCCAACATGCGCATCGACCGTATCGGCCCTGGCCGGCATGGCTTTTGTTTCCGTTCTTGTCGCGTCGGTGCGGACGCAAGCGTCCGCCACCAGACTTCGCGGCGCCGCGCCTGCCGAGACGGCGTCGCTGTATCCAGCAATTGCATAACACAGTATGTATGCGAAGATCAATGCGTGTGACTTAGCGCGGTGTCCGATCAGAGGGAATCGCGCTCAGCGAGCCATCGGATCGAAGCCCACCGCGCCGCCTGCATGATTGCAGGGCAATGGCTTCGGTTCAAACCGAACCTGCCGGTTCGATGGGAACGGAAATCGCCCTAGTCGGCCGTCCACCCGTGGCGCGTCCGGCGGCGGCCGCACCAGGTGGCGAGCGACCAAAGCGGAAGCAGTCCCAGCAAGATCCAATCGCCGAGCCGTGCATAGAGCGTCGCCTCAACCAGCGGCGGCGGCAAAGCGGCGTCAAGCCGGCCAGCGGTGTTGAGGGGAAGCCGGGCGATCACTTCGCCATGCGGGCCGATCACGCCGGAAACACCCGTATTGGCCGCCCGCACCAGCGGCAGGCCCTGCTCCACCGCCCGCAGCCGTGCCATCTCGAAATGCTGGTAGGGCCCCGAACTGGTGCCGAACCAGGCGTCGTTGGTGACGGTCAACAGCCAGCGCGGCCTGCCGCCATCGCCGACTTCGTGGGGGAAGATCACTTCGTAGCAGATGAGGGGCTGCACCGCCGGCAAGCCGGGCAAGGACAGGCTGCGCGGGCCGGGGCCAAAGCTGAAATCGACCCGGCCGGCGGCCAGCTTGTTCAGCCCCAGCAATTCCAGCCACGGCCTGAACGGCAGATACTCGCCGAACGGCACCAGGTGGTGCTTGTCGTAGAGCGCCACTGTCTCGCCACGGGCGTCGATCGTGACCAGGCTGTTCCAGAACTGGGTGGCGGCGCCGGCATCCGGGCCGTGCCGCACCGTGCCGGCCAGCAGCAGGTCGGCCGGCCCCAGCAGACCGGCGAGCAGACGGCGGCGGACCACGTCGTTCGCCAGGTAATGCGCCGTCGCGGTCTCCGGCCAAACCACCAGGCGGGGAGCGCCGGCGGCGCCCGCTGGCGCTTGGCTCAGCCGCAACAGCGCGGCGAAATGCGCCTCCACCAGGTCGCGCCGCCACTTGTCGGCTTGCGCGATGTTGGGCTGGACGACGGTGAGCCGGGGCCGGCCCAGATCGAGCACGGGCGGCTCGCGCAGGCGCAGGCCGCCGGCGATGCCAAGCAGGGCGAACAGGCCCAGCGGCAACATGGCCCCCAGCACCAGGCGGCGTTGCCAGTCGCCCCTTGTCTCGCCCGGTTCGGCAGCCGCCGCCAAAGCGGCGCCGGCAAAGGCGGTCAGGAACGACAGACCGTAGGCACCAAACCAGGCCGCTGCTTGCAACACCGTGTCGACCGGGGTCCAGACATGACCCAGCAGGTTCCAGGGAAAGCCGGTCAGCGCATGCGCCCGCAGCCATTCCAGCGCCGTCCAGCCGGCGGCGAAGGCCAGCGCGCGCGAGAAGCCGGGCCGCGGCACCGCCAGCACGCAGGCGCCGGCGGCCAGCGCCGGAAACACCGCCAGCAAGGCCGGCAGGCCGGAAACCGCGAAGGGGATGAGCCAGGCGAACCGGTCCGCCTCCACCAGGAAGGCCAGGCCCACCCAGTAAAGCCCGGCCAGGAAGTGCCCGAAGCCGAAACACCAGCCGAGCGAGAGCGCGCGCCAAGGCGTCGCGCGGCGCAGCAGCAGCAGCAGGATCGCCAATCCGAGCGGGGCCAGCGGCAGCGCATGCAGCGGCGCGAAGCCGGCGGCCGCGGCCGCCCCGGCCGACAGTGCCAGCAGCGAAGCGCGCCAGCCGCAAAGACCGGCTGCCCAGGCAATCATTCCCGACATGCCAAGGGTCAGGCTTCGGGCGCGGGCCGGCGGGTCACCCGCAGCCGCTTGACGCGGCGGGCATCGGCGTCCAGCACCTCGAAATCGATCCCACTGGCGTGTTTCAGGATCTCGCCGCGTCGCGGTACGCGCTCGAATTCGTCGACCAGCAGGCCGGCGACGGTGTCGATGTCTTCCTGGTCCTCGTCCACCAGGGATACGCCCAGACGCTCCTCGAGTTCGTTAAGCTCGGTGCGGCCGCTGACCTCCAGATTGCCGTCGGGCAGTTCCTGAATGTCGCTGGGTTCGGCCTCGTCATGCTCGTCCTCGATGTCGCCGACGATCTCCTCGACCACGTCCTCGATGGTGACCAGGCCATCGGTCCCACCGTATTCGTCGACCACGATCGCCATGTGGATGCGGCTCTGGCGCATGCGGTCCAGCAAGTCGATCGCCGGCATCGAGGGCGGCACCACCAGAAGCTGGCGCACCACGCTCGCCAACTGGAACGGCCGTTCGCCTTGCCAGTGGTCGATCACATCCTTGATGTGCACGAAGCCGCTGATGTCGTCGAGCGTGCCGCGGTAGACCGGCAGGCGGGAATGCCGCCCCTCGCGGAAACGTTGCACCACCTCGTCGAGTTCCGCCTCGACCGGCAGCGCCACGATGTCGGCGCGCGGCACCATCAGGTCGTCCGCGCGTTTCTCGCCGAAGGCCAGGATGTTGAGCAGCATCTCCCGCTGCCCCGGCTCCAGTTCGGCATCGGCCGCGGCATGCTCCTCAAGCAGCTCTTCCAGGCTCTCGCGGTCGTTTCTCTCGCCCTCGCCACCGGTAAGCTGGCGAAACCAGCCGCGCAGCGTCTCCGCCAGCGTCGAATTGGCCGGGCGTTCGCCGCGGCCGCGACTGCCGGCCTCGCTCATGCCGCCCGCCAGCCGGTTCGCGCCGGCAACCGATAGGGATCGGGAATGGCGAAGCCCGCCAGCACCCGTCGTTCCAGACGCTCCATGCGGGCCGCCGCGCCGGCACGGGCATGGTCGTGGCCGAGCAAGTGCAGCACGCCGTGCGCCACCAGATGCGCCAGATGGTGCGCGTTTGGCTTGCCCTGCCGGCTTGCCTCGGCCAGCACGGTCTGCCGCGCCAGGATGATGTCGCCCAGGCCTTCGGCCAAATCGGTGGACGGAAAGGACAGCACATTGGTCGGCTTATCCTGCCCGCGATAGCGCGCGTTCAGCACGCGCACCGCCTGGTCGTCCGCCAGCGCCACGGTCAGCCGATCCTGCATCCGGCCGGCCGCCGCCAGCGTCGCCTGGGCGACCTCGCGCACCCAGCCGACCGGGCGCGGCAAGGCGCGGCGCCAGGCCGGGTCCGCTACCACGATCGTCACGCCCGAACGCGCCCTTGGCGAGCGGGATTGTCGGTCCGCGCTCATTCCTGGCGCTCGTGCTCGGCCAACAGGCCATGCTCGCGCGCATCGTAAGCGCGGACCACCCGGGTCACCAACGGATGGCGCACGACGTCGGCATGGCCGAACTCAACAATGCCGATGCCGGGCAGTCCGCGCAGAACCTGCAGCGCATCCAGCAGGCCCGAGCGCGAGCCGAGCGGCAGGTCGACCTGGCTGGGATCCCCCGTCACCGCCATTCGCGAATTCTCGCCGAGCCGTGTCAGAAACATCTTCATCTGCACGGGCGTCGTGTTTTGCGCCTCGTCCAGGATGACGAATGCGTTGGCCAGGGTGCGGCCGCGCATGTAGGCTAGCGGCGCCACCTCGATCTCGCCCGACGCCCGCCGGCGCATCACTTTTTCCGCCGGCATCATGTCGTAAAGCGCGTCATACATGGGGCGCATGTAGGGGTCGACCTTCTCGTCGAGCGTGCCCGGCAGGAAGCCCAGCCGCTCGCCGGCTTCCACCGCCGGACGGGTCAAAATGATGCGGTCGACCCGGCCATCCAGCAACATGCCGACCGCGACCGCCACCGCGAGATAGGTCTTGCCGGTGCCGGCGGGGCCCAGCCCGAACACCAGCTCGCAGGTCTGCAGCGCCTCGAAATAGCTCTGCTGCGTGCCGGAGCGGGCGGCCACCGGATGCTTCTCGGTCCGGATCACATGCGCGCCGGCATCCGCCGGGCGCTCCGCCAGCCGGATCGCTCCGTCCACCTCGCCGGCGTCGATGACATGGCCGCGCTTCAGCCGCTTGTAGAGCTCGCCCAGCGCGGCCCGCGCCATGCGCCGGTTGGCCGGCGCGCCGGCGATCAGCACCCGGTTGCCGCGCGTCAGCAGTGACACGCCAAGCTGCTGCTCGATCCGGGCGAGATGCCGGTCGTGTTCGCCGAACAACTGCGCCAACAACCGGTTGTCGTCGAAATCGATGACGTTGCGATCCCCGTCTTCGGGCTCCAGCGTGGCCGTCAAGCGCGGCTCTCCGTGGCGTTTCGCGTCATCCGGCCAGGCGCCCCGACAGGCTGTTGGCTAGGCTGGCGGTCAGGCGCACCGGACGAATGCTGCCGGGCGGGCAACTCGCCTCGACATGCACCGACTGGTTGTGCGGACTGCGGCCGACGCTTTGTCCGGCACGCCGCCCGGCGCCCTCGAACAGCACCGGCACGGTCAGGCCGACGCTTGCCGCGTTGAACCGGCGCTGCTGTTCGGCCAGCAGCGACTGCAGCGCGGCCAAGCGTTCGGCCTTGACCGGCGCCGGCACCTGGCCCGGCAGAATGGCGGCTGGCGTGCCGGGCCGCGGGCTGTATTTGAATGAATAGGCCTGCGCGAAGCCGATGCGCCGGACCAAGTCCATGGTCTCGGCGAAGTCGGCGTCGCTCTCGCCGGGGAACCCGACGATGAAGTCGCCGGACAGCGCCAGGTCCGGCCGCGCCAGGCGCAGGCGTTCGACCAGGCGTTCGTAGTCGGCGCGTCGGTAGCGGCGGTTCATGGCCGTCAGCACCCGATCGGAACCGGCCTGCACGGGCAGGTGCAAATAGGGCATCAGCTTGGCGCAGTCGCGGTGGCGGGCGATCAGGTCATCGCCCATGTCCAAGGGATGCGAGGTGGTGTAGCGCAGCCGCTGGAGGCCCGGCAGCTCGGCCAGCGCGTCGATCAGTCGTGCCAGCGACCAGGTCTCCCCGCCCGCCGCCCCGTGGTAGGCGTTGACATTCTGCCCAAGCAAGACCAGTTCCACCGCGCCGCGCGACAGCAGCGCGCGCGCCTCCGCCAGGATGCTGGCGGGCGGGCGCGAATACTCCGCGCCCCGGGTATAGGGCACGACGCAGAACGTGCAGAACTTGTCGCAGCCCTCTTGCACGGCAAGGAAGGCCGACGCCGTACTGGCGCTTGACCCATCGGGCAAATGGTCGAATTTCGATTCCGCCGGGAATTCGGTATCCAGCACCGCGCCGGCCCGCCGTTCAACTTGCGCCACCAATTCCGGCAGGCGGTGATAGGTCTGCGGCCCGAGCACGATGTCGACAAAAGGCGCCCGGGCCTGCAATTCGGCGCCCTCGGCCTGCGCCACGCAACCCGCGACCGCGACCAGGGTGCGCCGGCCGGCGCTGGCCCTCAGCTCCTTCAGCTGGCGCAGTCGACCCAATTCAGAAAAGGTCTTCTCCGCCGCCTTCTCGCGGATATGGCATGTGTTCAGCAGGATCAGGTCGGCGTCCGCCGGTTCCGCCACCAGACGATAGCCATGCGGCGTCATGACGTCGGCCATGCGGCCCGAGTCGTAGGCATTCATCTGGCAGCCGTAGGTGCGAATGAATAGGCTTTTCGTCAACGCGTTCGTCGACCCTACCGGACGCCCACCGGCCGCCCGCCCACCGGAACCCTTGCCAAGCACAATGCCGGTCAAGCGTTTCCCTTCGATGACAACAGCCTAGCGCAAAACCGCCGCGCCCGCAAAACGCTCCTGCGCGTTAGGCTTGCGGCCGGCGCCCGCTCAGCGCCCGGCCCAGCCCGTGCGCGATCGTCTCATGGCAATGCGCCGCCAGGGCCTTGCGGTCGCGGAAGCCGGCGATGGTGACCGGCGGATGAAACTCGACCTCCACCTCGGAACGGCCGAGCTTCAGCACCTGCCAGAGATGGGGCAACAGCGCCATGCCGCCATACCAGGCGAAGAGCGGGCGGAAGCGCCGGCCGACCGGCAAGCCGTCCAGGCGGACATAGGCAACGCTGACCGGCTGCACCGTCAGCGCCCGGCCGCCGACGCCATTGCTGGCGACCGCGAAAAAGGCGGTCTTGAACGGCAGCACCCGGTTGCCGTCGCTGCTGGTGCCTTCGGGAAACAGCACCAGCCGGTCGCCGGCATCCAGTCGGCGTTGCAGGTCGTCGCGGCCTTCGGCGGCGCGGACCGCCCGGCGCTCGACGAACACCGTGCGCTGCAGCCGGGCCAGCGTGCCGAAGAACGGCCAGCTGTCGACTTCGTGTTTGGCCACGAAGGACAGCGGCGACAGGGCCGAAAGCACCGGGATGTCCAGCCACGACGTGTGATTTGCCACCAACAGCACCGGCCGCTCGTCGGTCGGCTGGCCGAAGCGCAAGACACGGAAGCCGATCAGGCGGCAGAGGCCGCGATGGTAGACGACCGGCAGCCAGCGCGCGGCGGCCAGGCCAAGCCGAACGAACAGCCATTGCAGGGGCATGAGCGGCAACGTCCACAGCGCCAACAGGACGATTCGGCTGATGGCCCGCGTGCTGCCCATGGCGGGTCCGCCCTAGCGCCGCTCCCGCTTCGCGGGCGGCGGTTCGGTGCGATCCAGCGGCTCGCCGAACAGCTCCAAGCGATGCCCGACCAGCCGGAAGCCCAATCGGGCGGCAATGCGCTCTTGCAACGCTTCGAGCGCGCTGTCGTGAAACTCGATCACCTGCCCCGTCGACGTGTCGATCAGATGGTCGTGATGCTCATCGGACTTGCGTTCGTAGCGGGCACGGCCTTCGCCGAACTCCAGTCGGGCGATGATCCCGGCCTCTTCGAACAGCCGGAGGGTGCGATAGACCGTGGCGATGGAGATGCGTCGGTTGATCGCCGCGGCGCGGCGGTGCACCTCCTCGACGTCGGGGTGATCGCGCGCCTCGGACAAGACGCGCGCCACCACCCGACGCTGGCCGGTCATGCGCAGGCCGCGGTCGACGCATAGCCGCTCCAGCCGGCCGCCGAACACGCCACCCTGCGATCGTTCAGCCCGCTTCATCGGCCCGGTCCGCCGCGGCGCGGACGGTCAGAGTCGGCGGCCGCGCCGGCGGGTGGTGCCCAGGCCGATCTTCTTCGCCAGCTCGCGCCGCTGTTCGGAGTAGTTCGGCGCCACCATGGGATAATCCGGCGACAACCCCCAGCGTTCGCGGTACTGTTCGGGCGACATGTTGTAGGCGGTCTTGATGTGGCGCTTCAGCATCTTGAGCTTCTTGCCGTCCTCCAGACAGATGATGTAGTTCGGCGTCACCGAGCGACGGACGGGAACCGCCGGCGTAGGCCGCGATGCCGGAGTTTCGGTCGTTTGCCGACCAAGGGCAGAAAGGCTTTCGAAAACCTGCCGGATCAGTTGCGGCAGCTCCGCCATGGGAACCGCATTGTTCGAGACGTGCGACGATACGATATCAGCTGTCAGTTGCATCAGTTCCGCTGTCGCGTTCTTATATTCGTCCATTAGATGCTCAGCCTCCCCAAGGTCTCCCGTTCGGGTGTTGACGCGAACTGTATAGTCTCGGAGTCTTGCAATGGCAACCGCAGAAGTTGGCGCGCCGCGGCTGAACTCGGCGGAACCGGCCGCAGATCATTACCTCGACATCACGCAATTGGTGTGTCCGATGACCTTTGTGCGCACCAAGCTGCTGGTCGAGCGGATGCGGGTGGGCGAGACTGCCGAGGTGCGGCTGAACGCCGGCGAGCCGTTGCGCAACGTGCCGCGGTCGTTGCGCGAGCATGGCCACGAGGTTCTGGGGATCGAGCCGGAAAGCGGCGGCGAGACGGCGGGCGTCTACCGCCTGCGGCTGCGCAAACGCTAGGCGTCAGTCCAGCTGCAAGGTCAAGGTTTTCAGGTAAACCGATTCCGGCAGGTTCATGTGCACCGGGTGGTCCGCTCCGGCGCCGGCGGCGCGCAATATCCGGGCGGTGCGGCGGGCGGCGCCCAGGCCCCGGGCGACCGCCTCGCGGAAGGCGGCCTCTTCGACCGCGTGCGAGCAGGAAGCGAGAAACAGCACGCCGCCAGGCGCGGCCACCTCGGCCGCCAGCCGAGCCAGCTTGCGGTAGGCCGCCAGCGCGGTCGGCACGTCCTTGCGCGAGCGCGCGAAGGGCGGCGGGTCGGCGATCACCAACTCGAACCGACGGCCCTCGGCCGCGAGCCGCGCCAGCACGTCGAAGGCCTCGGCCCGCTCGAACCGACAGGCCGCGCCGACCCCGTTCGCGGCCGCGGCTTGGCGCGCCAGCGCCAGCGCCGGTTCGGAGCGGTCGATCGCCAGCACCTCGCGCGCGCCGGCCCGCGCCGTCTGCACGGCAAAGCCGCCGACATAGCAATAGAGGTCCAGCACCGTGCAGCCCCGGGCCAGCCGGGCGAGGAACGCCCGTGCCTCGCGCTGGTCGAAGAACCAGCCTGTCTTCTGGCCGGCCAGCACGTCGACCGCGAACCGCGCGCCGTCCTCCACGACCGGCACGGACGGTGCCACTTGGCCCCGTGGCACGGTGACGGCGCTGGGCAGGCCTTCCAGCGCGCGCGCCGGCGTGTCGTTGCGCAGCACGATGGTGGCCGCGCCGGTCAGCCGGGCGAGCAGATCGACCAGCAGGTCGCTCAGCCGATCCATGCCCGCGGCATTGGCTTGCAGGACCAGCGTCGTGTCATAGCGGTCGACCACCAGGCCCGGCAGGCCGTCGGCCTCGCCATGCGCCAGGCGGTAATAGGGCTCGGCGAACAACCGCCGGCGCAGGGCCAGCGCCGCGGCAAGCCGATGGGAAAAGAAGTCGGCATCGATCGCCATGGCGGCATCGCGGATCAGCAGCCGGCCGGCGATCAGGCTGCGCGGGTTGAAGAAACCGACGCCGAGCGTGCGCCCGTCGTCCAGCACGAAGCGCGCGAGCCCGCCTGGCGGCAGCGCCCGGCTCGCGGCATCCATCGCCAGCTCGTTGGCATAAATCCATGGATGGCCGCCGAGCGCGCGTCGTTGCAGGCGCGGCAGCAGGCGCAGGTTGGGCAGCGCGGCATCGCGCATGCGCTAGCCCCCGGCCGCCGCCGGCGGCGAACAGTCGTGCCGCAGCACCAGCGCCGCCGCAGTCGAACCGGCGCGGCGGTAGTAGCCTTCGCGGCGTCCGACCGGGCGAAAGCCGTGCCGTCGATAGAGCGCCAGTGCGGCGGCGTTGGCCTCGTCGACCTCGAGCACGAGCGATGCCGCGCCCGCGCTGCCCGCGCGTTCGAGCGTCGCCCGCAGCAAGGCGCCGGCGATGCCGCGACCCCGCCAGTCCGGCGCCACGCCGATCGACCATATTTCCGCTTCATCGACCGTCACATGGGCCAGCGCGAAACCCACGGGCTCGGCACCCCAGGCAGCCAACCAGGCGAAGGCGCCCGGCAGGGCCAACAGGCGCCCGATGACGCCTTCCGGCCAAGCGTCGGCGAAACACCTTGCGTGCAGGTGGGCCAACACCGGCAGGCAGAGCGCGTCGGCGGGCCGCAACGCGAGCGGGGGGCGTCGGCTCATGCCGCCGGCAACCGCGCATCGGAGGGGCGCAAGTAAAGCGGGGCCGGCGGGCCGCGCGCGCCCGCGGCCAGCGCGGCCATGGCCAGGCGCGCCACCAGACAGGGATCGGGATGCGGCGCACCGATCGGTCCCGCCGTTGGCTTGCCGGCCCTGGCGAGCCACGGCAGGACCAGCGACCCGGCATTGCCGGCCAGCGCGCAGCCCACCGGAGCGAGACCGGCCGCCTCCTCCGCGGCGCAAAGCCTGGGCGGCCCCAGCGCTTGCCGATCGGCGGCAAAGGCTTGCGCATAGACGGCCTCGCTGCCCGCCTCGATCGCCGCCAGCACGGCTCGCTCGCTTGGCTCGCCCGCCAACGCCGCCAACGTGCCCACGCCGATCGCCGGTCGGTCGAGCGCCAAGGCCAGGCCGCGCGCCGCCGCCACGCCGACCCGCACGCCAACAAAACTGCCGGGGCCAGCGGTCACCGCCAGAAGGTCGATCTGGCCCGGCCGCAATCCGGCATCGCCCAGTACCGCAGCCAGCATCGGCAGCAGGCGTTCGGCGTGGCCGCGGCCCAGCACCTCCTGTCGCAGGGCGCGCACCACCCCGTCCGCGAGCAGGGCAGCCGAGCAGGCCGCAAGGCAGGTGTCGAAGGCGAGCACACGCACGCCGGCGCCATTCGCGGCTAAAGCAATTGACAGGCTTCGGCGAATTCCAGTCGCGGGCTGCGTGGAAACAGGTACTTCGGGTCGCCGTAGCCCAGGTTGCACAGGAAATTCGATTTGACCTGGCCGTCGGGGAAGAATTCCCGGTCGACATGGGCGTTGTCGAAGCCCGACATCGGCCCGCAGTCGAGGCCAAGCGCGCGCGCGGCGATCAGCAGATAGGCGCCCTGCAGGGTGCCATTGCGGAAAGCCGTGGTCCGTGCCACTTCGGCATTGCCGGAGAACCACGAACGGGCCTCCTGGTTGTGCGGGAAGAGGCGCGGCAGCAGATCGTAGAACTTGAGATCATAGCCGATGATGACGCTCACCGGCGCGGCCAGGGTCTTCTCCATGTTGCCGGCGCTCAGCGCCGGACGCAGACGCTCCTTGCCGGTCTTGCTGCGCACGAAGAGGAACCGGGCCGGCGAGCAATTGGCACTGGTGGGGCCGAGTTTCGCCAGCTCGTAGACCGCCTGCAGCGTCACGTCGCTGACCGGCTTGTCGAGCCAGCCGTTCGCCGTGCGGGCGTCGCGGAAGATGAGATCGAGATCCTTGTCGTTGACGATGTCCGTCACCGTTCGCTCCTCGCTGCTCGCCGCCGTTGGCCGCGCCCCCGGGAAAGGGCGCCATCGCCGGCTAGCGCTGGGTTATGCGATCGGCGACCGTCCGCGCAAGCGGAATAGCGCGGGGCGCGCGCTAGATCTGGCGGACTTCCTGCACCTCGGGCACGAAATGGCGCAGCATGTTCTCAATCCCGTTCTTCAGTGTCATCACCGAACTGGGGCAGCCAGAGCAGGAGCCGCGCATTTGCAGGTAGACGATCCCCGACTTGAAGCCGCGGAACACGATGTCGCCGCCGTCCTGCGCCACGGCGGGACGTACCCGGGTGTCGATCAGTTCGACGATGTGCGCGACCGTCTCCCGGTCGCCTTCCGCCACGTCTTCCAGCGCGTCCTCGGTCGTCCGCGCGCCATCCAGCATCGGCTCGCCGCTGGTGAAATGCTGCATTATGGCGCCCAGGACCTCTGGCTTCAGGTGGTGCCATTCGGCGTCGCGCTTGGTGATGGTGATGAAGTCCTCGCCCAGGAACACCGCGCCTACTCCGTCGATGGCGAACAGGCGGCGGGCGAGCGGCGAGTCGACCGGGCCGCTGGAGTCGGGGTAGTCGGCGGAGCCGCGCGCCAGCACCACGACCCCCGGCAGGAATTTCATGGTCTGCGGATTGGGCGTCGCTTCGGTCTGGATGAACATGGCATGCTCGCTGCGTCTGGTTGCTATAAGTAGGGGATTCGGCCGATCGCTTTCAAGCGGTTCCAACAATGGCTCTAGCCCGGTTTATTCACGAGAGGCCATGATGTGATGGGCAGGGAGGCAAGGCGATCACGCGGCATGCGTGGTCGTTGCGTCTTTTTCATCGCGGGTTGGTTTGTCGGGTGTCGGGTTATTGGTTTGGGATTGCGGGAACGGGTGTTTTCG
>VGEV01000121.1 GCA_016869175.1 Alphaproteobacteria bacterium
AGGGGGTGGCCGAGATGGGCGAGATGCACGCGGATCTGGTGCGTGCGGCCGGTTTCCAGCCGGCATTCCAGCAGCGCCGCCTGACCGGCGTAGCAGGCCAGTTGCCGATAGTGGGTCACTGCCGCCTTGCCGCCTTCGCGCACCACCGCCCGGCGCTGGCGTTCCACCGGGTGACGGGCGATGGCCCCTTCGATGCGCCCGGCGGCAGGCAGCGGACAGCCGATGCAGAAGCAGTGATAGGCCCGCTCGACGCTGTGCCGGGCGAACTGTCGGGCAAGGCCGCGATGCGCGCGGTCGTGCTTGGCCACCACCAACAAGCCGGTGGTGTCCTTGTCCAGGCGGTGCACGATGCCAGGGCGCGCCACGCCGCCCACCCCCGAAAGGCTGTCGCCGGCATGCGCCAGCAAGGCATTGACCAGGGTGCCGTCGGGGTTGCCGGCGGCCGGATGCACCACCAGGCCGGCCGGCTTGTCGAGCACGAGCAGATCGGCATCCTCGTACACGATGGCCAGCGGCAGGCGTTGCGGGCGCGGGCCGGCCGGCTGCGGCGGCGGTAACGCCAGCCGCACAGCTTGACCGCTTTTGACCCGTTCGTTGGCGTCCGTTATGGTCCGTTCGCCGACCCGCACATGGCCCTGTTCGATCAAGGCCTTGAGGCGCGTGCGGGAAAATTCCGGCAGGGCCGAGGCCAGAATGCGGTCCAGCCGGCAGCCGGCTCCCTCGGGCGGTACGACCAGGGTGCGCTCTGCGTGAGATGACGGCATGGCTGGAGACTGGACCGAAGTCCCCCGCTGGCTCAAGCTGAGCGTCGCGGCCATGAGCGTTTTGCTGGTTGCCGGCCTGATCGCCCTCGTGGTGGGCATCGCCCGCACCGCTGGCAAGGCTGCGGCCGCGCCACAGCCGATCGGCGAACTCGGTTTCGAACTGCCGGCGGGACGGGAAATCCGCCAGATCGGCGCCGCCGACGGCCGCCTCTTTGTCGCCATTGCGCCGCCGGGGGCGCCGGTCGAGCGCGTGCTGGTGATCGACGTGGCCAGTGGCCGACGGCTGGGCAGCCTGAGCCCGGTGCCCGGCCCGTGATCCTGCTGGCCCCGTCGGCCGCGGCCGCGCTGCGCGTGGCGGTGGAGGCCGCCTACCCTGACGAGGGCTGCGGCCTGTTGATCGGCCGCCGCGAGGGCGAACGGATCCTGGTGTCGCGTTCGCTCGCCTCGCCCAACCTGGCGGAGGACCGCCGGCACCATTTCGAGGTCGACCCGCGCCTGCGCCTGCGCCTGCAGCGCGAACTTCGGGGCGGGCTTGACGACCTCGTCGGGCACTTCCATTCCCACCCTGACGGCCCCGCCGAACCCTCGGCCTCCGACCTCGAATGCGCCTATGAGCCGACGCTCTGCTGGCTGATCGCCAGCGTGGCGGGTGGCCGACAGGTGGCGTTGAATGGCTTTCGCGTTGCCGCCGACCGTCGCCGGTTCGAGGCCGTGCCCCTGTCAATTGCCTGATTCCGCGGAGCCGCAATGCACCTCAACTTCACCAGCGACAACGCCAGCGGCATCGCCCCCCGCATCCTGCGGGCGCTGGCCGAAGCCAATGCCGGTCCGGCCATGGCCTATGGCGCCGACGCCTGGACGCAAGCCTGCGAGCGGTCCTTTGCGCAGGTGTTCGAGCACGAGGTGGCCTGTTTCCCATTGGCCACCGGCACGGCCGCCAACGCACTGGCGCTGGCCGCGCTGGTGCCGCCCTATGGCGCCATCCTCTGCCACCGTGACGCGCATATCGCGGTCGACGAGTGCGGCGCGCCCGAATTTCACACCGGCGGCGCCAAGCTGCTGTTGCTGGACGGCGCGCATGCCCGACTGTCCGCGGCAGGGCTGGATGCGGCACTGGCCGGCGCGGCCTTCGGGGTCGAGCACCATGTGCAGCCGGCGGCGGTATCGCTGACGCAAGCCAGCGAAGCCGGCACCGTCTACCGCCCGGCCGAGATCGCCGAGCTCGCGGCCATCGCCCACCGCTACCGCTGTCAGGTGCACATGGACGGCGCGCGCTTCGCCAACGCGGTGGCCTCCCTTGGCGCCAGTCCGGCCGACGTCACCTGGCGGGCGGGGGTCGACGTGCTGTCCTTCGGCGCCACCAAGAACGGCGCGCTGGCGGCCGAGGCGGTGTTGTTCTTCCGCCCGGAACTCGCCGCGCAGTTCCGCTATCGCCGCAAGCGGGCGGGACACTTGCTTTCCAAGCAGCGCTTCCTGTCGGCGCAATTGACCGCCTACCTGGCCGACGGCGCCTGGCTGGCCGATGCGCGCCACGCCAACGCCCAGGCGCGGCAGCTGGCGGAGGGCCTGGCGAGCCTGCCCGGCGTCACCCTGGCGCACCCGACCGAGGCGAACGAGGTGTTCGCGGAGTTGCCGGAGACGGCGATCGGCGAACTGCAACGCCAGGGCGTCGGGTTGCATCGCTGGCAGGGCCGCGTCGTGCGGCTGGTGACCGCTTTCGATACCGATCCGGCGGCGGTCGACCGGGTGTTAACCATCGCCGCCGGAGCAAGCGCCAGGGCGGCGGTCTGAAGCGGCTTTACGCCGGCGGCCTTCGACACTATTTAGGCCGTGTCAGCGCGGTCCGGCGGCGAGCCGGGCCGCGTTGACCGTTGGCCCGGACGGTTGCCTGCACAATGATCCGTAACATCGCCATCATCGCCCATGTCGATCATGGCAAAACCACGCTGGTGGACGCGCTGTTTCGCCAGGCCGGCACGTTCCGCGCCAACCAGCAGGTCGCCGAACGCGCCATGGACTACAACGACCTGGAGCGCGAGCGCGGCATCACCATCCTGTCGAAATGCACCTCCGTCGATTGGCGGGGCACCCGCATCAACATCGTCGACACGCCGGGACATCACGATTTCGGCGGCGAGGTGGAGCGCATCCTGAAGATGGTCGATGGCGTGCTGCTGCTGGTCGACGCGGTCGACGGGCCGATGCCGCAGACCAAGTTCGTTACCCAGAAGGCGCTGAAGTTGGGCCTGCGGCCGATCGTGGTGATCAACAAGGTCGATCGGCCCGACGCCCGCGCGCTGGCCGTGCAGGACGAGGTGTTCGAGCTGTTCCTGCTGCTGGAGGCGAACGAACAGCAACTCGACTTCCCCACCGTGTTCGCCTCTGCCCGCGAAGGCTGGGCGACGCTGCAGGCCGGCGGGCGGGCCGACGATCTGACCGAACTCTTCCAGTTGATCGTGGGCGATGTGCCGCCGCCCCGGGTCGAACGCCAGGCACCCTTCGCCATGCTGGCGACCATGCTGGAGTACGACAACTATCTGGGCCGCGTGCTGACCGGGCGGATCGAGGCGGGCGACTTGCGCCAGAACGACCCCATCCGGGCACTGGCGCCCGATGGCCGGGTGGTGGAGGCAGGCCGCGTCACCCGGCTGTTGACGTTCCGCGGGCTGGAACGGGTACCGGTGGACAGCGCGGCGGCCGGCGACATCATCGCCATCGCGGGGCTCGCCAAGGCGACCGTCGCCGACACGCTGGCGGCGCCCGAGGTCACAACGCCGCTGGCCGCCAACCCGATCGACCCACCAACGCTGGCCATGACCTTTTCCATCAATACCTCGCCCCTGGCCGGCCGCGACGGCGACCAGGTGCAAAGCCGCGTCATCCGGCAGCGGCTGTTGCGCGAGGCTGAAGGCAATGTCGCCATCCGGGTCAGCGAGACCCCCGACAGCGATGCCTATGAAGTCGCCGGCCGCGGCGAATTGCAGCTCGGGGTCTTGATCGAAACCATGCGGCGCGAGGGCTTCGAGCTGTCGATCAGCCGGCCGCGCGTGCTCTTCCGCCCGGATCCGACGACGGGCGAGCGGCTGGAGCCGCTCGAGGAAGTGTTGGTCGACGTGGACAAGGCCTATGCCGGAGTGGTGGTCGAAAAGCTGAGCCTGCGCAAGGCCGATCTGACCGACATGCGGCCCTCGGGCGGTGGCAAGACCCGCATCGCCTTCATCGCGCCCTCGCGCGGCCTGATCGGCTATCATGGCGAATTCCTGACCGACACCCGCGGCACCGGCGTGATGTACCGCCTGTTCCACGGCTATGGCCCGTATCGCGGCCCGATCCCGGGGCGGCGCAACGGCGTGCTGATCGCCAATAGCGCCGGGCCGGCCGTCGCCTACGCGCTGTGGTACCTGGAAGAGCGCGGCGCGCTGTTCATCGAGCCGGGCGAGCAAGTCTATCCCGGCATGGTGATCGGCGAGCACAGCCGCGGCAACGACCTGGAGGTCAACGCGCTGCGCAGCAAGCAGCTTACCAACATCCGCGCCGCCGGCAAGGACGACGCGGTTCGTCTGACGCCGCCCCGGCGCATGAGCCTGGAAGAGGCGATCGCCTATGTCGAGGACGACGAGTTGGTCGAGGTGACGCCGCGGCACGTGCGCTTGCGCAAGGCGCAGCTCGATGCCAACGACCGCAAGCGCAGCCGGCGCGCGGCCAGCATGGCGTGAGCCGCGCTCGCCTGGCCGCCGATCCCCCGGCTAAGCTCGCCCGCGGACGCAAGCCCGCGTCCGGGCAAGACCAAACGGGGGATCCCATGTTCGTCGAGCAGCGCACCTACACCCTGCAGCCCGGCAAGGTGCCGGAGTGGTTCAAGGTTTACGAGCAGGAAGGCATGCCGGTGCAGAAGCCCACACTGGGCAACATGGTCGGCTATTTCACCACCGAGTTCGGCCCACTCAACCTGGTGGTGCACATGTGGGGCTACGAGACGTTGGATGACCGGGCGCGGCGGCGGGCCGAGCTGATGGCCAAGCCCGAATGGCAGAATTTCGTCGGCAAGGTGCGGCCGCTTCTGGTCAACATGGAATCCCGCGTGCTGGTTCCGGCGCCGTTCTCACCCATTCGCTGAACTTGCTAAAATGGCGCCCAAGCGCCGCCGGACGGCGGGCGCAGGGGCGCCATCTCCCGCAAGGAATAATCACGTGCTGCGTTTCGTAGTTGCAGCGACGAGGGCGGCCGGGCCATGAACGATCCACAGCGCCTGCTGCTGGCGGAGTTGCCGGGCTTGCGCCAATATGCGCGGGCGCTGACCGGCTCGCGCGAGGACGCGGACGACTTGGTGCAGGACTGTCTCGAACGCGCGTTGTCGCGCTGGCAGCTCTATCGAGCCGAACAGCAATTGCGGCCCTGGCTGTTCACCATCATGCATAACCTGTTCGTCAGTGCCCGGCGACGCGCGGCCAAGCGCGCCAGCGTGGAGCGGCAGGACTGGCCACCGGCGTCGGTGTCGGCGCCGGGTGACGGGTTGGCGGTGGCCGCGCTCGACCGGGCGCTTGCCCTGCTGCCGGACGAGCAGCGCACCGTGCTGCTGCTGGTCGGCCTCGAAGGCTTCAGTTACGCCGAGGCCGCGCGCATCCTGGATACGCCGATCGGCACGGTGATAAGCCGGTTGAGCCGCGGCCGGCAGCAACTCCGCGAACTGCTTGAGGCGGCCGACAGCCCCGGACTGAGGCGGGTGCGATGAGCGACCCGGATCGCGACATCGCGGATGCCGAGCTGCACTCCTTCGCCGACGACGCCCTGTCGCCGGAACGCGCGGCGGCGGTGGCCGCCTGGCTGGCGGCACACCCGGCCGAGACGGCGGCGGTGGCCGCTTGGCGAGCGCAGAATGCGCGGCTGCGGGCGGCCTATGACGCCTTCGCGACCGAACCGCTGTCAGCCCGGCTCGACCCCCGCCGCCTGGCGGCTGCCCGTCGACGGAGAACGCTGGGTCGTGCCGCCTTGTTGGCCGCCGGCCTGGCGCTGTTCGCCATCGGCTTCGGCACGGGCCGGCTGCTCCTGCCCGCGCAGCCGACGGCCGACGCCGGTCGCACCCTGGCTGTCGAGGCAATGTCGGCGCACCGGGTCTATGTCACGGAAGTGCGCCATCCGGTTGAAGTGCCGGCCAGCGAGGAGGCGCATCTCGTCGCCTGGCTGTCGCGACGTTTGGGCCAGCCGTTGAAGGTGCCCGACCTGACAGAGAGGGGTTATCGGTTGATCGGCGGCCGCCTGCTGCCGTCGAATGCCCAGCCGGCCGCGCATTTCATGTACGAGGACGCAGGCAAGAAGCGCCTGACCCTCTATCTCAGGGCGTCGTCGGAACCGGGCGAAGTCGCCTTCCGCATCCTGGAGGAAGCCGGCTTCACCGCGGTCTATTGGCTCGACCGGCCATTCGGCTACGCGCTGATCGCCGAGGCACCCCGCGACATCGCGCTCGGCCTCGCCCGCGCCATCCACGCCCAGCTCGAACAGTGAGCCTCAGGCCGGTTCGGTCGGCAGGCCGCCGTCCACCGCGTCCTTGAAGCCGCCAAGGTTGAACACCTTGGCATAGCCCATGTCCTTCAGAGTCTTGCCGGCCAGGGCCGAGCGGCCGCCCGAAGCGCAATAAAGGATGACCGGGCGGTCCTTGCGGAACTCCGGATGGTGGGACGGGCTGTCGGGGTCGGCGCGAAACTCGATCAGGCCGCGCGAGACATGCAAGGCGCCCTTGACCTTGCCGGATTGTTGCACCTCGGTGCCGTCGCGCACGTCCACGATCAGCGGATTGTCCTTGGCGATCATTGCCCGCGCCTCGGCCGCGCTCAACCTCGGCACCGCCGCGTTCGCCGCCGCCATGATCTCCTTCACATTGAGCGCCATGCCTCACCCCCTGTAACCACCAGGGCAATGTCCGTTCAAAGCGTACCGGCGTGTGCGGTTTGAACGGAAGCCATTGCCCGACAACCATGACGGCAGCGCGGTGGGCTCCGATCCGATGGCTCGCTGATCGCGCTTCCATCTGATCGGACACCGCGCGAGCAGCATCGCCGGTCTTGTCCCGTCTGGCAACGCCATGCGCGGCCCCTTGGACCTGATCGGCCGGAAGCCGCTATAGAAGGCGAGGCAAGGGGGAGACGATGACCGGCAACCTGCGCAGCGGCGGCAAGCTGCTGATCGACCAATTGCTGATCCACGGCGTCGACATGGCGTTCTGCGTGCCGGGCGAGAGCTATCTGGCGGCCCTGGACGCCTTTCACGACGTCGCCGACCGCATCCGCCTGATCACCTGCCGGCACGAGGCGGCGGCGGCCAACATGGCGGAGGCCTATGGCAAGCTGACCGGCCGCCCCGGCATCTGCTTCGTCACCCGCGGGCCGGGCGCCTGCCACGGCGTCGTGGGGCTGCATACCGCGCTGCAAGACTCGACGCCGCTCATCATGTTCGTTGGCCAAGTGGCGCGCGAGATGACCACGCGAGAGGCCTTCCAGGAGATGGACTTCCGCAAGTTCTTCGGCGAGGTCAGCAAGTGGTCGGCCGAGATCGACGATGCCGGCCGCATCCCGGAAATGGTCAGCCACGCCTTTCACTGCGCCACCGCCGGCCGGCCCGGGCCGGTGGCGCTGGCCTTGCCGGAGGACATGCTGGTCGATCGGGTCGACGTCGCCGATGCCAGGCCCTATGCCCGCGTAGAGCCGCATCCCGGCCCGGCCGACATGGCCCGTCTGCGCCAACTGCTGCTGGCCGCCAAGCGCCCGATCATGCTGCTGGGCGGCGGCACCTGGACGGCCAAGGCGGTGGCCGACATCACCCGCTTCGCCGAACGCTTCCAGCTGCCGGTGGCGACCGCCTTCCGCAACCAGGACCGCTTCGACAACCATCATCCCAACTACGCCGGCGAGGTTGGCATCGGCGCCAGCCCCAAGCTGATCCAACGCGTCAAGGGCGCCGACCTGATCCTGGCCGTGGGTCCGCGCCTGGGCGAGCAGACCTCGCAAGGCTACACGCTGATCGACCTGCCGCGGCCCAGGCAGACTTTCGTGCATGTGCATCCCTCGGCCGAGGAACTGGGCCGGGTGTTCCAGAGCGACCTGCCGATCAACGCCAGCATGCCGGCTTTCGCGGCCGCGGCGGCAGCACTGGCGGCCATTGACAATCCGCCCTGGGCGCCGAGCCTGGCGCAAGCGCATGCCGAGTATCTCGCCAACGCCGAGATCCAGCCGACCGTCGGCCGGCTCGACATGGCGCATGTGATGCGGGTGCTGCGCCAGCGCCTGCCGAAGGACGCGATCATCGCCAACGACGCCGGCAACTTCGCCGGATGGGCGCATCGCTACCTGCCGTTTTCGGTCTATCCCAGCCAGCTCGGGCCGACCAACGGCGCCATGGGCTATGGCGTGCCGGCGGCACTGGCCGCCGCGGCCGTGGCCCCTGGGCGGCAGGTAGTCTGCTTCGTCGGCGACGGCGGCTTCCTGATGAGCGGCACCGAGCTCGCCACCGCCGTGCAATACGGCCTGAAGCCGCTTGTCCTGCTGGTCAACAACGGCATGTACGGCACCATCCGCATGCACCAGGAGCGCGAGTTCCCCGGGCGCTATCCGGGCACCGCGCTGTCCAACCCGGACTTCGCCGCCTTCGCCCGGAGCTTCGGCCTGCATGGCGAGAGTGTTGCGAGTGACGGCGAGTTCGAGCCGGCATTGACACGCGCGCTCGCCGCCGGCAAAGCGGCGCTGATCGAACTGAAAACCGATCCCGAGGCCATCACCTCGCGCACCACCTTGAGCAAGATCCGCGAGGCGGCCTTGGCCCGCCAGCATAACTAGGGGAGAAGACGACATGGCCGAACATCTGCCGATCGCCGGCGCCGTCGAATGGTCGGGCGAAAACCCTGGCATGTATCTGAAGACCGATCCCAACGGCCCGTTCGTGACGCTGGTCAGCTTTTTCCGCGTGATGCTGTCGCCACACGGCCGCGGCCACGCGCTGGTGCTGATGCAGTCGCCGGCCGACCGCAACCCGCCGGCCGACCGCGGCAATATCTGCCTTTACGACAACGAGCCGCTGGCCCGCTACCTGATCAACGACTACGTCAGCAATTTCGGCCCCTTCAAGGGCACACCGGGCCTGGCCGGCCTGCAATATCGCAAGCTCGACAGCGTCGAGACCTCGGGCGACAGCACGACCACCTATGTCGAGACGGTCAAGGCGGGCGACCTGACCGTGCGGCTGGCCTGGGGCGGACTTGGCAAGCCGTTCTGCTTCGTCCTGCCGGTCGACAAGTCGGCCACCGGCAAGCACTACATGCCCAGCCTGTTCGTCGGCTCCAGCAGCCCCACGGCCACGGTCAACGGCCGCGTGCTGCCGGGCAAGCCGATTGCGCGCGAGATCGCCGGGCAGACCATCACCACGGCCATGCTGGCCTTCGCCGAGACCTGGGTCAGAGCCTAGTGGCGGCCCATGACGCCATCGTGGTCGGCGCCGGCATCGCCGGCGCCGCCACGGCCTATGAGCTGCGCCGTGCCGGGCTGGCGCGCGTGCTGCTGCTGGAGCGCGGCGCGCCGGCCGGTGTCGGCACCGGGCGCAGCGCCGCCATCGTGCGTCAGCATTATTCGACGAAGGTCATGGCACGCATCGCCAAGGCGGCGGTCGAACGCTTCGCCCGCTTGGCGGACGAACTGGGGCGCGATGTCGGCTACCGCCCGGTCGGCTATCTGTTCATTCCGCCACCCGGCACCGAGTCGGCCGCGCAAGCCAATGTGGCGATGCAACGCGAACTCGGCACCGACACCGTCTGGCTCGGGGCCAACGCGCTCGGCCGTTTCGACTGGCTGAACAGCGAAGGCCTGCCAGGAGCGGCCTACGAAGCCAAGGGCGGCTATGCCGATCCGGTGGCCACGACCGAGGCCTATGTGGCGGCCTTCGTGCGGGATGGCGGAGACGTGCGGCTGAAGACCCCGGCGCGCCGCCTGCTGCGTGCGGGCGACCGCATCACCGGCGTTGAAACCGACGACGGTGAACAGTCGGCCGGCATCGTGGTCAACGCCGCCGGCCCGTTCGCCGGCTTGTTGGCGGCGACCGCCGGGCTCGATCTGCCGATGCGCGCGGTGCGCGAACAGGACACGGTCTGGCAGGGCCGCCCGGGCCGACCGCTGCCGGTGCCGTCGATCTCAGATGGCGCGGATGCGATCTATGTCCGGCCGATGGGCGAGGGCCGTTTCATCGTCGGCCGCGGCTTTCCCAAGCCCTACCAGGATGTCGATCCCTACAATTTCAAGGAAACCGCCGACGATGCCTTCGTCGCCGACATCCAAGGCCGCCTGGCCACGCGCTTTCCGGGGCTGGCCGACGCGCGCCTCATGCACGCCTACGCCGCGCTCTACGACGTGACGCCCGACTGGTATCCCTTCATCGGGCCGCGCGCGGGGCTTGCCGGCTATGCCGACTTCAGCGGCGGCAGCGGACATGGCTTCAAGACGGCACTGGCGATTGCCGCCGAACTCGCCCGCTGGCTGACCTCGGGCGAAGCGGCCGAGGATTTCCGCCAGTTGAGCCACGACCGCGTGCCGGCCGGCCGTCTCATCCAGCAGTCCTATGGCGGCAATCGGGGTTAGCGCGGCAGGCCGGCGAGGAAGCTCTGCAGCGCGGCGTTGAACGCCGTCGGCCGTTCCGCCTGCACAAGGTGGCCCGCCCCCGCGACGCAGTGATAGCGCGCGCCCGGGATCTTCTCCGCCATGCGCGCCATGCCCCTGGGCGGCGCGGTCGCGTCCTTCTCGGCCGCCAGCAGCAGGGTTGGGCAAGGGATCGCCGCCAAGTCGCCCCGCCGGTCGAACCCGGCCAGGCAGGTCAGCGCCGCGCGGTAGGTGGCAGCCGGGATGCGAGCCATCTGCCGCCGCGCCCAGGCGACCACATCCGGATCGCGGGGTTCGGCGATCATGCCGGCGACCAGCGCATCGGCGATGTCGGCCGGTGTCTTGCCCTCTTCGATGGGTTTCAGGCGGCTGGCCAGGAATTCGCGCTGGAAGCTGCCGTCGGCGCTGCCGAACATGGCGCTGGTGGCGGACAACACCAGGGCCTCGACCCGTTCGGGATGCCGGGCGACGAATTCCTGCGCCACCATGCCGCCCATGGAATGGCCGATCAGAATGGCGCGCGGCAGCGACAGGTGGTCGAGCAGCCGGGCCAGCGCCGCCGACAAGCTCTGCCAGGTGAACTCGGCCGGCAGTGGGCTGCCGCCATAGCCCGGCATGTTCCAGGCAATGCAGTGCCAAGCAACGCTGAACTGGGCGAATTGCGCATCGAAGCTGTCGGCATTGCCGCCCAGCCCGTGCAGGAACACCAGCGGGCGGCCCGAGCCCGCCGGCTTGAAGGTCGGCAGGTACATGGGCGAACCGCCGCTATTCCGCCGCTTCCGTCACCTGGCACATCTCGCAAGCTTCCGCGATGCTGCCTTGCAGCGGCCGCGCCGCGTCGATCATCGCCGCCAATTGCCGGGTGCGCTGCGGGGTATTGGCGGCCGGGCGGAAGACCAGCGGGCTGTGCACCAGGCCGAGCGCCGCCTGCATTTCGCAGCTTTTGTAGCCGGCGGTCAGCGGATCGACCACCGGCACCTCAACCGCCTTGGCCAGCCGCCGGGCGATGGGCGCCATGCAGGTGCAGCCCAGCAGAATGGTGTCGGCCCCGTCCTGCTCGATGGCGGCGCGCATTTCCTTGACGATGCGCGCCACCATCGCTTCCTTGCCGGCGCGCATGTCGAGCACGAAATTGTCCGGCTGGTCGAGCGCGGCCAGTTCGCGCTCCTCGCCGACATGGCGGATGGCGACGCAGCGCTCGCTCAGCGCATAGTCGCGCAGCAAGCCCTGATAGAGATAGCGCAGCACGCGCGGCCAGATGGTGACGATGGCGAAGCGTTCGCCCAAGCTGGCCGCCAGGTGCATGCCGGCCTGCCCCGCCCCGACCACGGGAATGCGCAAGGCGCTGCGCAGGCCGGCCAGGCCGTAATCGCCGACCGTGTTGATGAAGATGCCGTCGGCCCCCGCCGCCGCGGCCAGGCCGCCTTCGATGGTCGACAGCTCGATCAACTTGTGCTCCAGCCGGTTGGCCGGAAAGACCGGCAGGTGGGTCTCGACCACCGGTGCCTCGACGCCCGCCGCCATCACTTCCGCCGGCACGCCATAACCCCGGTTGCGCTGCCCCTGGCTGACCAACACCACGATGCGCATGACACGATCTCTCCCAAGCCGTCTGGCGACGAAGCCTAACGTGTTGTCGGTTTTCCGTCACGGCCCCACATGCCTAAGAGCCCAACCGGAAAGTTCTTGAGTCGGAAGAATCGGATGTGATTCCTTGTCGAGCACCCGAATCGAAGGAGGGTGCTCGATGTGGACGCCTGAACACCGCCTTGCCGCCGACCGGCGCGGCTTGC
>VGEV01000122.1 GCA_016869175.1 Alphaproteobacteria bacterium
CTCCAGCTTCACGCGGCGGTCGAAATTGAGCCGGAGCGGACCATCACCTGATTCACCCGTTGGGTTCTGCAAAATAGCCTCGTTCAATCCAGATTAACTTATTGATTCTTATATCTGAATCTCTAAGAAATTGCATCACAATACGGTGTCATCCGGCGAATGCGGGTTCAACATGACGCCGCTGTGCCCGGCGCTCGGCCCGGGCGAGCCGCCGCTGACGCCGGAGAAAGCGGCCTGGATCGAGACGGCGGGCCGGCGCATGCAGCAGGAGGATGCCTACCAGCACGTGCACGCCACCAAGTCGCAGACGCTGGCCTATGGCCTCACCGATTCGCCGGCCGGGCTCGCCGCCTGGATCGTCGAAAAGTTCCACGGCTGGAGCGATCCGGCCGCCGCCGAGCCGCCGTTCAGCCTGGACGCGCTGCTCGCCAACATCACGCTCTATTGGCTGACCGGGCGGATCAACAGCTCGACCTGGCTCTACCGAGGGGTCCGTGAGGAGAAGTCGCTGGCGCTGCCGGCGGGCCAACGGCTGACCCCGCCGTTGGGCTTCCTGCTGCCCGGCCATGACCTAAGGCCGCCGCCGCCCGACGGCATGCTGCGCCGTCTGGGCAATGTGGTCGAACGCCGCGACCTGCCGGCGGCGCGACATTTCACCGCCATGCAGGCGCCCGGCCCGTTCGTCGCCGCGGTGCGCGATTTCTTCCGACGCGACGCGCGCTGAACCGCGCGCCGGCTATTCCTCCAGGAAGGCGCGCACCACCTTGAGGAACTCCGTTAGCCGGTCATGCTGCGACCAATGCCCGGCGCCCTCGATATTGACCCGGCGGGCGCGCTTGAAATGCCGGATGCGGCCATCCTCGACCGGATCGCTCGCCCAGCTCTCGGTACCGCGGATCAGCAGGGTCGGACAGTCGATATTCGCCCACAGCGTGTGCACTTCCTCAGCCGTGGCGCCGAACGGCGGGATCAGTCGCACGTAGTTGTCGAATTTCCAGCTATAGGTGCCATCCTCGTTGCGGTTGACGCCGTGCTGCGTCAAGTGCAGCGCCTGCGCCGGCGAGAGATGCGGGTTTTCCTCCTGCATGCGGCGATAGGCGTCCTGCAGGCTCGGATAGCGGCGTGGCTGCCGGCCGGAGATGCCGCGCAACTCGTCGATCCAGGCGATCATGCGCTCGGCCGCGCTCTTGCGCGCGCGTTCGGCCTGCAGCTTGGGCGGCAAGCCCAGTCCCTCGATCGCCACCAGCCGGCTGACATGCTGCGGATAGGTTCCGGCATAGGCCAGCGCGATGGCGCCGCCCAGCGAATGGCCGACAATGCTGACCGGCGTGCGGCCCGACTGGTGAAGTAGCTGCGCCACGTCGTAGACGTAATCGGCCATGTTGTAGCTGCCGCCGGGCGCCCATTGCGAATCGCCGTGGCCACGCAGGTCCGGCGCCAGGATGTGCCATTCGCCCCGCATCGCCTCCGCCACCCAGTCCCAGTTGCGGCAATGGTCGCGCCCGCCATGCAGCAGCAGCAGGGGTGGCGCCCCGGGATTGCCCCAATCGACATAGTGCAGCCTGAGGCGCTGCGAAAAATAGCTGTGCGCGGTGGGGCCCGGCATCTGTGGGCTGACGGTCATGGGGCTGGCTCATCGGTCGGTGGCGGGCGAGCTTAGCGGCGGCGCGGCGGGCGCCGCAATGTAGGGTCGAGCGGCGGCGCCACTTGCTGCCGTCGCCGGGCGATGCCACTCTCAGCTGCGATCCATAGGGTCGCCTCGCAACGCCCGCGCACAGCCCCGCATGACCGCAACCACCGGCGGTGCCGCCGCCCTGTTCGCCGCACGGCCGTGGCTGGGCATCGCCTTCGTCCTGGCGGTCGCCACGTCGTTCGGCTTCAGCGTCAACTTCGCCAAACTCGCCATCCTGGGCGGCAGCAACGCGCTGTCGATCAACACCATGCGGGTGGGCGGCGCAGCGATGATGTTGTACCTGCTGCTGCGCTCGACAGGCGTCAGCCTGGCGATGCCGCCCGGCCGGCGCGCGCTGGCGTTGGCGGCCGGCCTGCTGCACGCGGCCTATGGCCAGACCTTCCTGTTGTCGCTCGACTATCTGCCGGTCGGCATTGCCGTCATCACCTTCTATACCTACCCCCTTCTGGCGGCGCTGGCGACCTGGGCCATCGGCCGCGAGCGGCCAAGGACGCGGGCGGCGCTGGCCCTGGTCATGGCGTTCGTCGGGCTGGCGCTGGCCTTGAAAGTGCTGGAGGGCGGCCTGTCGGCCGTGGGCATCGCCCTGGCGTTTGCCGCCGCGGTCGGCGTGACGGTCATGCTGCTGGCCATGCCGCTGCTGGCGAGCGGCGTCGATTCCCGCGCGGTCACGCTGCATTTCCTGGGCTCGGGCGCCGGTTGCTTCCTGCTGGCGAGCCTGGTGACCGGCGGTTTCGCCGTGCCAGAGACGGCCGACGGCCGGCTGGCTTTCCTGGCCGCGCCCTTCTGCTATGTGTTCGGCATCGTCGGTTTCTACTGGGCGGCCATCGCCATCGGCGCCATCCGCACGGCACTGGTGATGAATTTCGAGCCGGTCTCCGCCATGGCGCTGGGGTTCGTCATCCTGGGCGAGCGGCTGGATGCGGGCCAGGTGCTGGGGGCTGCGGTGGTGGTGGCGGCGATCGTGCTGATCTCGCGGAGCCGCTAGACGATGGCCACCCCACCACCCTGGGCCGACGCGCCGCCCTGGGGCTTTCCGCTGGTGGCACTGGCGGGCACCTGTTTCGCGGTCAATTCGACCCTGGCGCGGGTTGCCTACGACGCCGGCAGCGATGCGCTGACGGTCAACACCGTGCGCGCCTGCGCGGCGGTCGTCATTGTCTTCCTGGTGTTTCGCCTGATGCGCGTACGGCTTCGCCTGCCGCTGCGCACGCGGCTGTGGGCGCTCGGGCTGGGGGCGATCACCGCGGGCTACTCCTACGCCCTGTTCAAGGCCATCGAATACATCCCCGTCGCCCTGGCGGTGCTGATCTTCTACACCTACCCCTTCATCGTCGCGGTGGCGAGCTGGCTGCTCGGCCGCGAGCGACCGACCTGGGGCACCGCCGGCGCACTGATCGTCGCCTTTGTCGGCCTCAGCTTCGCGCTCGACATCGGGCAGGGCGGTCTCGACCCGCTGGGCGTATTCTATGCCGCCCTGACCGCGCTGGGTTTCGGCGCCATCATCCTGGTCCAGCCCTATGTCACCGCCGGTCAGGATAGCCGCGCCGTCACCATGCACATGTTGGCGACCACGCTGGTGCTGTTCGTCGCCGCGAGCCTGTTGCTGGGGCATTTGGCGCTGCCTAAGGACGCCACCGGCGGCTTGGCGCTGGCGGGCGTGGTCGGGTTCTACTGCTTTGCCTTCGTCAGCTTCTATATCGGCCTCAGCCGCATCGGCCCCATCGCCACCTCGCTGGCGATGAACTTCGAGCCGGTCGCCAGTGTCGTCCTTGGCCATTTCCTGCTGGGCCAGCACCTGCGGCCAGGCCAGCTCATGGGCGCCGGCCTGGTGGTGGCGGCGATCCTGGCCAGCCGGCTGTTGTCCTCGCGCCAGCGTTAACGGGGCCTATCGTGCGTCGGTGATCCGCGCCAAGATCGCCCGCCGATCGCGGGAGGCCGCCATGCTGACGATTTGGGGCAACGCTCATTGCAGTTGTGTGCAGAAGGTGATGTGGGCGGTGGGCGAGTTGGGTCTCGCCTATCGGCGCATCGACCTGGGCGGCTCGTTCGGCGGGCTGGGCGAGCCCGATTACGTTCGCCTGAACCCCAATCGCGTGATCCCCACCATCGACGACGATGGTTTCGTGCTGTGGGAGTCGGCGGCGATCCTGCAGTATCTCGCGGCCAAGCACGGTTTCGGCACCCTCTATCCGTCCGACCTTCGTGCCCGGGGCGAGGGCTATCGCTGGATCATGTGGCAGGGCAACGTGTTGCGGCCGGCGATCATGCCGCTCTACTTGCCATGGCAGGTCTGGCGGCCGGAATACCGCCACCTCGACGAACTGGAAGGGCATCGCCTTAGGATGTGAGGCATCTGGCAGATGGTCAAGACGACGCTGTCGCACCGCCCCTATCTTGCGGGCGCCGGCTTCAGCATGGCCGACATCCCGGTCGGCATCATGGCGCATTGGTGGTACCGCCTGCCGATCGAGCGTTTCGAGATGCCGGGGCTGGAGGCCTGGTACCGCCGCCTGGCCGGACGGCCGGCGTTCCAGGAACATGTCGCGGCGGCCATGGCAAGCAACTAGGGGAAGACGATGGCGACCTACATCAAGCGCGGCAAGCCCGCGGCACAGCGCGCCGACGAGGACGCCAGGGTGCGCAAGTCGGTGGAAGCCATTCTGGCCGACGTGGAAGCGCGCGGCGATGGCGCGGTGCGCGAGTTGTCCGTCAAGTTCGACCAATGGCAGCCGGAACGTTTCCGCCTGTCGGCGGCCGAGATCGACCGGCTGCTCGGCCAGGTGCCGAAACAGACCATCGCCGACATCGAATTCGCGCAGGCGCAGATCCGCACCTTCGCTGAAGCGCAAAAGGGCGCGCTCCGCGACCTGGAGGTGGAAACCCTGCCGGGCGTGGTGCTGGGGCACAAGAACATCCCGGTGGCCAGCGTCGGCTGCTATGTGCCGGGCGGCCGCTATCCCATGGTGGCGTCGGCGCATATGAGCGTCGTCACCGCCAAGGTGGCCGGTGTCGGGCGCATCGCCGCCTGCACGCCGCCCAATCAGGGCGGACCGCACCCCGCCACCATTGCCGCCATGCACCTGGGCGGCGCCGACGAGATCTATTGCCTGGGCGGCATCCAGGCGGTGGCGGCGATGGGCCTGGGTACCGCGGAGATCGCCCCGGTCGACATGCTGGTCGGGCCCGGCAACGCCTATGTGGCGGAGGCCAAGCGGCAGTTGTTCGGCCGCGTCGGCATCGACCTGCTGGCCGGGCCGACCGAGATCCTGGTGATCGCCGACGACACGGCGGATGCCGAGATGGTGGCGGTCGACCTGCTGGGCCAGGCCGAGCATGGACCGACCTCGCCGGCGACGCTGATCACCACGTCCGAGCGCTTGGCGGCCGCGATCGAGGCCGAGGTGGCCCGCCAGCTTGCCATCCTGCCGACCGCCGACGCCGCCGGCCCCGCCTGGCGCGACTATGGCGAGGTCCTGCTGTGCGCCGACGACGAGGAGATGGCGCTCGAAGCCGACCGGGTGGCGGCCGAGCATGTCGAAGTGCTGACCCACAATCCCGACTGGTTCCTGGCGCGGCTCACCAATTACGGCGCGCTGTTCCTGGGGCCGGAGACCAACGTCTCCTATGGCGACAAGGTGATCGGCACCAACCACACGCTGCCGACCCGGCGGGCCGCGCGCTATACCGGGGGGCTCTGGGTCGGCAAGTTCCTGAAGACGGTCACCTATCAGCGCTGCACGCCCGCTGCCAGCGTCGTGGTCGGCGACTATTGCTCGCGGCTTTGCGAGGTAGAGCGCTTCTGGGGCCACAAGGAGCAGGCGGACCTGCGTCTGCGCCGCTATGCCGGGCGCAACATCGGCTTGGGCGCCAAGGGCTGAAGCCGCCACCTCGACCGTTTTCCTTGCATTCTGCTTTTCTTTCCTGGCGCGGCGTTCTAGCGTTCGCTCGGGCTGCGGGTCGCCTTGGAGCGACCCGTCCGGTAGCCTCAGGGAGAAATGCGAATGCGTGCAACGAAACTCGCTGGCTGGGCGTCGCTGACGGCCGCGGCGCTGTTGCTGGGTGCCGGCGGTCTCAGGGCCGAGACCGGCGTCACCGCCGACAGCATCAAGATCGGCGGCATGGGCCCACTGACCGGTCCGCTTTCCAACTTGGTGCTGCCCAGCCTCAACGCCATCGAGACGGTGTTCGAGGAGGTCAACAAGGCGGGCGGCGTGCACGGTCGCAAGCTCATCTACATCAAGGAAGACGACGAGTGCCTGCCGGCCAAGGGTGTCGGCGCGGTGAAGAAGCTGATTCACGAGGTTCAGCCCTTCATGGTCCTGGGCGGCGGCTGCAGCAATGCCGCGTTGGCGCAGAAGCCGGAGATCGTGGAGGCGAAGATTCCCTGGGTGATCGTCGCCTCCACCGCCGACTCGCTGACCGAGCCGCCCAATCCCTACATCTTCACCACCATGTCCGCGGCCTGGATGGAGGTCTATGGCCAGTTGCAGCACGCCCTGGACCAGGGCAAGAAACGCATCGCGATCGCCTGGCAGCCGGACGCCTGGGGCAAGGCGCGCATCGAGCCGCTGAAACAGGCTTTCGCCAAGAATGGCATCGAGCCGGTCGCCATCGAGGAAGTGGCGGTCGAGCCAACCGACTTGACGGCGACGGCCCTGAAGCTGCAGCAGGCCAACGCCGACGCGGTGATGATGCTGCTGTTCCCCAAGGCCGGCATTCCATTCCTGCGCGACACCATGAAGTTCGGCTTCCAACCGCTCAGCGTCGGCGGCTCGCCCCTGGCCGAGGTCGACATCATCGCCAAGGGCGTCGGCTCGCCGGATGCGGTCAAGAACTTCCGCGCGGTGGCGCCGGCGGGCTATGGCGCCGACGATGCGCAGGTGGCGAACTGGAAGGCCCTGGTCGAGAAGAAGTTCCCCAACGACCGCTTCAGCGTGGTGCACATGTTCGGCATTTCGGCGGCGCAGTTCACCGTCGAAGCGTTGCGCAAGGTCGGGCCCGAGCCAACGCGCGAGAAGCTGATTCAGGTCATGGCCAACCTGTCGTTGCAGACCGACACCTATGCCGGCCCGCTGAAATGCACGCCCGAGGACCATCAGTGCCATCGCGTGCTCGGCATCTTCGCGCTCAACAAGGACGGGCGGGTGAGCGGCGTCGGCAAGGCGACGCCGGTTCGCTAGCGGACAAAGCGCCTCCCGTCGTGGCGGGGGGCGCCGCCTGCCCGGCTGCGGCGATGCAGACGCGCTATTTCGAGGATTTCACGGTGGGCGAGCGTATCCCCACCTATTCGCGAACGATCACCGAGGGCGAGATCGCGCAATTTTGCAGCTTCGTCGGCTATCACGTGCCACTGTTCATCGACGAGGAATATGCCCGCAAGACGCCTTACGGCGGCCGCATCGCGCCCAGTTCGCTGATCATGTCGGTGTCGACCGGCATGACCGAGAGCCTGTTCCGCTACAACATGGTGGCCTTGGTAGCGGTGGAACGCGGCCGTTTCCACCGCCCGCTCAAGCCCGGCGACACCATCCGCACCGAGGTGTTGGTGATCGACAAGAAGGATTCGCGGCAAGCGGACCGCGGCATCGTCACCTTCCGCGACCAGGTGTTCAACCAGCGCGAGGAGATGATCTTCGAGATCGACAAGATCGCCCTCATCAAACGCAGGCCGGAACCGGGCGCGGGATGACGTCGACCCTGGGCGACGTCGCGGCCTCGCTCGCCCGTTCGCCGGATGCCATTGCCGAAGCGCAGTCGGCGGCGTTGCGAGCGATGCTGGCGCTCTGCGCCAGGGGGCATGCCTATTATCGCCGAGAATGGACCGGGGCCGGGCTCGACATCGCCAGCATTCGCGGCCTCGACGATCTGGCGCGGCTGCCGCTTACGACCAAGGACGCGCTGATGGCGGAACCGGAAGCCTTCCGCCTGCGTCTGCCCGACCTGCCGCTGGAAGAACGCGCCATCGCGGAAGTCATCCACACCACCGGCAGCACGGCGATGCCCACGCCGGTCTACAACACCACGCACGACGTGCTGGCCTACATGTTCCAGGCGCGCTGCATGGCGGCGATCGCCGGCCTTGGCGAGCACGACGTGATCGCCAACCTGTTCCCGCTGACGCCGGCGCCGATGGGCGCCTTCCAGCGCTCGGCGCAGAATGCCTTCGCCATCGGCGCCGCGATCGTCTCGGCCCTGCCGGGCGCGCCGTTCGGCGCGTTCGCGATCCAGCGTTCGCTCGACGAGGCGGTGCGGCTGGTGGCGCTGCATCGCGCGACGGTGGTCTGGGGCGTCACCAGTTTCGTGCGCCGGGTGCTGCTGCGCGCCCTGGAACTGAAGGCGGATGTCACAGCCGTGCGGCTTTGCGCCGTGGCCGGGGAAGCGTCCTCGCCCGCCTTGCGCGAGGAACTGCGCCGGCTCATGCGCGAACTCGGCTGCGCCGGCCAGCGCGTATTCGACCGCTATGGCTCGACCGAACTCGGCGCGCTAGCGCAATGCCGCGAGGACGGTCCCTGGCACAACCCGGCGCCCGACCTGCTGCATCTGGCGGCGGTCGACGCCGAGACCGGTCAGCCGTTGCCGGAGGGCGAGCGCGGCTGGCTGGCGCTGACCCACCTCAACCGGCGGGGCACGGTGCTGCTGCGCTTCCTGCAAGGCGACGTGGTGGCGGTCGAGCGCGGCCGCTGCCCCGATTGCGGGCGGGCGGGCGAGCGCGTGGTCGGACCCGTGGTGCGGGCCAAGGACCTGGTGAAGGTCAAGGGCATGCTGATCAACCCGGCGGTGCTGCTGGAGGAACTGGCGCGGTTGCCGGATCTCGCGGAGTTCCAGGTGGTGGTCCGTAGGGACAACGCGCTGGCGCCGGATGAACTGGTGGTGCGGGTGGCCGGTCGCGGCGGCGACGAGCTGGCCATGACGGCCCGCGTTGTCGCGGCAACGCGCCGGGCGGTCGGCGTCAGTCCCAGGGTGGAGTGCGTTGCCGCCGGCGAGATCTATGATCCCGCCCGCCAGCCCAAGGCGGTGCGCTTCGTCGACCGGCGGCCGGCGCCATGAGCGGCAACGATCCTGCCGACGATGCCTATGCCGCGCTGCTGGGCTTCTATCGCCAGCGCGGCTACCGCTATCGGGTCGGCATGGGCCAGCGTCCGGCCATCGTGGTGGTCGATTTCAGCTACGGCTTCACCGCCAGCACGGACGATTTTCCGGGCGGCGAGTTCGCCGTCGAAATGGCCGCGACGCGGCGTCTGCTCGACGCCATGCGCGGCCGCTTCCCCGTTGTCTTCACCACCATTGCCTATGACGAACCGGCGCGCGACGGCGGCCTGTGGGCGCGCAAGGTGCCGTGGCTCTTGCGCTTCGCCAGGAATGCTAAGTCGGTCGCAATCGACGACCGGTTGGGCCACCATGCCGACGACCACCTGGTGGTGAAGCCGTTCCCCTCGGCCTTTCATGCCACCGGCCTGGACGCGCTGTTGCGCGCGCGGCAGGTCGATACGCTGCTCATCGCCGGCTGCACCACCAGCGTTTGCGTGCGGGCAACGGCGCTCGACGCCATGCAGCACGGCTACCGCGCCATCGTGGCGCGCGAGGCGGTGGGCGACTTCAATCCACAGGTGCACGAGGTCAACCTGCTGGATCTCGACAGCCGGTATGCCGACGTGCTGCCGATCGTCGAAATCCTGGCGCATCTCGACGGTCTGGCGCGGAAGGAGTGAACATGCCGAAAGTGGCCCTGGCGCAACTGGCCGCGTCGCCCGACCGGGCCGCCAATCTGGCGGCGGCGATCGCGCTGATCGAGCAGGCCGCCGGCCAGGGCGCTGAACTGGTCTGCTTCCCGGAAATGGGCTTCAGCCAGTTCTTCCCGCAGTTCCGGGCCGATGCCAGGTATTTCGACTGGGCGGAGCCGGTGCCGGGGCCGACGGTGGAGCGTCTACAGGACGTGGCGCGGCGCTGTCGCATCGCCATCGTCGCCAATCTGTTCGAGCGAGCGTCGCCCGGCGAATACTACAATTGCTCGCCGGTGATCGACGAGACGGGGCGTCTGCTGGGCCTCAGCCGGATGGCGCATATCGCCGAGGCGCCCTATTTCAACGAGAAGTTCTACTATCGTCCGGGCGACGGGGAATTCCGCGTCTTTCCGGCGGCTGGCACGCGGCTGGGCGTCGCCATCTGCTACGACCGGCACTATCCCGAGCAGTTGCGCATCCTGGGCCTACGTGGCTGCGAGATCCTGCTGGTGCCGCTGGCCGCCATTTCGCGCGAGCAATGGGCGATGTTCGAGATGGAGATGCAGGTGGCCTCGTTTCAGAACCAGTATTTCAGCATCGTGGTGAACCGCGCCGGGCGCGAGGGCGAGATGGAGTTCATCGGCCGCAGTTTCGCCACCGATCCCTATGGCAACGTCATCGCGCGCCTAGCGGACGGCAAGCCCGACCTGGCGGTCGTGCAGATCGATACCGCGAAGATCGACGCCGCGCGGCGCGTCATTCCGCACTTGCGCGACCGGCGGGCCGAACTCTATGGCCCGATCGCCGCGATCGGCCGGCTCAACGCCGAGTAGAGGACGCCCGCATGCCATACCAGCCGCAAGTGATGGGCCGCCGCTACATGATCGTGGCGGGTCATTATCTCGCCGCCGAAGCCGGCCTGAAGATCCTGGAGGCCGGCGGCAACGCCATCGACGCCGGCGTTGCCGCCGGCATCGCGCTGGGCGTGCTGCACAGCGACCAGGTGCAGTTCTCGGGTGTGGCACCGATGCTGATTTATCACAAGGCGAGCCACCAGGTGTTCGCCGTCGCGGGCCTGGGGGCTTGGCCGCGCGCGGTCGAGCCGAGGCGCTTCGAACAGGAGTTCGGCGGGCATATTCCGCTCGGCATCCTGCGCACCGTGGTGCCGGCCGCACCGCATGCCTGGATCGCCGTGCTGGCGCGCTTCGGCACGCTCGGTTTCGGCGAGGTCGCCGCCAGCGCCATCCGCTATGCGCGCGAGGGCTTCGCCGTGCACCCGGTGATGGCGGAGTTCATCACGCGCTATCGCGACAACTACGCGAAGTGGCCGGCCAACGCCGCGATCTGGCTGAAGGATAGCCAGCCGCCCAAGGTGGGCGACCTCTTGGTGCAGAGCGATCTGGCCGCGGTCTTGCAATACATGGCCGACGAGGAGCGGGCGGCGGCCGGCCGCGGCCGCGAGGCCGGCCTCAAGGCCGCCTGCGATGCCTTCTATCTGGGCGACATTGCCGCGCGAATGCTGGCGCACCAGAAGGCGAATGGCGGGCTGCTCAGCGCGGAGGATCTGGCTGCGCACACGACACCCATCGAGGCGCCGATCAAGCGCCGCTTCCGCGACTGCGAGGTCTATTCCTGCGGTCCCTGGTGCCAGGGGCCGGTGTTGTTGCAGATGCTGGCCTTGCTCGAGGGCATCGATCTGGCGGCGCTGGGGCACAATTCCACGGCCTATATCCACACCATCGCCGAAGCGATGAAACTGTCGTTCGCCGACCGCGAACGCTTCTATGGCGATCCGCGCTTCGTCGACGTACCGCTCGAGCGGCTGCTGTCGGCGGCTTACGCGGCGCAGCGTCGCCGGCTGATCGATCCGGCGCGTGCCTGGCCCGCCATGCCGCCGGCCGGCGATATTGCCGGCCATGGCGGCGTCTCATTCGCGGCGCATGCAAACGAGCGCGAGACCGCGGTCCCGGCCGACACGTCCTATTGCTGCGCCATCGACCGCCACGGCAACGTCGTTTCGATCACGCCGTCGGACGTGTCGTTCGAAAGCCCGGCCGTGCCGGGCCTCGGCTTCTGCCCCTCGGCGCGCGGTGCGCAATCTTTCGCGCTGGCGGGGCATGCCTCGTCGGTGGCGCCCGGCAAGCGGCCGCGCCTCACGCCCAATCCCGCCTTGGTGCTGAAGCCGGGTGAGTTCGCCCTGCCGTTCGGCGCGCCCGGCGGCGATCACCAGCCGCAGGGCATGCTGCAGGTCCTGTTGAACCATCTGGTGTTCGGCATGCCGATCCAGGAGGCCATCGAGGCACCGCGCTTCTCGACGCACAGCCATCCCAATTCCTTCGAGCCGCATGACAGCCATCCGGGCCGGCTCACGGTGGAGGAACGCATCCCCGCGGCGACCATGCAGGCGCTGGCCGGGCTGGGGCACAAGGTCGAGCCGCTGCCGGCGATCTCGATGGGCGTCGCCGGGGTCTGCGCCATCAGCGCCGACCTGGCAAGCGGCCTCCTGGCCGGCGGCGCCGACCCGCGCCGTTGCGGCCGGGCGATGGGATTCTAGAGCGGTTTTGGAATGCAGCGAATCGCTGAGGGATTCCCTGGGGAGTTGGGATGGACGATTCTCCGGATCGTGAGTGATTCGGGGGGCGGCTATGTCGCGAGCGTATTCCGAGGATTTGCGTGTTCGGCTGGTTCGATATGTAGAGGGCGGAGCCTCGGCGCGAACTGCGGCGAAGGTGTTTG
>VGEV01000123.1 GCA_016869175.1 Alphaproteobacteria bacterium
GGTTGAGCTGATCGCGCCGATCGCGATGGACGAGGGGCTGCGCTTCGCCATCCGCGAGGGCGGCCGCACCGTCGGCGCCGGCGTCGTCGCCCAGGTCCTCGAATAACCGGCGGCAGGCGGAACCGCGGAGCGCGGGTGCACAGGAGTGTAGCTCAATTGGTAGAGCACCGGTCTCCAAAACCGGGGGTTGGGGGTTCGAGCCCCTCCACTCCTGCCAGGCGCCGGTGGCGGCCGGCGCGGGCGGCGTGACGCCATGGCGAAGGTAAGCCCGCCGGAGTTCCTGCGCCAGGTGCGCCAGGAAGTGTCGAAAGTGACGTGGCCCACCCGCAAGGAAACGCTGGTGACCACGGCCATGGTGTTCGTGATGGTGGTGATCGCGGCGTTGTTTTTCATGGGAGTGGATTTCTTGATCGCGTCGGCGGTGCGTTGGGTCTTGCGGGTCGGGGGCTAGGAATGGCGGCGCGCTGGTACATCGTGCACGTCTATTCGGGCTTCGAGAAGAAAGTCGCCGCCTCGATCCACGAACAGGCCAGGCTGCATGACTTGGCCGATCGGATCGAGGATGTGCTGGTGCCAACCGAGGAAGTCGTGCAATTGCGCCGCGGCCAGAAGATCAACGCCGAGCGCAAGTTCTTCCCCGGCTATGTGCTCGTACGCATGGATCTGTCGGACGAGTGCTATCATCTGATCAAGAACACGCCCAAGGTGACCGGCTTCCTGGGCACTGGCGGGCGGCCCTCGCCGATCAGCGATGCCGAGGCCGAGCGCATCCTGCGCCAGGTCAAGGAGGGCGTGGAGCGGCCCCGGCCCTCGATCACCTTCGAGATCGGCGAACAGGTTCGGGTCAGCGACGGCCCGTTCATGTCGTTCAACGGGTTTGTCGAGGAAGTGGACGAGGAACGCGCCCGGCTCAAGGTCGCGGTCTCGATCTTCGGTCGGGCAACGCCGGTGGAACTGGAATACGGCCAGGTGGAAAAGCTCTAGGCGCGGACGGGATCGGTTAGCGATGGCGAAGAAGATCGACGGCTATATCAAGCTGCAGGTTCCGGCGGGACAGGCCAATCCCTCGCCGCCGATCGGCCCGGCGCTCGGCCAGCGGGGCGTCAACATCATGGCGTTCTGCAAGGAGTTCAACGCGGTGACGCAAGGGCTTGAAGCCGGCATGCCGATCCCGGTCACCATCACCGTGTTCAGCGACCGCAGCTTCAACTTCATCACCCGCACCCCGCCCGCCAGCTATTTCATCAAGAAGGCGGCCAAGGTGCAGAAGGGGGCCAAGACCAGCGGCCGCGAAACCGCCGGCGCCATTACCATGGCGCAAGTCAAGGAGATCGCGGAAGCCAAGATGAAGGATCTGAATGCCAACGATCTCGACGCCGCCTGCCGCATGATCGTCGGGTCGGCGCGCTCCATGGGCATCGAAGTCAGGGATTGAGTGCCATGACGCAATTGGGCAAGCGCTTGCAGGCCGCGCGCGCGGACATCGACCGCAACCGGAGCTACCCGCTGCCGGAGGCGGTCAAGCTGTTGAAATCGGGCGCCAAGTCGAAATTCGACGAGACCGTCGAACTGGCCATGAACCTTAACGTCGATCCGCGGCACGCCGACCAGATGGTGCGCGGCACGGTGCAGCTGCCGAACGGCACCGGCCGGACGGTCCGGGTGGCGGTGTTCGCCAAGGCCGACAAGGCCAAGGAGGCCGCCGACGCCGGCGCCGACCTGGTGGGGGCGGAGGATCTGGTGGCCAAGGTGCAGGCCGGCGAGATCGCCTTCGACCGCTGCATCGCTACGCCCGACATGATGGGCCTGGTCGGCCGGCTGGGCAAGGTGCTGGGGCCGCGCGGGCTGATGCCCAACCCCAAGCTCGGCACGGTGACGCCGGACGTGGGCAGCGCGGTCAAGGCGGCCAAGGGCGGTCAGGTCAACTTCCGGGTGGAGAAGGCCGGCATCGTGCATGCGGGGGTCGGCAAGGCCAGTTTCAGCGAACAGCAGTTGCAGGAAAACGTGAAGGCCTTCGTGGATGCGGTGATGCGGGCAAAACCCAGTGGCGCCAAGGGCACCTATGTGTCGAAGGTGTCGCTGTCCTCGACCATGGGGCCCGGCATCAAGCTCGATCTCCCGAGTCTGCTGGCAGGGGGCTGAGGCAAGAGGAACGATGGCTTTCCGGCGACCCTTGCGTCGCCGGCGTCGGCGGGGCGGACGTAGGCGCCCCACCTGTCCAAGACGCCAGGTGCCGCTTGCGGCTTAAGGGCGAAGGCGTAACGGCCGAGCCACCTGACCAGACGGGCCGGGGAACGACGGCGGGCGATGGCCCGGCGTTCCTCCTCTGACCGGGGCAGGCACTGCATTGGGCCTGGTGAATGCCGGGCCCGTTCGTGCAACGGGCTGCCCCGGGATGGCTGGGCGGCCAACGGATGGAGGCAAAGCGTGGACCGAGCGCAAAAGCGCCAAGCGGTCGAAGACATGGGGGCGGCCTTCAAGACGGCCGCCTGTATCGTCGTCTCGCGCTATAGCGGCCTGAACGTCGCCCAGATGGGCGACGTGCGGAAGCGCATGCGCGGCGCCGGCGCCACCTTTAAGGTGACGAAGAACCGGCTGACCAAGTTGGCCTTGAAGGATACCGGCTTTGAGTCGCTGGGCGACTTCCTGACCGGGCCGACGGCGATCGCCTATGGCAAGGACCCGGTGGCCGTGGCCAAGACCGCGGTGGATTACGCCCGCAGCAACGAGAAGTTCGTGGTGGTGGGTGGCGCGATGGCCGGGCGCCGGCTGGATGCCGATGGCGTCAAGGCCTTGGCCAGCCTGCCCTCGCTCGACCAGTTGCGGGGCAAGCTGATCGGCCTCGTTCAGGCGCCGGCGACCAAGCTGGCGGGGCTGCTGCAGGCCCCCGCCGGGCAACTCGCGCGGCTGCTGGCGGCCCGGGCAAAGCAAGACGAGGCGGCCTGAATCCGGCCGGAACGAACGACAACGGACAACACGAATTCGACGGAGAGTGCGATATGACCGATCTCAACAAGCTGGTGGACGACCTGTCCAAATTGACCGTTCTGGAGGCGGCCGAACTGGCCAAGCTTCTGGAGGAGAAGTGGGGTGTCAGCGCCGCGGCGCCGGTGGCGATCGCCGCCATGCCGGGCGCGGGGGCCGCGGCCGAGGCCGAGGCGGCGAAGGAGGAGCAGACCGAATTCACCGTCGTCCTGGCCACGATCGGCGAGAAGAAGATCAACGTGATCAAGGAGGTGCGTGCCATCACCGGGCTTGGCTTGAAAGAGGCGAAGGACCTGGTCGAGGCGGCGCCGAAGCCGGTCAAGGAGGGCGTCAGCAAGGACGACGCCGCCAAGTTCAAGGCCCAGCTGGAGAGTGCTGGCGCCACCGTGGAAGTGAAGTAGACGGGGTTTGAGGGCGTTACGTACGCGAACGCAGGCGGGGGGTCGGGCGGTCGGCCGACCCGCCGGTTCACGGCGTGCAGAGGATTAGTTGGCGCTAACAGCAGGCGAAGCCAGCAGCATGCGGAGCGGACCGGCAGCCGGATGGCAGCCGGAACGGCCGCGTGTGCGCGTGGTTGAGCGCTGCCGGGCATAAGGAAGCCACGCATGGCATTGTCGTTCACCGGTCGCAAGCGCATCCGCAAGACGTTCGGGCGCATTCCCGAGATCGCGCCCATGCCCAACCTGATCGAGGTGCAGAAGAGCTCGTACGAGCAGTTCCTTCAAATGCACACCAAATCGGCCGAACGCACCGAGATCGGGATCGAGGGCGTGTTCCGCTCGGTCTTTCCGATCAAGGATTTCTCGGAAAGCGCCGAGCTGCACTATGTGCGCTGCGAATTCGAGGCGCCGAAATACGACGTCGACGAATGCCGCCAGCGTGGCATGACCTTCGCCGCTCCGCTCAAGGTGACGCTGCGCCTGATCGTATTCGATGTCGACCAAGAGACCGGCGCCAAGTCGGTGCTCGACATCAAGGAGCAGGACGTTTACATGGGCGACATGCCGTTGATGACCGACAACGGAACCTTCATCATCAATGGCACCGAACGGGTGATCGTCAGCCAGATGCACCGTTCGCCGGGCGTGTTCTTCGATCACGACCGCGGCAAGACCCATTCCTCCGGCAAGTTCCTGTTCGCCGCCCGGGTCATTCCCTATCGCGGCTCGTGGCTCGATTTCGAGTTCGACGCCAAGGACATCGTGTTCGTGCGCATCGACCGCCGGCGCAAGCTGCCGGTGACGACGCTGTTCTTCGCGCTCGGCCTGACCGGCGAGGGCATCCTCGACCACTTCTATCGGCGCGTGTCCTACCGCTACGACGCCAAGCGCGAGGCGTGGCGCACGCCGTTCGATCCGGCCCGGCTGCGCGCCTTGCCGCCCAATTTCGAACTCGTTGACGCGCGCACCGGCAAGCCGGCGGTGGCGGCCGGCACCAAGGTGACGCCGCGGCTTGCGCGTCAGTTGCAGGCAGATGGACTGAAGGAGCTGCTGGTCGGCGACGACATGGTGGTCGGCCGCTACATCGCCGAGGACCATATCGACCCGACGAACGGCCTGGTGCTGTGCGAGGCGGGCGACGAGATCACGCCGAAATTGTTGCAGGGCCTGAAGCAGCAGGGCATGGCCGAGCTTGCGACGCTCGACATCGACCATATCATCGTCGGTCCCTATATTCGCAACACGCTGGCGGTCGACAAGAACGCCACCCGTGAACAGGCCTTGATCGACATTTACCGGGTGATGCGGCCGGGCGAGCCGCCGACGCTCGATACCGCCGAGACGCTGTTCCAGGGCTTGTTCTTCGATGCCGAGCGCTACGACCTGTCGGCGGTCGGCCGGGTCAAGCTGAACGCCCGGCTGGGCTTCGAGACCGACGACGACCTGCGCACGCTGCGCACCGAGGACATCCTGGGTGTGGTCAAGACGCTGGTCGAACTGAAGGACGGCCGCGGCGAGATCGACGACATCGACCATCTGGGCAACCGGCGCGTGCGCTCGGTCGGCGAGCTGATGGAGAACCAGTATCGCATCGGCCTGTTGCGCATGGAGCGAGCGATCCGCGAGCGCATGAGCTCGGTCGATATCGACACGGTGATGCCGCAGGATCTGATCAACGCCAAACCGGCGGCCGCGGCGGTGCGCGAGTTCTTCGGCTCCTCGCAGCTCTCGCAGTTCATGGATCAGACCAACCCGCTGTCCGAGATCACGCACAAGCGGCGACTGTCGGCGCTGGGACCGGGCGGCCTGACGCGCGAGCGCGCCGGCTTCGAGGTGCGCGACGTGCATCCGACGCATTATGGCCGCATTTGCCCGATCGAGACGCCCGAAGGGCCCAATATCGGTCTGATCAATTCGCTCGCCACCTTTGCGCGGATCAACCGGTACGGCTTCATCGAGACGCCCTACCGCCGCGTGGTGCAGGGCCGGGTGACCGAGGACGTGGCCTATCTGTCGGCCATGGAGGAGGGCAAGTACACCATCGCCCAGGCCAACGCCGAGCTCGACAAGCGCAGCAAGTTCGTGGCCGATCTGGTGAGCTGCCGACGGGGCAACGACTTCATCATGGCCCGGCCGGAGCAGATCGAGATGATGGACGTCTCGCCCAAGCAGCTCGTGTCGGTGGCGGCGGCGCTGATCCCGTTTCTGGAGAACGACGACGCCAACCGGGCGCTCATGGGCTCGAACATGCAGCGCCAGGCGGTACCGCTGTTGCAGGCCGAGGCGCCGTTGGTCGGCACCGGCATCGAGGGGGTGGTGGCGCGCGACTCGGGCGTGGTGATCGCCGCCCGGCGGAGCGGCATTGTCGATCAGGTCGATGCCAGGCGCATCGTGGTGCGCGCGACCGACGACGTGGATGCCTCGCAGTCAGGCGTCGACATCTATAATTTGCAGAAGTTCCAGCGCTCCAACCAGAGCACCTGCATCAACCAGCGGCCGCTCGTCAAGGTGGGCGACACGGTGCTGGCCGGCGACATCATTGCCGATGGCCCCTCGACCGAACTAGGCGAACTGGCCTTGGGCCGCAACGCGCTCGTCGCCTTCATGCCCTGGATGGGCTACAATTTTGAAGATTCGATCCTGATCTCCGAGCGGATCGTGCGCGACGACATCTTCACCTCGATCCATATCGAGGAGTTCGAGGTGATGGCGCGCGACACCAAGCTGGGGCCGGAGGAGATCACCCGCGACATCCCCAACGTGGGCGAGGAGGCGCTGAAGAACCTGGACGAGGCCGGCATCGTCTATATTGGCGCCGAAGTGCAGGCGGGCGACATCCTGGTCGGCAAGATCACGCCCAAGGGCGAAAGCCCGATGACGCCGGAAGAGAAGCTGTTGCGCGCGATCTTCGGCGAGAAGGCCTCGGACGTGCGCGATACCTCGCTGAAGCTGCCGCCGGGCGTCTCCGGCACGGTGGTCGAGGTGCGCGTGTTTTCGCGCCACGGCGTGGAGAAGGACGAGCGCGCCCTGGCCATCGAGCGCGAGGAGATCGAGCGGCTGGCCAAGGACCGCGACGACGAGTTGGCGATCCTGGAACGCAGCATCTACGAACGGCTGAAGACCTTGCTGCTGCACAAGACCGCGGCCAGCGGGCCCAAGGGCATGAAGCCGGACACCCGGTTGAGCGAACAGGTGCTGGCCGAATACGGCCGCGGCCTGTGGTGGCAGATCGCGCTCAAGAACGACAAGGCCTCGGGCGATATCGAGTTGTTGAAGAAGCAGTTCAACCAGGCGCGCGACAGCTTGCAGAAGCGGTTCGACGCCAAGGTCGAGAAACTGCAACGCGGCGACGAACTGCCGCCCGGCGTGATGAAGATGGTCAAGGTGTTCGTCGCGGTGAAGCGCAAGTTGCAACCGGGCGACAAGATGGCCGGCCGGCACGGCAACAAGGGCGTGATCAGTCGCATTCTGCCGATCGAGGACATGCCCTATCTCGAGGATGGCACGGCGGTCGATGTGGTGTTGAACCCGCTGGGCGTGCCCAGTCGCATGAATGTCGGCCAGATCCTCGAAACCCATCTTGGCTGGGCGGCCGCCGGTTTGGGCCAGCAGGTGGGCGATATGGTGGCCCGCGTGCGCCGCGGCACCAAGGCGGAGGACCTGCGCCGGCAGTTGCGCAACGTCTATGGCGAGAAACAATACAAGGAGATGATCGTCGACCTTTCGGACGACGAGGTGCTGGAACTGGGCGCCAATCTGGCGGCCGGGATTCCGCTGGCCAGCCCGGTGTTCGACGGCGCGAGCGAGCGGGAGATCGTCGAACTCCTGGACAAGGCCGGGCTCGACAGTTCCGGCCAGGTGACGCTCTTCGACGGCCGCAGCGGCGAAGCGTTCGAGCGCAAGGTGACGGTCGGCTACATCTACATGCTGAAGCTGCACCATCTGGTGGACGACAAGATCCACGCCCGCTCGATCGGCCCCTACAGCCTGGTCACCCAGCAGCCGCTGGGCGGCAAGGCGCAATTCGGCGGGCAGCGGTTCGGTGAGATGGAGGTCTGGGCGCTGCAGGCCTATGGCGCCGCCTACACGCTGCAGGAAATGCTGACCGTGAAGTCGGACGACGTGGCCGGCCGCACCAAGGTCTACGAAGCCGTGGTTCGCGGCGACGACAACTTCGAGGCCGGCGTCCCCGAATCTTTCAACGTCTTGGTCAAGGAGATGCGCTCGCTCGGCCTCAACGTCGAACTGATGTCGGCGCGGAGCTGAGCGCGAGGGCGCGCCAGGGTCGCGATCACGCCAAACGTGCAAGCCAGGAAAGGCTAGCCATGAACGAGCTGATGAACCTGTTCGGCCCGGTGCAGGGTGCGCAGGAGACGTTCAATCAGATCCGTATTTCCATCGCCAGTCCGGAGCGCATCCGCTCCTGGTCGTTCGGCGAGATCAAGAAGCCGGAGACCATCAACTACCGCACCTTCAAGCCGGAGCGCGACGGCTTGTTCTGTACCCGCATCTTCGGCCCGATCAAGGACTACGAGTGCCTGTGCGGCAAGTACAAGCGGATGAAGTACAAGGGCATCGTCTGCGAGAAATGCGGCGTGGAGGTGACCCTTTCCAAGGTGCGCCGCGAACGGATGGGCCACATCCAGCTTGCCTCGCCGGTGGCGCATATCTGGTTCCTGAAGTCGCTGCCAAGCCGCATCGGCCTGATGTTCGACATGACGCTGCGCGACCTCGAACGGGTGCTCTATTTCGAGAACTACGTGGTCGTCGAGCCCGGCCTGTCGCCGTTGAAGAAGTTCCAGCTGCTAACCGAGGACGATTATCTCAGGGCGCAGGACGAGTATGGCGAGGATGCGTTCAGCGCCGGCATCGGCGCCGAGGCGATCCGCGACATGCTGAAGCAGATCGACCTGGAGAAAGAGCGCGACCGATTGCGGGTGGAACTGGCGGAATCCACCGGGATCGAGCGTCCCAAGAAGCTGGTCAAGCGATTGAAGCTGGTCGAGGCGTTTATCGACAGCAAGAACCGGCCGGAATGGATGATTTTGGAGGTGGTTCCGGTGATCCCGCCGGAATTGCGTCCGTTGGTGCCGCTGGACGGCGGCCGTTTCGCCACCTCGGACCTGAACGATCTCTACCGCCGGGTGATCAACCGCAACAATCGGTTGAAGCGGCTGATCGAGCTGAGGGCGCCGGACATCATCGTGCGCAACGAGAAGCGGATGCTGCAGGAGGCGGTCGACGCGCTGTTCGACAACGGCCGCCGCGGCCGGGTGATCACGGGCGCCAACAAGCGGCCGTTGAAGTCGCTGTCCGACATGCTGAAGGGCAAGCAAGGCCGCTTCCGGCAGAACCTGCTCGGCAAGCGCGTGGACTATTCCGGCCGGTCGGTGATCGTGGTGGGGCCGGAACTGAAGCTGCACCAGTGCGGCCTGCCGAAGAAAATGGCCTTGGAGCTGTTCAAGCCCTTCATCTACTCGCGGCTCGAGTTGGACGGCACCGCCGCCACCCTGAAGATGGCCAAGAAGATGGTGGAGAAGGACCGACCTGAGGTTTGGGACATCCTGGAGCAGGTGATCCGCGAGCATCCGGTGCTGCTGAACCGCGCGCCGACGCTGCACCGGCTGGGCATCCAGGCGTTCGAGCCGGTGTTGATCGAGGGCAAGGCGATCCAGCTGCATCCGTTGGTCTGCGCCGCTTTCAACGCCGATTTCGACGGCGACCAGATGGCGGTGCATGTGCCGCTCAGCCTCGAGGCACAGCTCGAGGCGCGCGTGTTGATGATGTCGACCAACAACATCCTGTCGCCCGCCAACGGCAAGCCGATCATCGTGCCCAGCCAGGACATTGTACTCGGGCTCTACTACCTCAGCTACGAACGGCCGGGCCAGGCCGAGCCGAAGCGTTTCTTTCGCGACCAGGCCGAACTGGAACTGGCGCTGGACGCCCGCGCCATCGATCTGCACGAGCGGATCGGCGCCCGCTGGCAGGGGGTTGACGGCGACGGCAACGCGGTGGCGTTGCGCGTCACCACCACGCCCGGCCGCATGCTGATCGCCGAGATCGTGCCGCGCCATCCGGCGATCTCGTTCGAGACGATCAACCGCCTGCTGACCAAGAAGGAGATCAGCCAGGTCATCGATTTGGTCTACCGCCATTGCGGACAGAAAGAGACGGTGATCTTCGCCGACCGCATGATGGAGCTGGGGTTCCGCCATGCCTGCCGCGCCGGCATCTCGTTCGGCAAGGACGACATGGTGGTGCCGCAGACCAAGGGCCGGCTGGTCGGCGAGACGCAGGACCGGGTGAAGGAATACGAGCAGCAATACCAGGACGGACTGATCACCCAGGGCGAGAAGTACAACAAGGTGGTCGATGCCTGGGCGCAGTGCACCGACAAGGTGGCCGACGAGATGATGAAGCAGATCTCGGCGACCGGCGAGAAGCAAGGCAGCCAGATCAACTCGATCTGGATGATGGCGCATTCCGGCGCCCGCGGTTCGGCGGCGCAGATGAAGCAGCTGGCAGGCATGCGCGGCCTGATGGCCAAGCCGTCCGGCGAGATCATCGAGACGCCGATCATCTCGAACTTCAAGGAAGGCCTGACGGTGCTGGAATACTTCAATTCCACGCACGGGGCACGCAAGGGCTTGGCGGACACCGCGCTGAAAACGGCGAATTCCGGCTACCTGACGCGTCGGCTGGTCGACGTGGCGCAGGATTGCGTCATCGTGCAGGAGGATTGCGGCACCACCGCCGGCATCACCGTCAAGGAGGTGGTGGAAGGCGGCGACGTGGTCTCCTCGCTCGGCGAACGGATCCTGGGTCGCACGGCGGCGGTCGACGTGCTTTCGCCGACCGGCGAGATGCTGGTGCGGGGCGGCGAGCTGATCGACGAGGAGGTGGCGCAGCGGATCGAGACCTCGGGCGTGGCCACGGTCGTCATTCGCTCGGTGCTGACTTGCGATGTGCGCGGCGGCGTCTGCGGCAAGTGCTATGGCCGTGATCTGGCACGCGGCACCACGGTCAACCCCGGCGAAGCGGTCGGCGTGATCGCGGCGCAGTCGATCGGCGAACCCGGTACGCAACTCACCATGCGCACCTTCCATATCGGCGGCACGGCGCAGGTGGCCGAGCAGTCGAGCATCGCCGCGGCCTACGACGCGACGGCCAGGATCGAGAACCGCAACGTGGTGGCGGATTCCAGCGGCAAGCTGGTGGTGATGGGCCGCAACAGCGAACTGGTACTGATTGACGAACACGGCCGCGAACGGGCGCGCCATCGCCTGGTCTATGGCACGCGGCTGCTGATGGATCACGGACAGCAGGTGAAGAAGGGCGCCAAGCTGGCCGAATGGGACCCCTACACCCGACCGATCATCACCGAGCGCGACGGCATCGTGAACTATCGCGACCTGGTGGACGGCGTGTCGATCCGCGAGCACATGGACGAGGCGACCGGCATCTCCAACAAGGTGGTGGTGGACTGGCGCCAGCAGAGCCGAACGCAGGATTTGCGGCCGCGCGTCACCTTGCGCGACGAGAAAGGCGAGGTGCTGACGCTGGCCAATGGCCTGGAGGCGCGCTACTTCCTGCCGCCCGATGCCATTCTCTCGGTGGAGGATGGCACCACCGTGCATGCCGGCGACGTGCTGGCCCGCATACCGGTCGAGAGCGCCAAGACGCGCGACATCACGGGCGGCCTGCCGCGCGTGGCCGAGCTGTTCGAGGCGCGTCGGCCGAAGGATCACGCCATCATCGCCGAGATCGACGGCACGGTGGAGTTCGGCAAGGACTACAAGAGCAAGCGCCGTATCCTGCTGCGTCCGACCGACGCCTCGCACGAGGTGGTCGAATATCTGGTGCCCAAGGGCCGGCATGTCACCGTGCAGGAGGGCGATCAGGTCAAGCGCGGCGAGTTGCTGCTGGACGGCAACCCGGCGCCGCACGACATCCTGCGCGTGCAGGGCGTCGAGGCGCTGGCCGCCTATCTGGTCAACGAGATCCAGGAGGTCTACCGGCTGCAGGGGGTCAAGATCAACGACAAGCACATCGAGGTCATCGTTCGCCAGATGCTGCAGAAGATCGAGATCGTGGACCCGGGCGAAAGCACCTTCCTGGCGGGCGAGCAGGTCGATCGCCTGGAGTTCGAGGAAGTGAACACCCGTGTCGCGGCGGAGGGCCGCAAGCAGGCGCATGGCGAACCGGTCCTGCTGGGCATCACCAAGGCCTCGTTGCAGACCCGCTCGTTCATCTCCGCGGCTTCGTTCCAGGAGACCACCCGCGTGCTGACCGAGGCGGCGGTGCAGGGCAGGGTCGATACGCTGCTGGGCTTGAAGGAGAATGTCATCGTCGGCCGGCTGATCCCGGCCGGCACCGGCGCGATGATGAACCGCATGCGCGAGATCGCGCGCGAGCGCGACAAGGCGCTGCAGCCGGAAGGCGAGCCCGCGGCATTGCCGACGGCTGAACCGCAGCAGGCCGCGGGCGCCGGCCGGTAGGCGGCCGGAAGGTTAATGCACCCGCTTGGGCACCCGCCCGGCCGGACGGGTGCCGGCGTGCGCGGTGGTGGTGCGGGCATGGCCGAGTGGACACCTCGAAGAACCCCATCATTGACGACGAAGCATCGCCGATGAGGGCATGGCCTGCGGCCCAGCCTGCGGATTGGGTGCTGTGGCGGGGTCTATTTGGTCTGCGGTGGCGTGTCGATGCAG
>VGEV01000124.1 GCA_016869175.1 Alphaproteobacteria bacterium
TGGCTGCACGCCCACGGCTGTAGGGCGGTCGAACTGTGGTGCGTCCGCAGGCCATGCACGCATCGGAAGCCGGTGGCGCTGCCGCTGCTGCTCGCCAGGTTCGGCCCAGGCGCGCCGCTGGTCATGCTCGCCCGTCGGGCGCGGTGCACCATCTGCGGCGGCCGTGGCGCCCATGTGCAGCCGGTGCCACCGCCGGCCGATGGCGTCATGGTGGAGTTCAAGTATCCGGGCGACCGCCGGTTGGCCGCCGCTCGGGCCGACGACAGACACGGAGCGCCGAGTTAACCACCCTTAGCACTACCGTCGTCCGTTCGGCAGGCGCAGACTGGCTGGCGCTGCTGGAACGAGGCGACGGCCATGAAGCGGTCAGGCTTGGAATTGTGCCTGCTGGGTGCGCTGCTGGCGCCAGCATCGTTCGCGCTCACACTGATTTCGGGGCACGCTCAAGGTTTTCCCTATGAACTGTTCCCAGTGGGACCATTACGACCTGCGGCGCAAGGGGGATTTCACTATGCTGATGATGTGAACGAGGCCGGTATTGTATCCGGCTTTTTCAAAGAAGACACTGATGGATCATCTGATGTCTTCTTGTGGGATAGCATTTCTGCCAGTTTTTTACCGTTGGGGTCCCTTCCAACAGGATTTACAAATCGGGTAGCGCCAGCTCGATTGAATAATTCTAACCACCTAGTTGGACATGCCCATGGCTTAATCGGCGTTCGCGCATTTGTGAGTTCAGACGGGATCACTACGATCCTCGATGACTTGCCGGGAAGCACTCTGCCGGGAGCCATAGGTGGCATCGCCCATGACATAAATGATTCTGGTTTCGTGGTTGGACAGAGTGGAGTCAGAAATCCAACAATCTGGATTGACGAAATTCCAATACCATTACAGTTGCTTCCTGGGTTTATAGGTGGATTAGCGCAAGGAATTAATGAAGATGGCCAGGTAGCAGGCTATATATGTAAAGACACGTCATGTAGCCTTAGGGGAGCTGTGCTTTGGACAAATAATGTTCCGACACTTCTGGGGCCTGAGTCGGAATTTTCAGAAGCGCAATCAGTGAACGATATCGGTATCGTTGGGGGATATCAATTATTTCCAGCTTCACCACAGCATTGTGGTGGCCCCCGGTTGACAATATGGAATAGCACCGGAATATTACGACAGATACCAGCGTTGGGATTCGTTTTTGACATCAACAACTCTAACCTAGCCGTTGGGACTACGACATTGGGTTCAGCTGGCTGCACAACCAATTTTGCCTTTTTATGGGACGAAGAAAACCGAATTTTTGATTTGAATAATCAAATAGACCCGCGAATTGGTTGGAGGTTGATTGAAGCACACGGGATCAATGACTTCGGTCAGATCGTCGGGCGAGCTAAAAATCAATTTGGCAATGAACAAGGATTTTTGTTAACCCCGACGGGTGAGCCACTTGTGTTACACCCGACAGTGGTTCCAGCTCCCGCCTCTCTTTCCTTGTTCACCCTCAGCCTCGCCGGCCTGCTTGTGCTGCGCCGCCGGCTGGCTTAACCCGCCTTCGGTTTCAGCGCCACGACGTTGCCGCCGTCGGCCGGCTTGCCCCGCATGGCGGCGGCGATGCGGCTGGCGATGGCGTCGGACGCGGCCCTGAGCGGGTCGGTTGACAAGTGCGCGTAGCGGGCCGTGGTGGCGGGCTGCGAGTGCCCCAGCAGGGCGCCGATGACCGGCAGCGACAGGCCGGCCGCCGCACCCACGGATGCGTGGCTGTGCCGAAGGTCGTGCAGGCGCACGTCGTCCAGTCCGGCCGCCTTGCGGATGCGCCGCCATTGCGCTTCGGGCTTCACCAGCGCTGCCCCCGGCTTGGCGCCGACGATGACGTGGGGATTGCCGGCAAGGCGCGGCAGACCGGCCAGCACGTCGAGCGCGGGCGGGTTGAGGTAAAGGTTCTTGGCGCCGGTCTTACTGTCCGGCAACCGCACGACACCCCGCTCGAAGTCGATCCACTCCCAGCGCGCGCCCAGCCACTCGCCCAGCCGCGCGCCCGTGAACACCAGGAGCCGCACCAGCGCGAGGAAATGCGGGCTTTCCCGGCCTTCCGCCGCCGCCAGGGCCTCGCCCAGCCGCGCCAGCTCGGCCTCGCTTAAGAACCGCTCGCGCTTCTTCTCGGGGAATTTCTCGACATGCCGGCAGGGATTGCTGCCGTCGGAGCGAAAGCCATGCCGCTCCGCCCAGTTGAACAGCTTGGACAGCACGGCGACCGCATGGTTCGCCTGCCGTGGCGTCGCCTGTAGATCGTGATGCAGACGGGCGATGTCGGCGCGCGCAATGTCCGCAAGGCGCCGTCTCCCGAGTTTCGGGATGACATGCAGCGTCAGCAGGCGTCGATACTCGGTGGCGCTGCTGGCTTTCAGCTTCGCGCCGACATGTTCGGCGAGGAACCGCTCGGCAAGCTCCGCGAAGATCGGCGCCTTGCGCTCCGCGTCCCGCGCCGTCGCCGGGTCTTGCCCGTCCGCCACGGCGCCCAGCAGGCGCCTTGCCTCGCGCCGGGCGGTTTCGACGGTCCAGGGCGAGCCGTGCCGGCCGATGGTGAACCAGCGCTGCCGCCCGCCCAGCCGGTATTTCAGCACATAGACCCGCGTGTCCTTCTGCCGGCGGCAGCCGAAGCCGGCCACGTCGTCATCCCACGCCTGCTCGCTGGGGCGCAGCGCGTCCACCGTTCGCTTCGTCAAGCTGCCCATCGCCTCGCCCTTTGCCCCCGTAGCTACCCTGTAGCTACCACATAGCTACCACTTGGAAGCGAAGTCAAGGCGGGACGTGTCGGAACGTGTCGCTCAGAAATGGCTTGGCAGAGCCGAATTGCGATGGCCATGGCGGAGCGTGGCGGCGGCTGGCCGCTTAATTTCCCAAATTCCTAATCTGGGGGTCGCAGGTTCGAATCCTGCCGGGCGCGCCAGTGCCTTGGCATGTCCGGCCCCTAGGGAAAAAGGGGCAAGGGCACGTCGCCGAGTGGTGGCGGACCGTCCTACTCGGCCCGCGGCTTGTCGATCGGACCGGCCCCGCCTAACGTCACCCCCGCCCTGCCAATCGACGAGAGGATCGCCATGACCGCCCCCCAACGCCTGCGCGCCCTGCTGGCCGAGCCCGGCTTCGTCCTGATGCCCGCGGTGTGGGACGGCCTGACCGCCAAGCTGGCCGCCGCCGCCGGCTTCAAGACGGCGTTCCTGTCCGGCTCGTGCGTCGCCGCCAGTCGGCTGGGCGGGCCCGACCTCGATCTCGTCTCGTTCGCCGAGATGCTGGATTCCTTCAACATCGCGCAGGCGGCGGCGCCGCAAAGCCTGATGCTGGCCGATGGCGATCACGGCCACGGCAATGCCATGAACGTGCAGCGCACCGTGCGCGCCTATGGCAGGGCCGGCGCCGCGGCCGTGCTGATCGAGGACAAGATCACCCCGCGCGCGCTGACCGCCGCCGGCAAGCCCTGCCTGCCGCGCGAGGAAGCCCGCATGAAGATCCGCGCCGCGGTCCAGGCGGCCAAGGATTCCGGCATCCTGATCCTGGCCCGCACCGACTGTCGGCCGACGCAAGGCATCGACGAGGCGGTTCAGCGCATCGAGATGTTCGTCGCCGAGGGCGCCGACATCCTGTTCCTCGATTCGCCGGCGGATGCGGGCGAAATGCGCCGCGCCGTGGCCGCCGCCAAGGGTCGTCCGTCCTTCGCGGTGCTCTCCCCGGGCGCGCCGCGCGCCACGCCCTCGCAGAGCGAGGCGACGGCGCTCGGCATCAAGATCGGCGTCTACCCCACCATCATGCTGGGACCGGCGATGGCGGGAATGAAGGCCGGGCTGGCGGCGCTGAACTCCGGCCAGGGCGAGGCGGCCGGCAGCATGCCGGCGGCGGAGTTGCGCGCCACGCTCGGTTATGGCGACTACGACGCCCAGGCCAAGCCGTTCATCGTTGCCGGCTGAGTCGGCGGCGGCCGGCGCAACCGCCTCGCGTTCCGCCGCAACGGCGACAGTCGGATTGGAGATGCGCGAATAGATTTGCCCGGCGCGCTTCGGATTGAACAGCGCCGTCGCGCGGTCGGTGTCGCGAAAGACACTAGGAGGTGGTCTGGTAGATCGGCACGGCCCGGCTGCCGTGCGGCCGGCCGGGCCGCTGGCCGGCATGCGGGGAAAGGGCGTCGAAACGTGAGCATTTCGGATCGGCGGCCATGCCGGCGGTATCTTCAGGGCCGCCGGGCATGCAAGGCAAGCGTGCGGCATTGTCTAGGCACGTCGTGCGAGAAAGAAATGTCCGGCCCCCTCAGCCCGCGCCAACTCGTCGCCTTCCACACCGAGCGGCTGACCAAGGTCTACCGCATGGGCGAAAGCGAGGTGCGGGCGTTGCGCGGCGTCGATCTGGAGATCCGCGAGGGTGAGATGGCCGTGCTGCTGGGTCCCTCGGGCAGCGGCAAGTCGACGCTGTTGAACATCCTGGGCGGCTTGGATCGGCCGAGCACGGGCCGCGTGCTGTTTCGCGGCGAAGACATCACCGCCTATGACGACCGGCGCCTAACCCAGTTCGGCCGCCAGCATGTCGGCTTCGTCTTCCAGTTCTACAACCTGATCCCCAGTCTGACCGCGCGCGAAAACGTGGCGCTCGTCACCGAGATCGCTCGCGACCCGCTGCCGCCCGAAGAGGCGCTGGCGCTGGTCGGCTTGGCCGAGCGCCTCGATCATTTCCCGGCGCAGCTTTCCGGCGGCGAGCAGCAGCGCATCGCCGTCGCACGAGCGGTGGCCAAACGGCCGGAAGTGCTGCTGTGCGACGAGCCGACGGGCGCGCTTGACAGCCAGACCGGCGTCAGGGTGCTGGCGGCGCTGGCGCGCATCAACGTGGAGCTCGGCACTACCACGGTGCTCATCACCCACAACGTGGCCATCGCCGACATGGCCGACCGTGTCGTGCGCTTCGCCGACGGCGCCATCGCCGAGATCGTGGCCAATGCCCACCGGCGGCCTGCCGAGGAATTGCAGTGGTAAGCGCGCTCGACCGCAAGCTGTTGCGCGATCTCTGGCATCTGCGCGGCCAGGTACTGGCGATCGCGCTGGTGATCGGGGCCGGCGAGGGAGCCCTGAACGGCCGGGTGCGCCGGGTCGAGCCATTCGGCGTCACCAAGGTGAGCGCGCTGGGCATCGAGGAACAGCGGGTCAACGTCATTGTCGATTTGACCGATCCGCCGGCGCGCTGGCGTCAGCTCGGCCATGGCTACCAGGTGGATGCGCGGATCGTACTGTGGCAGGGCAAGGACGTGCTGCTGCTGCCCGTTGGCGCGCTGTTCCGGCAAGGCGACAGGTGGGCCGTCTTTCGGGTCGCGGACGGCCGTGCGCGAACCCGGCTTGTCGAGCTCGGCCGCATGAACGATCGCCACGCCGAGCTGCTGTCCGGCCTGGCCGAGGGCGACGCCGTGATCCTGCATCCGAGCGACCGGGTGAGCGAGGGCACTCGGGTCGGCCAGCGCGGCGGCAATTCGTGACCGGCCATCCGCTGGTGGCCGGTTCGCGCGGCACCGGTGGCCCTGGCACGCTACAGCATCGGGCGCTATCGCGGCGCTCGGCGCGACGCAATATGCTGGCGGCGGGGATCGGGAGGCGGACATGAGCATGAACCAGACCGACAAGGCGAAACGCTTCCAGGAACTGCACCGGGGGCCGGGCGCCTTCATCCTGGCCAACGCCTGGGATGCGGGGAGCGCGCGCGTGCTGGCCGGGCTCGGCTTCGCCGCCATCGCCACCTCAAGCGGCGCCTTCGCCGGCACGCTGGGCCGGCGCGACGGCATGGTTACGCGCGAGGAAGCCATGGCGCATAGCCGGGTGGTGGCGGCGGCGGTCGACCTGCCAGTTTCGGCCGATCTCGAGAACGGCTTCGCCGATGCCCCCGCCGCGGTCGCCGAAACGGTGCGATTGGCGGCGGGCGCAGGCCTCGTCGGCTGCTCGATCGAGGATTTCTCGGGCAAGCCAGAGCGGCCGCTCTATGACCTGGCGACCGCCAAGGACCGCATCGCCGCCGCGGTCGCTGCCGCCCGCTCGCTGGATTTTCCCTTTGCGTTGACCGCGCGGGCGGAGAATTTCCTGCGCGGCCGTCCGGACCTGGCCGACACCATCGCCCGCCTGCAAGCCTACGAGCAGGCCGGGGCCGATGTGCTGATGGCGCCGGGTCTGCCGGACCTGGCGGCGGTCAAGGCGGTTTGCCAAGCGTTGCGCAAGCCGGTCAATTTCATGGTCGGCATCAAGGGCCGCTCGTTCCCGGCAGCCGATCTCGCTGCCGCCGGCGTGCGCCGGATCAGCCTGGCGACGTCGCTATACCGCGCGGCGATGAGCGGGCTGATCGCGGCCGCGCGGGAAGCCAAGGAGCAGGGCACCTTCGTTTACGTCGATGCGTCGATGCCGACCGGCGAACTGAACAGCTACATGGCCGGCTGAGCGGCCGCGCTACCGCCGCATTTCGGCCGCCATCACCTTCATCGTGCTCTCGAACGCCGCCAGCGTCTCGGCCACGTCGCGCTCGTCGTGCGCCAGCGAGATGTAGTGCTTGCTCTCGCTCTTCAGGATGCCGCGCTCGCGAAACAGCGTGTTGTAGCGCTTCTGCTTTCCCGCATCGCCCATCGCCGTGCGGTAGTCCACCACTTGCTTGTCGGTGAAGCAGAGGTCGAACATCGGCGCGTCGCCCACCACCTGGGCTGGCACGCGGGTATCCTTCAGGATGCGGCGATAGCCCTCCATCAGCGCCCGCCCGGTGGCGAAGATCTTCTCATAAGAACCCGGCCGCTTCAGGATTTCCAGCGTCTTCAGGCCGGCCACGGCAGCCACCGGATTGCCGCTCAGCGTGCCGATCTGCAGGACAAAATCGTCCTCGCCCACCTTGCCCTTGTCAAAATGCGCCATGATCTCGGCCCGCCCGGCGATCGCCGCCAGCGCGAAGCCGCCGCCGATCGCCTTGCCCAGCGTGCAGAGATCGGGGGTGACGCCGTAATAGGCCTGCGCCCCGCCATAGGCGAAGCGGAAGCCGGTCACCACCTCGTCGAAGATCAACACCAGGCCGTTGTCATCGGCGATCTTGCGCAGGCCCTCCAGGAAGCCGGGCTTCGGCGGGATCAGCCGCTGGAACGGCTCGACGATGATGCCCGCCAGCTCGCTCTTGTGCTCGCGCACGATGCTGCGCACGATCTCCAGATCGTTGTAGGGCGCCACCAGCATCTCGTCCTTCAGGCTCTTCGGGATGCCGGCGGAATCCGGCAGCGGCTGGGGGAAGTTGGTGCTGCGCTTGGGCGCCAGGCTCATCAGGCTGAAATCGCTCATGCCGTGATAGCCGCCCTCGAACTTCAGGATCTTGTCGCGTTTCTTGTAGGCCCGCGCCACCCGCATGGCATAGAGGTCGGCCTCCGAGCCGGTGGAGACGAAGCGCACCTGCTGAGCGCACTTGACCGCTTCCACGATCGCCTCGGCCAGCAGGATGGCATGCTGGTTGTTGGCGAAGAAGGTCATCCCGTCGGCCACCTGGGCCTGCACAGCCGCCACCACCTCTGGGTGCGAGTGGCCGACGATCATCGGGCCCGAGCCCATCAGATAGTCGATATACTCGTTGCCGCTCAGGTCCCAGACCCGCGAGCCCTTGCCGCGCGCCACTACCACGTCATGGGAGACGTTGCCGAAGCCGCCGCCCGGCAACACCCGCTTGGCCGTGTCGACAACGCTCAGTTCCTCTGGCCGGCGGAGCATGGTGTTCATGGTCGTGCCTTCTCCCAACGCCTGCGGCAGGCGCTGCTTTCACCCACCAACGGGCGGATCCTTGTCAAGGTAGAACAATTCGTCCTCGGGTCGCAACGCCGGCCAGCCCACCGCGCCAGGTATTGCTTGCCCGGTCGGCCGCAGCCTACCCTCGCTCCGGCGATCGGGGACGGGGCATGGCTCTTGCGCTCAGGCGGGATGGCGAAGCGTATCTGGCGAGCGTGCACTCGCTGGCGCCGCTGATCGAGGCCCAGGCCGACGAGATCGAGCGCTTGCGCGACCTGCCCGAGCCGTTATTCGCCGCGCTCATGGAACGCGGCCTGTTCCGCCTGCTCTTGCCATCCGAACATGGCGGGGCGGAACTGCCGCCGACCGCCTTCGTGCAAATCCTGGAGCAAATCGCTCGGCACGACGCCAGCACCGCCTGGTGCGTCGGCCAGAACAATGTCTGCGTCACGGTTGGCGCCTACCTGGTGCTGGAGGCGGCGGCGGAGATCTTCGCCGACCCGCGGGCGGTGATCGCCTGGGGACCGCCCGCCGGCGCCACCGCGGCAGTGGTGCCGGGCGGTTTCCGGGTCAGCGGCACCTTCCACTTCGCCAGCGGCAGCCGGCACGCGACGTGGCTTGGCGCCAATGTCGGGGCGATCGAGCCGGACGGCAGGCCGCGCCTTTGGCCCGACGGCAGCCGCGCCATCTACACCTTGCTGTTCCCCAAGGAACGCGCGACGGTGCTGGACACTTGGCAGGTGATCGGCCTGAAAGGCACCGGCAGCGACAGCTACACGGTCAGCGAGCTGTTCGTACCCGAACGCCTGTCGGTGCCGCGCGGGGCGCATATCCCGCCGCGCGTTGACGGCAAGCTCTATGTCTTCTCCGCCAGCACGCTCTATGCCTCGGGCTTCGCCGGCATCGCGCTGGGCATCGCGCGGGCGACGCTCGAGGCCTTCATCGCCGACGCCAAGGACACCGTGCCGCGCGGCGCCAGGTTCGCGCGGGGCGCCAACCACGTGGTGCAGTCGCAGGTGGGCCAGGCGGAGGCCAAGCTGCGCTCGGCGCGCATGTTCCTTTTGGGCTCGCTGGCCGAGATCTGGGACGCCGTGCGCCCCGGCGACCGCCTGGACCGCCAGCAACAACTGGCGATCCGGCTGGCCGGCACCTGGGCCATCCAGCAGGCGCGCGAAGTGGTGACGACGCTCTACCTCGCCGCCGGCGCCCTCGCGATCTTCGAGAAGAACCCGTTCGAGCGGCGCTTCCGCGACGTGCATACCGTGACGCAGCAGATCCAGGGCCATGCGGCGCAGTTCGAGACCGTCGGCCAGGTGCTGATGGGCCAGGAACCGGACCGGCCGATGTTCACCTTCTAAGCCTCCGGCAGTGGCCAACGACCTGCCGGGCGGCTAGGCTTGCGGCTGGGGGAGATGGCATGAACGGCGAGGCACCGAACACGGCCGACTGGCAGGACGCGCTGTACGATCTGTTGCGCCAGAATGGCGTGACGCAGTTCGCCTATGTGCCGGATGCGGGACATGCCCGGCTGATCGACCGCTCGCTGGCGGACAACGGCGCCCATTCCGTGCCACTGACGACCGAGGAAGAGGGGGTGGCCCTGCTCGCCGGAGCCGACCTGGGCGGCGCGCGCGCGGTGCTGCTGATGCAGTCCTCCGGCGTCGGCAACTGCGTCAATCTGTTGTCATTGATGAAAGGCGGCCGCTTCCCGCTGCTCACCATCGTCAGCATGCGTGGCGATTTCGGCGAGGGCAATCCCTGGCAGTATCCCATGGGCCAGGCGGTCGAGCCGGTGCTGGCGGCGATGGGCGTGATCTGCCTCAGGATCGAGCGGCCGGAGGAGGTGCTGCCGACGGCCGGCGCCGCGCTGACCATGGCCTTCCAGAGCGGCCAGGCGGTGGCGGTGCTGCTGACGCAAAAGCTGCTCGGCGCCAAGAAGTTCTGAGGATCGGCCATGAGCACAAGCACATCCGGCATCGCTGCCGCGCCCGCGCCGCGCTACCTGCTGGACCGCACGACCGCGGTGCCGGCGCTGGTCGGCCGGCACCAGGATTTCCTGATCGTCGCGGGTCTTGCCGGCACCGCCAAGGACGTGGCGGCGCTGACCCGGGATGGCGCCAACGCCTATTGCCTGGCCGGCGCCATGGGGGCGGCCGCGATGATGGGGCTGGGCCTGGCGTTGGCGCAACCGGAGCGCAAGGTGCTGGTGCTGACGGGCGATGGCGAACTCTTGATGAATGTCGGCTCGCTGGCCACCATCGCGGTGCTGAACCCGGCCAATCTGTCCATCGTCTGCGTCGACAACGGCCATTACGGCGAGACCGGCTATCAGAAGTCGCATACCAGCCTGGGCGTCGACCTGGAAAGGATCGCCGCCGGTGCCGGCATACGCGTTACCCGCAGCATCGAGAACGAAGACGGCCTGGCCGATGGCCAACGCCTGATCCGCGCCGGCAACGCGACCTGCTTCGTGCTGCTGCGGGTCAAGCCGACCGACGGGCCGAAATTGAAGCGCATCATGGATCCCTCGCTCTGCCGCGACCGTTTCCGCGCGGCCCTGTTGTCGAACAACTGATCAAGTGCCGGAGGACGCCGATGCCACTGAAAACCCGCTATGTCTTCATCGCCAGCATGGACGTGCAACCCGACAAGGAGGCGCTGTTCAACGAGGTCTATGACACCGAGCACGTGCCTTATCTGAGCAAGGTGAAGGGCGTCTTGGCAGTGACGCGGTTGAAGACGGAACCCGCCGCCTTCCAGCTTGGCGGCGAACGCAAGCCACTCGCCGGCGAGGGCATGCCGCGCTATGCCGCGATCTACGAACTCGAGAGCCCGGAGGTGCTGTTGAGCAAGGAATGGGCGGAAGCCGGCGAGAAGGGCCGCTGGGTGAAGGAGGTGCGCCCCTACACCTTCAATCGCAGCCATGTCGTGCGCAAGGTGATCGGCTCGTTCTGAAGGAGGCGCTCGTGACCCAGTTGCCGCTTGCCCGCTACACGGTGCTCGACCTGACCGCGCATCGCGCCGGACCCACCGCGGCCCGGCAACTGGCCGATTGGGGCGCCAACGTGATCAAGATCGAGCCGACCGGCGCCGGCAGCGACGCCATCGGCAGCGGCCGGCATGGCTTCGACTTCCAGAACCTGCACCGCAACAAGCGGGCGATGACGCTCAACCTCAAGAACGACGAAGGGCGGGAGATCTTCTTCAAGTTGGCCGAACAGGCCGATGTGATCGTCGAGAACTACCGTTCCGACGTGAAGTACCGCCTGGGCGTCGATTACGAGAGCGTCGCCAAGCGGAACCCGCGCATCGTCTATGGCTCGATCGCCGGCTTCGGCCAGGACGGGCCCGACGCCACGCGGCCCGGCGTCGATCAGATCGCGCAAGGCATGGGCGGCCTCATGTCGATCACCGGCCTGCCGGGCCAGGGGCCGGTGCGCGTCGGCATCCCCATCGCCGACCTCACCTCGGGCCTGCTGCTGGCGCAGGCGATCATTCTGGCGCTGCTCAGCCGCGAGCATACCGGCAAGGGTCAGTGGGTGCATACCTCGCTGATCGAGGCGCAGATCTTCATGCTGGACTTCCAGGCGGCGCGCTGGCTGATGAAAGGCGAGGTGCCGGGCCAGGCTGGCAACGACCATCCGACGGCGATCCCGACCGGCGTGTTTCCGACCACGGACGGCCATATCAACATCGCCGCCTCGGGCGAGGTGCTGTGGAAGCGGTTCTGCGAGGCGCTGGGGGCGAATTCCCTGTTGGACCATCCCGAGCATCAGACCGGCGCGTTGCGCTCCAAGCACCGCAAGGCACTCAACGAGCGCATTTCCGCGATCACCAAGACCAAGCCCGCCGCGCATTGGCTCAGGCTGTTGAACGAGGCGGGCGTGCCGTCCGGGCCGATCAACACCATCGACCGGACCTTCGCCGAACCGCAGGTCCAGCATCTGGGCATCGCCCGGCCGGTCAGTCACCCCAGGCTGGGCGACATCCGCGTGGTGGGCCAGCCGATCCACATGAGCGCGGCACCCCAGCCGGACAGGCTGCGGCCGACCCCGGAACTGGGCGAACACACGGACGAGGTCTTACGCGAACTCGGGCTCAACCAGGCGGCGATCGCCGACTTGCGCCAGCGCGGCGCGGTCTAGAGCCATTTTGGCTTGAGATTACGCATAACCGGCATGACTGAAGAAGTTCTGGCATTCGGCCGCTGAGAAGGTGTCGAGGATGGCGCCGATTCTGTCCCAGAGCTCCGGGATGGATCGTTCGGCAGCCTTTCGCAGATGTGCTTTGAGCTTGGCGAAGGCCTGCTCGATCGGATTGAAGTCCGGCGAATAAGGCGG